>CAZZFZ010000097.1:0-11006 GCA_964653835.1 uncultured Anaerolineales bacterium
TTACTCGAGAGAAGAGTGATTCATGCAGCCGCAGTTGGAAGTCGTGGTGAGAAAACCGGAGGACGAGACGGGTAAGACGCCGCTGTTGTTTGTGCATGGGATGTGGCACGGCGCGTGGTGTTGGGAGGAGAACTTCCTGCCTTATTTTTCTCAAAACGGGTACGCGGCCTACGCGGTGAGTTTGCGCGGGCACGGCGGGAGCGTGGGCAGGGAAAGGCTACGGTGGACTTCGCTGGCTGACTATGTCGCCGATGTCGTCGCGGTCGTCCGGCAGATTGGTGCTCACCCGGTTCTGATTGGTCATTCGATGGGGGGAATGGTTGTACAAAAATATCTCGAAGAGCAAGAAGCACCCGGGGCGGTCTTGCTGGCTTCGGTGCCGCCGGGCGGCTTGTTGCCAGCGACGCTGCGCGTGGCCAGGCGGCAACCGCTGACGTTCCTGAAAGTCAACCTCACGCTGAGCCTGTATCCGGTAATCGGGACGCCGGAAAAATGCAAGCGTTTCCTGTTTTCGGATAGCCTGGATCAAGCGCAATTAATGAAATACTTTGAACGCATGCAGGACGAGGCCTATCGGGCGTATATCGATATGGTTCTGCTGAATCTGCCCCGATCCAGAAAGGGGAGAGGCCCCCTCCTCGTATTAGGGGCGGAGGAAGATGAAGCGGTCTCTGTGAAGGAAGTGCGTGCGACGGCGCGCGCATATGGCGTGGAAGCGGAGATATTCCCTGAGATGGCGCACGATATGATGTTGGAGCCTGGCTGGAGAACTGTGGCGGACAGGATATTGAACTGGTTGGAAGCGGAGGGCTTATAACAGATAGGAGGGTCACTGTGCGACACGATGGGGGGATTAAACCGGATTTTACCGATTAAGTAAGAACGGCGGCCAAGCGAGCGTCTCATCATTAGACCACCCTTGCTCATTTATCAGGGTACCCTGGGCAAGAAGTCTGGAAAAGTTCTCTAACAAACAGATTAGGAGATAATGATGAGTAAGTTTCGATTTGTGTCGCTTTCCCTGTTGGCTGTGTTGGCGGGGCTGTTTTTAGCCATGAGCGCTCAGGCTGCGCCTCCCCCTTATGCCACAGAAATTGATTTTGAGCCAGGAATGCTGGCCGGTGGGCCGGTGACCATAGAAGCCTCTGGACAGGATGACGTGCGCTGGATTCTGCCCGGACCAAGAGCGTTAGACCCGGCCATCTTCGGCACTCCCGATCAGCCGCTTGGCTTTGAGCAAGGTACGGGGCTGCCTTTGGAAGCCCGTCTGATTTTTGAAGATGGCAGCGCTTACACCACCACGGCGGGGCCGACCCCGTTTTCGGATAGCTACGCCCCCAGCGAAGGCAGCTTTAGCCTCAAGGTGGTGGATGCTACCCTGGTGGATGGACCAGACTCCCAGGATCAGGTCGATTTCACCGCCACTTTCACCGGGCCGGATGGTAAGGAGTACGCCGTGACCGTGCTGAAGGTGATCCCCAAAGGGCCGGAACACCCCTTCTTTGGTGGCGTCGCCACGAACTTCATCCAGCATGGGGCCACCGGCATCGGCACCAGCTTGATGCCCGGCGCTTACACCTACGTGGCCTTCTGGGGTGTCGCTGAATTGTCCATTGATGGCGAAGTGGTGGCCTCCAACCGGCTCGTTCACGGGATGATTACTTCGAACCCCCGCGATGAAGACTACAAGCTGGGCTTTGACCAGGATGTCGACAACAGCAAAGTGGTTTTCCACCTGATGCTGCCCAACATCGAGGTCACCCCCGATGGGCCGCAGGAAAGCCCTGTCCCGACTGGCTTCATGCTGCCCAACGGTGTGGAACAGCCTTTCTTCCACATCATGTATAACGAGGTTACTATCACTCCTGCCAGTGTGGCGGGCTCCGGTAACTAGCGGGCCATATCGTCCCACATTGATTTTTATGAAGACGGGTGAGCCGTAGCAAAACTGCTGCGGCTCACTTTTTATTTATCTGCAGCTACCGCTTGGCGCAGATTGGGCTGACCAGCAAGCGCTGGGGAGTTGCATAATCTATGGCTGACGACCTCGCCGATGACGATGGTCGCGGGTGGGGACATTTCGCGTGCGCGGTCAGTGATGTCCCCCAATGACCCTGTGACCACCTTTTGTCGGGGAGTTGTCCCCCATTGGATGACAGCCACGGGCGTGTCGGGCGCTCGCCCTGCGGAAATCAGTTCCCCGGCGATCTGTGCAAGGTTGCGCATCCCCATCAAGATGATCAGCGTATCCATCCGGGCCAGCGCTCCCCAATCTTGTTGGATCGCCTCCACGCCCTGTTTTCTGTGACCTGTTACCACGGCGAAGCTGGCGGCATACCTCCGGTGGGTGAGCGGGATACCCGCGCAGGCTGGGACGGCGATCGTGCTGGAAACGCCGGGGATGACTTCATAGGGAATCCCGGCGGCCTCCAGCGCTTCGGCTTCCTCGCCGCCGCGTCCGAAGACGAAAGGATCGCCGCCTTTGAGGCGGACGACGAACTGTCCGGCCCGCGCGTGTTGGATGAGCAAGGCATGGATATCCTGTTGGTGGATGCGATGTTGCCCATGGCGTTTGCCCACGTCGATGATCTTTGCGCTGTGCGGGGCGTGTTGCAACAACGCCGGGGCGATCAGGGCGTCGTGCAAAACGACGTCGGCCTCTTGCAGGCGGGCCAACCCTTTTACGGTGATCAGTTCGGGGTCGCCTGGCCCCGCGCCCACCAGCGAGACCAGGGGGCGAAAGAAGTTGCGCCTGTTCATGGATCTATACCTTCAATGGAGAGCAGGTCGGCCAGCCGTTCTCCCAGATTCTCCTCGATCCAGACCCGGGCTTCCGCGCGCCGCCCTGCGGCGAGCAGGTCGAGCACGGGAGAAGCAGCCAGGGCATACCAGTGCGCTGTGCGCTCCGCCGGGTCGGGGAAAAGTTCTCGCATTACAG
This sequence comes from uncultured Anaerolineales bacterium, assembly GCA_964653835.1. Lineage (GTDB taxonomy): Bacteria > Chloroflexota > Anaerolineae > Anaerolineales > UBA11858 > J130. The sequence continues at coordinate 2,939 of CAZZFZ010000097.1, forward strand.
GACGCATGGCCGCACACCAATCCGTCAAGGTTTGAATTTCAGGGCCGAATTGTATTTCCAGCATTTTGCGAACGTGTGACGCCAGGGCCGGGGCAGCGCCGCCCGTGGAGATGCTGAGTACAAAATCGCCACGTCGAATCACAGCAGGGGCGAAGAAGTTGCACATCGCGGGGGAATCGACCACGTTGACCAGGATGCCTCGCCTCTGTGCGAGCTTCCAGACCCGCTGGTTGAGTTCGGGGTCATCGCTGGCTGCAATCACCAGAAATGCGCCTGACAAATCCTCCTCCTGAAAACTGCGTGAAAAATACTCGAATTGTCCTGCGCAATGCAGCACGGCGAGTTCCGGCTGGAGGGTAGGGCTGACCACCACCGGACGCGCACCCGCGGCGATCAACCCGGCGACTTTGCGCGCCGCGACCGCGCCGCCGCCAATCACCACGCAGCGTTGGTTTTCCAGGCCAACCAGGTTCACCGGATAGGATTTCACGGCTGGCGCTCCGCATACTGGTATTCGATGTTGGTCTCGTTCAGGTGCAGGCCGCACTCGGTCTTGGCGAAGCCGTCCCAGCGACCCGCGCGCGGGTCTTCTCCTGGGAGCACCGAGCGCGTGCAAGGCCAGCAACCAATGCTGGGGAACCCCAGCCGGTGCAGCGGGTTGAACGGTAAATGATGCTCTTGGATGTAATCCCACACCTGATCCGAAGTCCAGGCGGCCAGGGGGTTGACCTTGACCAACCCGTTGGCGTTGTCCCATTCCACCACCTGGGTGGCGGATCGGGTGCGGGCCTGGTCGCGACGGATGCCGGTCACCCAGGCGTGCTTATCTGCCAGGTAGCGGCGGAGCGGTTCCACCTTTCGCAGGGTGCAGCACAGATCAGGGTTGTGCCGCCAGAGGGATTCGCCATATCGGGCGGCCTGTTCATCCAGGCTCGAACCAGAGTGAACTGCCCGGATGTTTACCCCCAGGTGCTCCTGCAGTCGGTCGCGCAGGCGGCGGGTTTCGCCAAAGAGCATGTCGGTTTCCAGATAGAAGATTTCGGTTTTTGGGTTGATCCGTGAAACCAGGTGCAGGATGACGATTCCGGAGGGGCCAAAGCCGGTTGCCACAGCCAGTTGTCCTCCGTACATGGAGATCGCCCAGCGCAGGGTTGCCTCCGGGCCTTCTTGTTCCAGTTGTTGGGCGATGTGCTTGAAATCATCGCCTGGGTTGTGATAGCGGTTCATGAGCTTCCTCCATAAATCATGCGGCGCATTCACCTTCGCCCGTCTCAAGGGTGAAGGCCGTCTCCTGCCCCCAGTCCCGGTACGCTTCGGGGGATTTTTCCGGCGGGGGCAGGGTTAGCAGGTCTTCAAAGGCGTTTTTGAGCGAACGCGGGCCGATGCGGTCAATCCAAGCGAGGAAAGCTTCGCCGTCCTGGCGGCCTGCCTGGAATAAGGCGATCAGCCGCTCCACCGCGGCGGGCACGTTTCTGGCAGGGATGAGGACGACCGGTGTGCCCAGAGTAGTATCTTCCCCTGCAGCGCGCCCGCCCAGCAGCAGGCGGTAATGCGGCACGATCTGGCCGTTGATGCGCCGCGCCGCGCCGTGAAATCCAATCGCAGCGACGTGGTGATGACCGCAGGCGTTGGGACAACCGCTGATTTTGATGTCTACTCCCTTTAGCGCTTCATCCAGATATTTTTCAGGCTGCTGGCTTAAGCGCCGCCTGATTTCCAGGCCCAGGCGGTGGGAAGTGGTGATGCCCAGGTTGCAGGTCTCTGCGCCGGCGCAGGTGACCACGTCCGGTAGCCACTGGGCGCCTGCTACGCCCCGGCCGATCTCCTGCAGCGCGCGCCACACCGTGTATAAATCCGCTTCTGGAATCCAGCGCAATATCAGATTCTGGCTGATGGTGGTGAAGACCTCGCCCCCGGCGAAGCGACGGGCGATCGCCGCCAGAGAGCGGAACTGCGGCGCGGTGATATCGCCACCGGGCAGCGTGACGAAAACTGCTGCGTAACCATTCTGTTTTTGCTGGATGACATTGGTGTTCATCCAGCGCTGAAAGTCCTCATCGTCCGCTTCGATGTGATTGGGTGCGGTTGGGGGTGTCGTGGCGGGGTGAGGTGGCTCGGCCCATCCGATGTGGTCGGCGCTGAATTGCGGGTAAGGACGCGCGTTTAACATTGGCAGGATGGCGCGTTCCTGGAGCACCAAAGTGCGGAAAGAATCGATCCCAATTTTGGCGATTAAAAACTTCAGGCGGGCTTTGTTTCGGTTTTTACGCTCTCCCAGGCGGTCGAAGAGGCGGATGACTGCCTCGATGGTGGGCAGGAGTTGATCTTCGGGTGTGAAATCTTCCAGGCGGTAGGCCAGGCGCGGCGTGGCCCCGAGTCCGCCGCCGATGAACACGTCAAAGCCGCGCACCAGATGCCCGTTCACTTTGGATAGACGGGCGATTGCACCAATATCGTGGATGCGCGCAAAGGCTCTGTCGGCCGGAGAGCCGGAAAAGGCGATTTTGAACTTGCGCCCCATGGCCTGGCAGATTGGATTGCGCAAGAAAAAGCGCGCTGTTGTATCTGCGTAGGGACGTACATCAAAGGCTTCATCGCGAGCCACGCCAGCCAGCGGGTCAGCGGTCACGTTGCGCACCACGTTCCCGGAGGCCTCGCGCGTGGTCAGGCCAACGCTCCCCAGGGCAGCCAGTAGATCAGCTACCTGCTCCAGGGGGACGAAATAGAATTGCAGGTCTTGCCGTGTGGTGACGTGCCCGTGACCGTTGGCATAAGCATCGGCGATATGGCTCAACATCTCCAACTGGCGGGCGGTCAATCTGCCGAAGGGGATCTTCACCCGGACCATCTGGATTCCAGTCTGATTACGGATGCCGTATATCCCGTGCTGCAGGCGAAAACGGCGGAAGAGTGTTTCTTTTATCTCCCCTGCCTGATAGGCCACGATTGTTCGGCGGATGCGCTCGATTTCTTCCGGGATGACCAGACTGGTATCCAGGGGCGGCTCCAGGATTGTGGCGTTTGTGATTGAAAATGTGTCGCTTGCCATTTCTGTTTTCCTTTCGCTGGCATTGAATTAAATAAAAACTACCCACGCGGGTTGACCGGTGGGTAGTTAGAATGGCTCTTTGATCTAAAAATTAATTATCTATCTTGCACTGATGCCCAAACCGGAATCGCAAACCCGCGCAAACTGGATTGCGCGCATACAACAACACATGGTGGTTTGGGCGTAAGTGCTCATTAAGGTGCATTCTACCCAAGGTTGTGTTTCCTGTCAAACATTTGGGATACAATGTTTGCGTGGAGCAGTTACGGGCTTATACGTTGAGCAAAGATGAAGATATCCTTTGGAATAATCCGCCACCTGCGGAGTGAGAGTAAATGATGATGAAACGTGCTAAGTTCTTATGGCTTCTGGGGGTCATTGCGCCATTGTGGTTTGCTGCTGTGACCATCCTGACTGGCTTTCTCACCCCTGGCTATTCGCCAGTGGCAGATGTCATTAGCGTACTGGGAGCGAAAGGAAAGCCCTACGCTGATTTGATGAATTATGCAGGCTTTATGTTGACCGGCAGCCTCATCATCCTTTTTTCTCTGGGGATGCGTGAGATATTAGGGCGGGGGGCGCTCGGCAACCTTTCTCGCCTGCTGATCGCCGTCACAGGGTTGGGGGTCTTTGGCTCTGGGGCGTTTCCGTGTGACGCTGGCTGTACGTTGGAAATCGAGACCGTGAGCGCGGGAATGATTATGCACGCGATCGCTGGCATAGCAACCTTCATGTTTGCAGCGCTGACCCCATTGGTGCTCAGCCTGTATTATTGGCGCACCCGCAAGCGATGGGGGTATATTGCATATTCTGTTCTGACGGGAATCATCTTGCTCTTATTGCTTGGCATTATGTTTTCCCCAATCATCTCAGGATATCGAGGGCTTCATCAGGGCGTCTTTTTTGGGATCTACTTTTTGTGGATTCTGATTTTTGTCTTGTCGACTAGACCTAGGGTGCATTCGCCGGTGTATTGGCGTCCTGAGTAGGCGTGAAGCGTCATGTCGAAGGAGGCAGATCGCATCAATGGCAGTCTGTTCTTCTATCCCGAATTCAGGTTATTGGGGGACACAGAACGGAGGGTTTGTGTTATTAATATGGCTTTCGGAGAATTGTAACCAAATCGGTTTATCTAAGTCTAATGTAAGAGTGATATTCTGTTAAGCGTCCAGTTTATATAGGAAAACCAAACAGGTTATGGATAAAAGATTGTCACGACGCGAGTTCATCAAGCTGGCTACGCTTGGCGTAGGCGGAACGGTCTTACGACCTTTACTTAAGGCCCTGCCGGCAGCAGACTTTCCCCAGGCTGATCGCCTGGGCCGAGTGGCTAAAGGGTGGGTGGATTTGAAAGCGCGTCCCGATTACGATAGCCCTACTGTTGGCACGCTTTATGAGGATACTGTCGTGCCCTGGCTGCGCGAGGTTGTTGGTTATTGGCCTTATCGCAACAACCAGCGTTGGGTCGAGACCCCGGATGGCTACGTGTGGTGCGCTTATCTGCAACCGGTGAAGAACGAGCCTGCCCAGCCTGTGGCAGAGCTTCCTCAAATGAGTAATGGACAACGCGGCCTGTGGGCGGAGGTCACCATACCTTACGTGGATGCCATCCTGGAAAATGGCCCGCCGCGTTCAGCCTGGTGGCGGTATCGTCAGGAAAACGGGCTGCCTTTCCGCTTCTATTACAGCCAGGTGGTTTGGATCGACCAGATGAAGACGGATGATGATGGCGTGGTCTGGTATCGCGTCATCGAGCGTTACGGCAACCCCGGCGATATTTTTTGGTGCCACGCTGAGGCTTTTCGGCCAATCACACCGGATGAGCTGACCCCGATCAGCCCGGAGGTGGAGGACAAGCGCATCGAGGTCAACATTGGTTGGAACGACCAGACCCTTTCGTGCTACGAAGGCAATACCGAGGTCTATTTTTGTCGCATCTCCTCCGGGGTGGGGGAGAATGCCACACCGACGACGCCAGGGGTTTCGCCAGGCTTTATGATCTGGCGCAAGCTGTTCTCCCTGCACATGGGGGGCAGCACCGCGGCGGGGAGCTGGGACGTCCCCGCGGTGGCGTGGACCTCGCTCTTCCAGGGCGATGGCGTGGCTGTCCACTCAACTTACTGGCATAACAACTATGGCGAGCCGATGTCGCATGGCTGCCTGAACGCCCGCCCGGAAGACGCCAAGTGGATCTTCCGCTGGACGAACCCCGTGGTGCCCTTTGAAGAAGGCGATATCACCATCGTTGGTAGCGGGGGCACGCGGGTGATTGTCAAAGAATTGTGATGTGTAAAAGGATTACAGTATGGATTTCACCAATATCGGCTTAGGGCTGGCTTTTCTCGCTGGCCTGGCATCATTTCTCTCACCTTGTGTTTTCTCCCTCGTTCCGGCCTATATCGGGTATCTGGGAGGGCGCTCGGTGGCTTCGACGATCGAGGACGAACGCGCACATCGCTGGCGTACGTTTTCACATGGGCTGGCCTTTGTCCTTGGCTTCAGCGTGGTTTTTGTCCTTTTGGGCGTAGCTGCATCGGCGCTTGGCGGACTGCTTTATGATGTGCGCACCTGGCTGGCAAAAATCGGCGGTGTTGTGGTGGTGATTTTTGGCCTGCACATGGCGCATATTATTCGCATTCCTTTCCTTGAGTATGATTTGCGACCGCAAAGCCAACCCGATCAGCAGCGCGGGTATCTGTCCTCACTGTTGATGGGCGTGTTCTTCTCCGCTGGGTGGTCGCCGTGCGTTGGCCCGGTGTTGGGCGCGATCCTCACGCTCTCACTCAACGGCGGTTCGGTCTCCCAGGGGGCCTCGCTGCTCTCGGCGTATTCTGCTGGCCTGGCGATCCCTTTCCTGATCGCCGCGCTGGGGGTTGGCTGGGTGGCGCGCATTCTTCAGCGCCATGGTAAGGTGATGTACTACGCCGAAGTTGTGATGGGCGTGATCCTGATGATCGTGGGTGTGATGCTCTTCATGGGCACGTTTGAGCAACTGGCCCGCTTTGGCTTTTTTGTGGATCTGGGCCTTTGATGCCTGAGGAGGCGGCGATGGATCGTAGAGTTTCGCTAATTGGTGGAATTGCGTTGGGAATTGGAATCGGCCTTCTGCTCCTGGGGATATGGCGCGGCGGGCAGAGCGATGTCAGCACGCCTTCTCAACGAGGATCCGTTTCCGCGAACGCAGACCTCAGTGTGGGCTCCCAGGCCCCGGATTTCGTTCTGGAGACCCTGGCTGGGGAGAATTTAAGCCTCGCTGACGTGCGTGGGCAGGTGGCAATCCTGAATTTCTGGGCCACCTGGTGCGCCCCCTGTCGCCTGGAGATGCCCGCGCTGCAATCGCGCTTTGAGAAGTATGACGGGCGTTTGCGCGTGCTGGCGATTAATTTCGATGAGCCGCGCCCCGATGTGCAGGCATTTGTTGATGAACTGGGCCTGACTTTTGACGTGCTGCTTGATCCTGGCGCCGAGGTTCAGGAGTTGTATCGCATTCGCGGTTACCCGACCTCTTATTTTGTGGATGCCGATGGGTTCATCCGCGCCATTCACATTGGCTTGTTGACCGAGGGGCAGCTCGATGGATATCTGGCTGACCTGGGTTTTGAGAACTGATCGCCGGAGGCTCCCTTGTGTTGAAGATAACCTTCTACACCCGCTCTAACTGTCACCTGTGCGAGCAGGCCAAAGCCGACCTGGAAGCTTTGCAGGCGCGCTTCCCACACACGTTGACTGAGATTGATATTGCCGGCGATGTTGACCTGGAAGCTGCTTATGGGCTGGATATCCCCGTTATCGAGGTGGGGCCTTATCGTCTGAAAGCGCCCTTCGACCGCCGCGACCTGGCGATGACGCTTGGCGCGGCGCGCGACCGCGTCAGTCACCTGCAGGCGGTGGAGGATCCGAAGTATGCCCGCGGCGTGCAGCGTGGGGAGCGCATTTCCCCCATGGATCGTTTTGCGCGCTGGTTTGCCCAGCGCTATATGCTGGTGTTCAACCTGTTTGTGTTGCTCTATGTTGGGCTGCCCTTTGTCGCACCGGTGATGTTGCGGGCGGGGATGGAGAGACCGGCCAACGTGATCTATACGTTCTACGGCGGTCTCTGTCATCAGCTTTCCTACCGTTCCTTTTTCCTGTTTGGCGAGCAGGTGATCTACCCGCGCGCCGCTGCTGGGTTGGAAGGGTTCACTACTTTCCAGCAGGCTACCGGCCTGGACGAGAACGCCATTCTGCCAGCACGGGCGTTCCGCGGCAACGAGGTGGTTGGGTATAAAGTTGCCCTCTGCCAGCGCGATGTCGCCATCTATGGGGCGATTCTGCTCTTTGGGTTGCTGTTCGCCGCCACGGGCAGAAAGTGGCGGCCGTTGCCCTTTTGGGTCTGGCTGTTGGTTGGGATCATCCCCATTGGGTGGGATGGCGGCTCCCAGCTCATCGGTGCGATTCTGGAGAACCTCCATGGGCCGTTGTGGGACTTCCTGGGGCAGATCTTCCCTCCCCGCGAGAGCGTGCCAGCCTTGCGTGTGCTGACCGGTTTCCTCTTCGGCTTCACCACGGCCTGGTTCGGTTATCCGCTGGTAGAGGAAGCCATGCGCGACACCCGCTTGCTGTTGACGAAGAAGTTCGCTCAGGTGGAAGGCGTGCAACCTGGTGGTGGTTAATTTAGTGGCGAATAGCGATATGCCCCTGCTTGCTGGCGAGATTCCATATTTTGTGTTTGATCTGTTCTCGAAGGTGAACCTGGTCCACGCCGTGTTCACGCGTCGAGGTGGAGTCAGCCCCGCGCCTTGGGATTCGCTTAACGTTGGTTCGACGGTGGGGGATGACCTGGTGCGCGTGCGCCAAAACCGCGAGCGTGCTTTCCGCGCCCTGGGCCGCGACCCCCAATCGCTCTATGATGTCTGGCAGGTGCACGGGGCGCAGGTGGCTATCGCCACGGCGCCACGCCGCGCCGATGAGCCGCACGTGCGGGCTGATGCCATTCTGGCGGACACCCCGTCAGTGACCCTCTTCATGCGCTTTGCCGAT
>CAZZFZ010000098.1:0-8134 GCA_964653835.1 uncultured Anaerolineales bacterium
CCGGGGGTTCAATCCACCGAAGTCAATTTCATTCAGCGAGAGGCGCAGATCGCCTTTGATCCCAATCGCACCAATCCGCGCCGGGTTGCCCGCCAGGTGCGCAAAGTCGGTTATCGGGCCTGGCTGCCGGGCGACGAACCCTACGATGAAGAAGACGCCTTGCTAACCCGCATGCTCATTGGCGGGGTTCTGGCCATGCACGTCATGCTGATTAGTCTCTTCATCTACGCCCGTGAGTGGCTGGGATGGTGGGAATCACCGGGGGCCGCCTCGTTGACCGAGTTCTTCCAGGTGATTTTGCTGCTAGGCGCATTTCCTTTGATGTTGATTCTGGGCCTCCCCATTTTGCGGGCGGGGATGGCCAGCCTGCTGCGCGGGCGGCCCAATATGCACACCTTGATTGCCCTGGGGGCTTTTTCGGCCTTTGGGCTTTCGCTGCGAAATTTGATCCTGGGGGTGGATCGCGTTTATTTCGATACCGCGTCGCTGTTGCTCTTCCTGGTGACGGTCGGTCATTGGCTGGAGATGCGTGCTCAAAAGACTGGCAGCCAGGCGCTTGAAAAACTCTGGGAGCGCATCCCTCAGGAGGCGACCTGGCTCACTCCAGAGGGGGAGCGGCGCGTTCCGGTCGATCAGATCCCTAAGGGCGCGCGGGTGCTGGTGCGGCCAGGGGAACGCTTCCCCGTGGACGGTCTGATTGCCGCGGGGGAGGGCGATGTGGACGAAAGCCTGTTGACCGGCGAGCCAGATCCGATCACTCGCTTACCCGGCGACCCTGTCCTCGCCGGCACGGTCAGCCTGGATGGGGCTTTCGAGGTCATCACCACTGCTGTGGGGGCGGAGACCGTGGCCGGTCAGATCGGACGCATGCTGCACCAGGCGCTCTGGCAGCGTTCGCCCCTGGAGCGGATGGCTGATAAGCTGGCAGCCTGGATGGTCCCCCTGGCGGTGACTCTCGCTGCGGGGACGTTTGCTTACTGGAGCGCGCGCGAGGGCGTCGAGGTCGGGTTGCTGAATGCGCTCTCTGTTTTGCTGATTGCCTGCCCCTGCGCGCTGGGCATCGCCACGCCGTTGACGTTGTGGCTGGCTTTGGGGCGCGCCGCGGAGGAGGGAGTCATCCTGCGGGGCACGGATGCACTGGAGCGTCTGGCGCGCGTGCAGCGATTGTATTTCGATAAGACCGGCACCCTCACCCGGCTTCCCCTGGAAGTGCAGCACTGGGTTTCTAACAATGGACTGGGCGAAGATGCCTTTCTAGCAAGGGTGGCTGCGGTTGAGAGGGCTTCGGAGCATCCCCTGGCGCAGGCGGTGGTCACCGCGGCCCGGCAGCGGGGCCTGGATTTCGGCGCGGTGCGCGACTTCCGGGCTTTGCCGGGTCAGGGCGTGAGCGGGAAGATGGATGATGCCACGTTGTGGGTGGGCAACCAGCGCTTGATGCAGGCGCAGGGGTTGGAACTCCCCGAATCCCTGGCGGCCACTGCGGAAGAATGGCGGCGGCAGGGTTTGTGCGTGATTTATGCCGGTTGGAAGGGCAAGGTGACCGGCTTGCTGGGCCTCGGCGAGAAGACGCGCCCCGAGGCAGTTGAAACCGTCCAGCGTTTGAAGGCGATGTCTCTACCGGTGGCGGTGTTGACCGGTGATGATGCTGCTGCGGGGGAACGCTGGCAAAAACTGCTGGAGGTGCCGGTGTACGCTGAACAGCGCCCGGAGGATAAGGTGGCCCGTCTGCAAGAAGCCTCCGAGCCGGTTGGTATGGTTGGCGATGGTATCAATGATGGCCCTGCTCTGGCCGCGGCCACGGTGGGGTTGGCCCTCAGCCACGGAACCGACGTGGCCCGCGCCGCCGCCGATGTCATCCTGTTGGGCGACGATCTGCGGGCTGTGCCGCGCATCATCGCCCTGGCGCGGCTGGCCATGCGGCGGGTGCGTCAAAACCTGGCCTGGGCTTTTGTGTACAATGTCATTGGTCTGGGGCTGGCGGTAAGCGGGCACTTGCAGCCTGTGCTGGCTGCAAGTGCCATGGTCGCCAGCAGCCTGATCGTCACCGGAAACGCCTTACGTTTGCGGCGCGTGGTGATCCGTCCTTAACCGGCTGGTAGGGTTGGTTGAGAGCCGGTTCCTGATATTGTTGAATTTTTTAGAAGGCGAACGAATAATGGTAGCAAAATTGCCCTACTTAAAGCGACGTCCTCTGCGGGCGCTGGAAAAAACCTGGGTGCGCGGCGAAGCTTTCTTTAACCGCTGGAGCACCTCGAAGTACAACCCCCTCTATCACCTGGGCACCCTGACCATCTTCTTGCTCATCGTGATCGCGGTGACCGGGGTGTATCTGACCGTCTTTTACCGCCCCGGCACGGCGCGCGCGTTTGAGACCGTCGCCTGGATGAGTTCGACCTGGTTGGGGTCGCTGCTGCGCAGCATTCATCGCTACGCCTCTGACGCGCTGATGGTGACCGCTTTGCTGCATGCCCTCAAGACTTTCCTGAACGATAGCTTCTGGGGCAGCCGTTGGCTGGCGTGGGTCTCCGGCTGGGCGTTGCTGGCACTCTTCTGGGTGATCGGTGTGATGGGCTATTGGCTGGTTTGGGATCAGGGCGCGCAGTGGATCACCGAGTATGCTATCGAATTGCTGGGCGGCCCGGTGGCGATGACGTTCATCAGCCCCGAAGCAGCGTCCCAGGCCTTCATGTTCTTTGTGATTGTCCTCTTTTTGCATGTCTTTCTCTCGCTCCTGATTACGCTGGGCGTGTTGATCCACGTGATGCGGATGCAGCGCGTCCGCCTGTGGTCGCCGCGGTGGTTGATGATTGGGGCGGCGGCGATCCTGGCTGTGTTTGCGCTTGTTTCCCCGGTGAGCACCGCTCTCCCTGCGGATCTCAGCCGCCTTGTCGGGACTCTGGAAATCGATGGCTGGTACCTGGGATATTTGCCGCTGGTAGCCCGCTGGGGGACGCCAGCCTTTTGGGGTCTCTCGGCCCTTTTGTTCGGCGTTTTGGTTGCCTTTCCCTGGTTGCTACGAGGGAAGTCAGTGGGCCCGGCCATCATCAACGAGGAATTGTGCACTGGCTGCACCTACTGTGCCTTGCAGTGCCCCTATGGCGCCATTGAGATGGTGGCCCGAGATGGTGACGATTCCGGGCAGGCGGTGGCGGTGGTTCAGCCATCGCTGTGTACGGGTTGTGGCGTGTGCGTGGGGGCCTGCCCAACCGAGGGGATCAATTTGAGCGAATTAACCATTAGCATGTTGATGGATGGGCTAAAACGTTCTCTGGCGGATAGCCGAGCGGCTGGCGCTTCTCCCGCGGTTATTTTTTCCTGTCAGCGACACACCGCGGCGGGAGAATTAACTGCCGATAGGGATGGTGTGTTGACCTGCTCGCTGCCGTGTGCCGGTATGCTGCATACCAAGTGGGTGAAGGAATGTCTGGATGGGGGAGCGCGGTCGGTCATCGTGCTGAGCTGCCCCTCGGATGACTGCGCTTTTCGGGAAGGGCCACAGTGGCTGGATGAGCGTCTGGGGCGGTTGCAGCGGCGCAAGTCGCTGCGAGGGCGAGTCCACTGGGTGGAGGCTGCCCCAGGCGATCACGGGCAGCTTGTTGATTTGCTCGCCAAGCCGGATCAGAAGGAAGCCAAAGAGCGAGGGAAACTCAAAAGTTTCAAGCTGGCCTCTAGCCGCCGCGCTTTTCCCTCTACCGCTTTCGGTCTGCTGCTGGTCAGCCTGATGTTTGGATTCTCGTTGATGCCTCACTGGTCTGTCGCTGCATCACCGCCAGATCAGGGAATGCTACGTTTGGAAATCTCCCACGCTGGGAAGTTGATTGCTGCTTCTGCCACGCTGCCGCCGGAGATTCAGGCCAAGCTGCCCGAAGGGATGTCTCCTGACCAGGTGTTGGGGGCGAAGCGCTTCCCGGTGCGCGTGCGCGTGCAGATCGATGACGCTCCTGCTGTCGAGCAGGTCTACAAACCAAGTGGATTGCGCGAGGAGGGGATCATCTACGGGGTCGAGATGTTCTGGCTCTCGCCTGGCGAGCATCAGGCGCGCATCTGGTTGATGGATGACGGGGTCAACTGGCGAGAAGTCTTTGCGGGTACGGTTGAGATCCGTCCTGGTTATGTGCAAACCCTGAACTACGATCAGGTGCGGGACGCGTTCACGATTCCGTAGCGCGCGCGGGATGTGTTTTCTACGGGGATACCCTCCCGCGGGTTGGAAAAAACCTGCGGGAGGGGGATGACATCGGATTCGCTATCTCCGCTGAAATGGGGTAGAATCCAGCACTGGGAGGGTGAAATACAGGTTCTCTACCAGAGCCAGCCACCCTGCGGATCACTCCTACTTATCGCGTGAAGAGAAACTCTATGGCTAAAAAAGAGTCCCCCAAAGATGTCATCACTTCGTATCGCAAAAGGCAGCAGCGATCGGAGCGCGCCCCCCTGCTGATTCTAACCCTCGCCGCGTTGCTGTTAGTCTTGGGGGCAGGTGTATTGATCTTCTGGGTCACCGGCGCGGAATCGCCCTCGCTGAATATCGCTGGCCTGCTGGCTTCGGATACGCCCACGCCGACGGTGACATCTACGGCTACCCCTGTTCCTCCAACCGCCACGCCGACGCTCAGCCCGACTCCCCTCCCGCCGACTGACACGCCGGAACCCAGCCTGACGCCAACCATGTCGGGGCCGTTTATTTACGTGGTGGAAGAGGGCGACAGCTTTTTCTCGATCGCTGAGCAGTTTGACGTGGATGTTCTGGTGCTGATCGAGGTCAACCGCGAGCGCCTGGGGCTGGATCCGCTGAATCCGATTATCAAAGTGGGGGACGAAATCCTTGTGCCGCCGCCGGGGACCGAATTGCCCACGCCGACGGCGTTGCCGCAAGACCTGCCGCCCGGCACGCGCGTGGAGTACACTATTCAGCCGGGCGACACGCTGGAGGGTATCGCGCTTAAGTTCAACAGCACGGTGGAAGATATCCTCAAGCGCAACGAAGCGCTGGCCGAAAACCCCAACAACATCTTCGTCGGGCAGATAATCGAGGTGCGCGTCAACCTGGTGACTCCGGTTCCCACAACCGAAGCGACCGAGGAGAACGCTGCCGAGTCCACACCCGGCGCCATCTTCACGCTCACTCCCACGCCGGGGGGGTAGCCATCGTTTCCTCAGGATGAATACTGCAATGGGCGCATCACAGCGCCCATTTTCTTTGAGACCTTATATGAAAATGCCGAAGTTTTTTCTGAGACCAATTTTCTTGGGGGGATTGTTCTGGTTGATGATGTTGCTGGCCGGATGCACCGCGCAGTCAACGCCGCGCAACGAAGGAGAGCCTTTGCACGTGGTCGCCACGACCACGATTGTGGGCGATGTGGTGGCGCAGGTGGGGGGCGAATGGATTGAGTTGAGCGTGCTCCTGCCGGTGGGCAGCGATCCGCATAATTTCGAACCCACGCCGCAGGATATCGCCCGCGTGGCGGAAGCTGATGTGATTTTCATCAACGGCGCAGGGTTTGAAATTTTCCTCGCCCCGTTGCTGGCAAGCGCCGGCGCGCAGGATCGCGTGGTGGACCTCTCGGCCTCCCTGGCCTTACTGGAAAGTGCGGATGCCGATCACGCCGAAGAAGAGGGCGACCCTCACGTCTGGACGGACCCGCGGAACGTAGTCCGCTGGACGCAGGAGATCGCCGGGGCGTTGAGCGCCCTCGATGAACAGCACGCGCTGGAATTCCAGGCCAACGCGGAGCGCTATCAGGCTGAGCTGGAGGCGCTGGACGCCTGGATCCGCGAGCAGGTCGCCCAGATTCCCCCGGAAAACCGGCAGATGGTCACCGATCATGCCGTGTTCGGGTATTTTGCCGCCGCCTATGGATTCCAGCAGGCCGGGGCGTTGATCCCCGGTTACAGCACACTGGCTGCGCCCTCGGCGCGCGAACTGGCCGCGCTGGAAGACGCCATCCGGGTGCTGGGGGTGAAGACGCTCTTTGTGGGCAACACGGTCAACCCCTCGCTGGCGGAGCGCGTCGCCGGGGACACTGGCGTGAAACTGGTTTTCCTGTATACTGGCTCGCTGAGCGCGCCGGGCGGAGAGGCGCCCACCTATTTGGATTACATGCGATACAATACCAGCGCTATTGTGAACGCGTTGAAATAACCATCACCTGAGGGAAGGAGCCTGTTGTGACTATCCTGCGTGAATTGCAGCGTACCTCGCGCCATTGGAGCAAGCAGCGCGCTCCGCACCCTCCTGATATCCCCATCCTCAGCGTGCAAGACCTGCGCGTGGCCTACGATGGACACCTGGCGCTGGAGGATGTCAGTTTTACCTTGCAGCACGGCGACCGGCTGGCCGTGGTGGGGCCAAACGGCGCCGGCAAGAGCACGCTGCTCAAGGTGATCGCCGGGGTGCTCGCTCCCGACAGCGGGCAGGTGGATGTCTTTGGTCATGAGCCGGGGGGGCACATCTGCATCGCCTATTTGCCGCAGCGCAGTCAGGTGGACTGGCGTTTCCCGGTCACTGTGGCGGATGTGGTGATGATGGGGCGCGTGGGGCGCATGGGGCTGTTCCGCAACCCGCGACGCGAGGATCACCAGCGCGTCCGCCAGGCGCTGGAAACCGTCAACCTGGCCGACCTCGCCAACCGGCAGATCAGCCAGCTTTCCGGCGGACAGCAACAACGCATGTTCATCGCCCGCGCCCTGGCGCAGGAGGCCGAGCTGGTGCTCATGGATGAACCCCTCAGCGGCCTGGACGTGCAATCGCAGGAAGATGTCTTCGCCATTCTGGACGCATTGCGCCAGCAGGGCGTGACCTTGCTGGTTTCGCTGCATGACCTTGAGGTTGCTGCTCGACGTTTTGACCATGTGTTGTTACTCAATCGCCAGTTGCTGGGGTTTGGCCCTGCTGCTCAGGTGCTCACCCCGGAGAACTTGCTGCGCGCCTATAGCGGGCACCTGCGCCTGGTGGAAACCGAGGATGGGACGCTCGCTTTGGGGGATACGTGTTGCGATGATGATCGGCACGCCGGTGTAGCCCGATGATGGATGTTCTCCTGGCTCCCCTGCAATACGCTTTTATGGTGCGCGGCCTGGCTGCGGCGGTGCTGGTGGGCGTGGTGTGCGCGGTGGTGGGGACGTATATCGTGCTACGCGGTATGGCATTCTTTGGCGATGCGCTGGCGCACGCCATTTTGCCAGGCATCGCGGTAGGCTACCTGCTTGGGGATGGAAAGCGCGGTTCGCTCTTCTGGTGGGCGTTGGTGACGGCGATCCTCAGCTCGCTGGGCATCGGCGCGATCAGCCGCAACACCAAAATCAAGGAAGATACCGCCATCGGCATCATCTTCGCCGGGACGTTTGCCTTGGGTGTCGCGTTGATCTCCACTGTGCGCAGCTATTCGGTGGACCTGGCGCACTTTCTGTTTGGGGATGTGCTCGGCGTGCAGGCGGACGACCTGTGGCGGATGGGAGTCTTCGGCGGGCTGGTGCTGCTGACCATCTGGGCGTTTTATAAGGAATTTATGGTGCTCTCCTTCGATCCCATCCTGGCGGCGACGTTACGCCTGCCTGTGCGTTTGCTGGATTTTCTGCTGCTGGTGGTCATCGCGGTGACGATTGTGGTTGCGCTGCAAACCGTGGGGGTGGCGTTGATGGTCGCCATGCTGGTCACCCCGGCGGCGACTGCTTATTTGCTCACCCACCGCCTGCCGGTGATGATGGCGCTGGCTGCGGCGCTGGCTTCGCTAGCTGGTGTGGTGGGGCTGTACGCCTCGTATTACCTCAGCATCGCCTCCGGCTCGGCGATTGTGCTGACCACGACGGCGATTTTTGGGCTTGTGTGGGGGGCGCAGTCGCTACGGCGGGCGGTGTGGCGTGGGTAGGCGCGGGGGCAAGGGGGAGGCAGACCGCAGTCGATAGACCGCAAACGGCGGGCCGCAGTCGGTTGTCTGCCGTCATTACGGGATCGCGGCGCTGATTTCGTTAAAGCGGTTGAGAATCTCGGCGGCTTCGTCGGTGGTGGCAATCTGGACGCGGCCGTTGCCGTCAATGTGCACGGGGATTACGTCGTAGCCTTCGACCTCCGATCCAAGAAAACGCACCCGTACCATGATCCCTTGCTGCGTCTCGCGCGACCAGTCTTGAT
>CAZZFZ010000098.1:8234-10935 GCA_964653835.1 uncultured Anaerolineales bacterium
GAGCCGCCCACCAGCACAAAAGTTTGTACGCAGCCGGTGCGCGGCGGGTAATCGCTCAGGGCGGCGTTGAGCGTGCCGATGGCAAGGTCGGCCTTTTCGATCAGACTGCGCACCTCGGCGTAGAGGAAATCGGCCTCGCCGCGGGCGTCAATTTCGGCCTGGACGCAGCGGGCCGGGACGATAGCGCCGGTGAAGAGCAGCTCGGCGCGCGGCGGGGCAGGGGTGGCTGTGATGGTGGGCGTCGCTGTGGGCGTGGGCGGGTTTGGCGTGGTTGTGGCCGTGGGGGGATTGGTTGGGACGGGCGCGGTGGGCGGGGGCGGCGTCGCGCTCGCCAGCGGCGCGGTTGGGGCGGGCCCTTCGACTTCGCTCAGGGCGGGGGTGGCCTGGCAGGCTGCCAGCAGCGCCAGGATCAGGATAAGCAGGATGGAGGGGATTTTCATGGTTAGTCGGCGGTGTTCAGTGTGTGCAGCGCTTGTTGGATTTCGGAGCGCACCCAGGGATCGACTTCGTGCTGGGCAGCGGTGCGCAATGCGGCGGCGGATTCTGTCCCGCCGATCTGGCCGAGCGCCCAGGCGGCGTGGCCGCGCACCAACGGTTCGTCATCGCGCAGGGCGCGAGTCAGCGCGGGGACGGCCTGCCGGTCGCCGCGGTTGCCCAGGGCGATGGCGACGTTGCGCAGGTAGCCGCGGCGCTTTGCCCGTTTAATGGGCGTCCCCTTGAATTTGCGGTTGAATTCCTGGGGTGTGAGGGTCAGTTCGTCCTTCAGGGAGGGGCGCGCCCCCTCGGGCCGTGGCTGAAAAGCGGGATCCCCCGTGGAGGCAGCAAACCGCTGATTCCACGGGCAAACCTGCTGGCAGATGTCGCAGCCGAAGATCCACTCGCCCAGCCGCGGGCGCAGTTCCGCCGGAATCGGCCCGCGCTCCTCGATCGTAAGATAGGAGATGCAGCGCCTGGAATCGATGGTACGGTTGGGCAGGATGCAGCCCGTGGGGCAGGCTTCGAGGCAGCGGGTGCACGAGCCGCAGTGATCGCTGCGAAAGGGCGGATCAGGCTCCAGGGCGATGCCCAGCAGGATTTCGGCCAGCAGGAAGTAGGATCCGCGCCGCGGGTGTATCAGGCAGGTGTTTTTGCCGATCCAGCCCAGGCCGGCGCGCTGGGCGAGGTCGCGCTCCAGGACGGGGCCGGTATCGGTGTACCAGCGGTTGGGTATGGGGCGGCATACCTGCGCCTCAATGAAGGCCACGATGGCCTTCAGGCGTGGGGGGAGCACGTCGTGGTAGTCTGCCCCCCAGGCGTAAGAGGCGACTTTCCCCTCGTCCCCCGTTTCGATGGCGGGTGGGTAGTGAACGCCCAGCAGCAGGATGGACTGACATTCCGGCAGAATCTGTCTTGGGTCGGCGCGGCGCGCCCGGGCGCGCTCGCTGGCAATCCAGGCCATGCCGGCGTGGTGTCCGGCGGCCAGCCAGCTTTCGTAGGTGTGCAAATGGGGCGGAGGGTCGGGGGTGGTCACGCCGACAAGGTGGAATCCCTGGCGACGCGCTTCCTCCCGCACCGCCCGGGTGAGTTCCCTGGGCGAATTGGACACGCGCGTTCTCTGGTGAGTAGTGGAATTGCTGGGATTATAGCACGGCAACGGGCAGGTGCATGCAGGGGACGTTGCAATCGTCCCCTGCACGTTTTGTTTTCCCCCTTCCCGCGGGTTCGAAGCGAAGCGAAGAGAGCGCTGAGAGGCTTCCTCGGGGGTAAGCGACTATGGGGAGAGGATGATGGTGTTATTGCAGCCGGGTGCGGTGGGGTCGGCGTTGCAATCGGGGGTCAGGCTGGGGTCCAGGGTGTTGCAGGCAGGGTCGGTGGGGTTGGTGTTGCAATCCACGATGATCTCCGCGCAGCCGTCGCCGCTAGAAGAGTCTGAACCGCTCCCGTTGCCGCCGCTGTAGCTATCGCATGAACTGCCCGAGCTGTTATCCAATACGAAGTTGCCACAGCCGGCAGCGGTGGGATCGGCTGTGCAATCGGGGGCAACGCTGGGGTCAAGGGTGTTGCAAACCGGGTCGTTTGGGTTGGTGTTGCAATCTGTGGTGATGGTTGCATTGTCGCCGGTGTTCACCGATCCGTTGCTGTTATTGTTGTTGCCGTTGCTGCTACCGCTGCTGTTGTTGTTACCGTTGCCGCCGGAGGATGCATTCCCGCCCCCCGAGCCAGCCGTGCCGCCGGCGGATGTGTCCGTACCGGATGTTGTGCTGCCGTTTCCTGTGCCGTCAGTGGTGGCGGAACCGGTGTTGGAACTCTTGTTAGCAGATGCTCCGCTGGCGAAGCACATGATTTCCCCGGTAGCCGAGATGGAGCATCCTATCTGGTTTATTCTCTCGCTATTTGTGTCGCTCTTAATAGAGTGTCGGTGAATGGGCATTCCATTCCGACCAGGGGCAAGACGCATCTCGTTTGACTGGCAGGGTTTTCCGGCAGGGCGGTGGCCGTTGCGTTCTCGCCTGGAGCGGTTGGAGTCGCAGTCGCCTCGCCTGGGGCAGTATTCGTCTGCGTCGGCGTTGCAGGGGTGGGAATGCTGGGGGCCACGGCGGTGTTTTTCGGCGAGGGAGACGTCGTGTCCACAGGAATGTTGCACGCTGAGAGCAGCCCCAGGCATAAGCCGATCCCAAGTGCTAGCGAGAGTCTTTTTCGATACATTTTCTGGCCTCCTTAT
>CAZZFZ010000099.1:0-10918 GCA_964653835.1 uncultured Anaerolineales bacterium
TTAATATCGTACCCGATGGCTCCAGGGGAAATCACCCCGTCGGGATAGCGCGTGGCGGCCACGCCGCCAATGGGAAAACCGTAGCCCTGGTGCATATCCGGCATCACGTTGACGTGCCCCACAAGCCCCGGCAAGGTAGCCGCGTTGACCGCCTGCTCCAGCGATTTGTCGCGCAACGCCTCTTTGAGCAGCCGCTCGGTGACGAAAATCCGCACCGGGACGCGCATATCCTCCCGAAAGGAGGTCGGAATCTCCCACTCGAAATCGCTGATTTTTTTAATATCTTTCAGGGCAACCATCCTCCACCTCCAGACCTGTAAAGCACTCGGATTAGAAACCACAGATGATGAGGGTAAACACAGATCAGTTCTGTCTCTATCCTTTATCTTTTACAACCACGTTCATCTGCAGTTATTTTCAAACGCTGCTATACATCAAAAACGATGTTCACTTCCAGCCCGCACGCCGTCTCCCGTACCATCATTCCATGAAACGTCACCGCCTTGATTTCTTTTGCGAGCGATTCCAGCGGCGCACCATCCAGTCGGGCATGAAGCTGATCGCCGTCCAGAACCAGATGGTATTCATCAAAAACCAATCCTTCTTCCTCGGTCAGAAACAACAACTCGGAGAGAAAGTCCACCATCAGGGATTCGCGATCCACCACCGGCAGGATGATCTCGCGCCGGGCGCGCGGCCCCGCAGCCAGGCGCGCGCCCATGAGGGCGTACATGCCGCGGGCGGCCTGTTCTAGCAATGCTGGCATGTCCGACCCCCACACGTGCAGCTCCCAATCGGCGGTGTGCTCGATCTCGCGGTAACCAGCCTCAGCCTCCATACTTCGAGTATACCTCAACAGACTTGCCCTTTAACCATCTCTCTCCTATAATCAGGGCGCGCCCATGAACAACCGAATGGAAAACCTGACCCAAAAGCTGGACGACCTGGAGGCTCGCCTGCAGACGCTGATCGAGGAGCGGCTTGCGGGATTACTCCCCGCGCGCCTGAGCAAGGAGGAGCTACTGCAACGCCTGATGGGGGCGATGAAGTCGAGCCTGTCCGTACAAAGGGAAGCCCCCTATCAAATGCCATCAGGCTTTCGGATTCACCTCCACCCCGAAGATCACCAGCAACTTGCGGGAGAGACACACTTCACCGTCAATCTGGCTCGCGGACTGCAGCGCTCTGCAGAACAAGAAGGTTTACCCTTTCAAGCCTCCCCTGCGCTGGAACTCATTCCCGATGCAGCTCTTGCTCCCGGGGAGATCCGCGTTACCGCGCAAAGTGACGACGCGCCCCTCGAAGAAACGCACGCCATTGAAACCCACTTCGACGATGACGACACTTCCCCACCTCCAGCCAATGCTTTCCTCATCGTCAACGGCAGCCAGATTTTCAACTTGGAACACCGGGTGGTGAACATCGGTCGGCGCAGTGATAACGACCTGGTGATCGGCGACCCACGTGTCTCGCGCCACCATGCCCAACTGCGCGCTCAGAGGGGCAGTTATCACATCTTTGATCTGGAATCCACCGGCGGGACTTTCATCAACGGCGAGCGCGTCTTGCATCGCGCCCTGCAACCCGGTGATGTGATTTCGCTGGCCGGGATTCCCCTGGTCTACGCCCAGGATGAACCCCTTCCCAACAGCCCCACGCAAAAGCACACCCCCTCTCCCGAACAAGAGGATGAGAAGCCCACACGAGGCGCCGTGCTATGAGCGAGGTCATTTTCCTGGGATTGCGCATCCTGCTGGCGGCAGCCCTGTACGCTTTTCTCGGCCTGGCGATCTGGGTGCTATGGCGCGACCTGCGCCAGGCGCCGCGCGCGGCCGAGGAGCCAATCCCCCCTTTGAACATAACGATCACCCTCGAGGGAGAAACCCAAAGCAGGCAGTTCACCCTCCCCGAAGTAATCATCGGGCGCTCCCCCCAAAGCCAGTGCCGTCTCCCCTCGAACACCGTCTCCACCCGACACGCTCGCCTGTTCTTCCGGCAAGGGCACTGGTGGATAGAGGATCTGGGATCCACCAACGGCACATTTTTAAACGCCGATCCCTTGACCAAGGCGACGATTGTTGTTTCTGGTGATAAAATTCGTTGCGGAGAGGCCGAACTGGTGATCGCTCCGGAAAGCGAGATCAGAGAATAAAGAGCATGTCTGAAACACCCTCCTCACCCGAATCGGTAGGATTTTTGATCGTTGATGGCACGCGCGTGGTCTCGCTGGACAAACCCGTCGTCACCATTGGTCGCAAGGGGAATAACCATATCATCATCAACGACCCGCACGTCTCGCGACATCACGCCCAGATTCGGCGCGCCGATGGACGCTACCTCCTGATTGATCTTAATTCCACCGTCGGCACATCCGTCAACGGCGAGCGCGTGGAACACGCCTTCCTCGAACCCGGTGACGTGATCTCCATCGGCGGTGTGCCACTGATTTTTGGCCAGGGGGCGGCAAGCAATCATCTGATTACCAAAAACCTGCACCAACCTGCAAGCAACACCGGCCCCACCGATGCCACCGAAATCCGCGATCTGGATGATTACCTGGATTTCTTCACCCCCCCGGACGATGATCACGCGGAGGAACAGTTATGACACTTCGACCCACTCTGGCTATCCTCGGCGGCTCCGGACTTTACAGCATACCCGGCCTGGAGAACGCCAAACAGCACGACCTGGACACTCCCTTCGGCAAGCCAAGCGCTCCGGTGGTAGTCGGCGAACTGGATGGCCTGCCGGTGGCTTTTCTCGCCCGCCACGGCATCGGGCACCACATCTCGCCCACCGAAGTCAATTACCGCGCCAACATTTACGCCTTAAAATCCCTCGGCGTGGAGCGGGTGATCAGCGTGAGCGCCTGCGGCTCCCTGCGCGAAGATTTCGCTCCGGGGCACATCGTCATACCCGACCAGCTCTTTGACTTTACCAAAGGACGGGCACGCAGCTTTTTCACCGGCGGCATGGTCGCCCACGTGGATGTCTCCTCGCCGTTCTGCCCGGATCTGTCAACCCAGCTCTTTGAGGCCACGCAGGCAGCCGGGGCGGAGGTTCACCGCGGCGGAGCCTTCATCACCATTGAGGGGCCGCGCTTCTCCACCAAAGCCGAATCCAACACCTTCCGCTCCTGGGGTATGGACATCATCGGGATGACTACCTCCCCGGAAGCTTTTCTGGCGCGCGAGGCCGAAATGTGCTACGCGGTGATGGCGCACGTCACCGATTACGATGTCTGGCACGTCAGCGAAGAACCCGTCTCTGTCGAGATGGTGATCAAAATCCTCAACCAGAACACAGCCCTGGCGCAGGAGGCCATTCGCAACATGGCCAAAAACCTGCTCCAGGAGCGCGATTGTGCCTGCGGAGAAGCGCTGGCTACCGCGCTGATCACCGATCCAAAAGTCATTCCCGCGGAAACGCGCGCGAAGCTCAATTTGCTTGTAAAAAAGTACCTTCCCTGACAGACCGCGAACGACGGACCGCAGACGCTTTCCATCGTCCGCGGCCTGCTATCCCCCAAGGAGAACAACCATGAAAAGACTCACCATCCCTATCCCCGACGAAGAAATCCGCGCATTGAAAGTGGGCGAATCGGTAGCCCTGAACGGAATCATGCTCACCGGGCGCGATGCCGTCCACAAATGGATGATCGAGACCTTCATCAAGAAAACCCGGCAGCCTCAAGGTGATGACCTGGAAGTGTACGAGGCCATCAAACCGATTTTGGATGGCGCGGTCATCTATCATTGCGGACCGGTGGTCGCCGGGCTGGATACGGGCGATTACAAATTCGTCGCCGCCGGGCCGACAACCAGCATCCGCGAGGAACCCTACCAGGGCGACGTGATGCGCCATTTCAACCTCAAGGGCGTGATCGGCAAGGGCGGCATGGGCGCCAAGACCCTGCAAGCCTGCCAGGATGTTCCGGGAGTGTACTTCCATGCGGTTGGTGGCGCGGCCTCCCTGATCGCCCAGTCTGTGCAGAAAGTCCACGGCGTTTATAAACTCGATTTCGGCGTCCCCGAGGCGATGTGGGTAATCGAGGTCAAAGATTTCCCCGTCGTGGTGACCATGGACTCCCACGGCAACAGCCTGCACGCCAAGGTCGCCTCGGCCTCGGAAAAGAAGCTGGCTGAACTTTTATCCACGTGAATTTCTTACGGAGGAAATAAAACGGCAAGGCTCACTATGTGACTAAAATCACATACTTAAAATTCACTTTGTGACATAATGAACACAAGAAGCCGGCACAGGCAGCCTTTGCCTGTTGCCTCCATTGTGAAAGGAGCCTGCCATGTTCTTGTTTGACAAGTTTATCCTCTTGCTCACTGGCCTTGTGGCCGCATACCTTGGCTGGCGGTTTTACAGCCGCTACAGCAAAGAAAAAGCCCTTCATGATATTTACTTCATGATGGGCTTTTTTGTTCTATTGGTTTCTGGCCTGCTGCTGATCTTCCTGGGATACGGCATCCTGGGGATGGGCGGCACGGCCCTTTCTCCCTACATCCTGCCCGTCGCTTCCCTCATCCCGTTGGGAATTTCAATGGGCCTCGTTGAGCAATACAACCCTGAGTGGAAGAAAGCCTTCAAATGGTTTGCCCTGATCGGCTTCCTGGCCATCGCGGTCACCAGCATCGCCGGAATGGGAACCTTACGCAAGATCGCCGTCCCTGTTTTCCACGGCGTGGCCGGCCTGGTGATCTTCCTCGGCCCGATCTTCGCCGAGAAGAACGGCAAGGCCCCCAAAGGTTTCTTCTGGGTCGGTGTGGGCGGCGTGCTGATTGGACTGGGCGGCATCGCACTGGCGTTCCTGTCCGTCGGCTCTCAGCTGCTGTTCTTTAGCAATGAATTCGTCTTCACCATCCTGGCTCCGCTGCTCCTGCTGATGACCCTGGCCTTTGCCTGGGGCTTCATGCAAGACATCAAAGGCAAATAGGTGTCCAGGCGATCAGGTGCCGGGTGATTGGGCGACGAGGTAGTAACCAGAACTTGTTCCCCAATCACCCACCACCCTACCGTCACGCGATCTTGTCTCTCAGCCAACATACACTACCCTTTCAAAGGAGCTTACATGCAAGCACTAAAACAACGCTGGAATTACCTCTTCCGCTCCACCCGAGGGTTAACGCTGGTTGCAATTGCCACCGTCGCGCTGATCACGGCGATTTGGGGAACCCTCTCCGGCCCAATGGTTGAATGGGGCGTTCGAGATATCACCGTAAAAATCCTCGGCATGAAACTGGTGCCAGCAGAGCGGGAAGGCCGCATCATCTTGCTCTACCACACCATCGCCATGGCCATCATCGCGATCGAAGTCTACTTCATGACCGATTTGCTACCCATGAAGCGGCACGAGCAAGTCTCCATCAACGTGACGATCACCATCGGCTACCTGACTGTGGTGATTTTCGGGCTTGCTTTCGGCTATTTCGGGCGCAATTTTGTCTTTCACGGGCTTTTCCTCGTCGGGTTATCGCTGGTCTTCTTCGCCGGACTGTTGCTGGTAGCAGCACTATGGCCCTGGAAGAAAGAGTATCGTCTGCCGCCCGATTCGCCCTACGCCCACACCAAAAAGGGCATTGACCTCGAGCGCATGGCCTTTTTTATCATGGCCGTCTCGACCCTGCTCTCTGCATCTTTTGGTGCCATCACCGGCTCATACTGGGGCAACGGACACGAAACTTTCCTCGCCGAAGACCTGATCCGCGTGCCACACAAGCTGGCACTGCAAAAAGCGATCATCGGCCACCTGCACATTATGCTGACGCTGATCGCCATCGCCATTACGTTGATCGTCGGGCGCTGGATGGACTTCAAAGGCATCCTCCACCGGATCGCCATGCCGCTGATGATTTTTGGCACCATTGTCATCACGGTTGGCGCGCTCTCCGTCGTCTGGCTTCCCTGGGCGCATATCACCATTTACGTCGGATCGGTGCTCGTGATGCTGGCGGCGCTGATGTACGTCATCTTCAGCTGGGACAAACTCATCAAAGAAGGCACGGCCGGTATCCAAAAGCCCAACTTCTTCCAGAAAATGGGCGCGCTGCTGCGCGATCCGCTCAAATTCGGCCCTGGCTGGCAGATGGTCTTCATGAACTTCACCGTCAGCGGAGTGGGCATCTTCATGGCCGTCAAGCTGGATGAGATCTTCCGGGTCTGGCCGCACCGCGAAGAGCGCATCACCCTGACCGGGCACTGGCACATCCTGGCCGCATTGATCGCCACCATCATCTTGTTCTACTATGGCGATATCTCCAAGCTAAAAGGCAAAGCACGGCAATGGTATGGGTGGACGATCATCATCATGTCGGATCTCGCCTTCGCCTCAGCGACCATTTTTTCCATGAAGCGCCTCTTCGTGGATGAGATCAACCAGCAACCGTTGGTTAACACCGTCATGTTGTTGATGGACTTTGGGCTGGCCGTGGTGCTGGTTGCGCTGGCAATCTTTATGATCTGGCGGCTTTACGACCTGTTCCGCGCAAACGGCTTCTGGCAGCAAGAACTTATCGAAGAGAGAAAAGCTGTCGCAAAAGCCGAGTTTGAGGAACAGCAACGCAAGCTGGAAGAACTCAAAGCCATCATCGAGGAGGTGTCAGAATGAAGCGCGCAATCGTTGGCCTCATCGCCGTCGCTTTATTGCTGACCGCCTGCGGGCCAACCCCCAACACCAGCACCATTGACCCGCCCTACATTGACACCGGCATCGACTCTGATGCCTGGGCCATCATCCCCGCGAGCGAATTCCCCTACGGGCAACACGATAACATGACGATGGTGGATTATGACTATGAAATCATGGTCACGGATGTCACCGTAGCCCAATATGCCGCGTTTTTGAACGAAGCCCTCGCTGGCGGTGACGTCTACGTGGGTGAGTTTGAAGCGCAGGTCGGCGAAGTGGTGCAACAAGACGAAGGCGTTGGCGGCTACTATCCCGGCGATCCTTTTGATGGCTACAAACACGAATTCCCGGTTGATGCCGGCGACTACCTCTATGTCCCCTTTGCGGAAGGCCTGCGGATCCGTTACGATGGCGAAGCCTTCACGCCCATCGAAGCCTACACCAATCATCCTATGACGATGGTCAGCTGGTTTGGCGCCAATGCCTACTGCCAATATTACGGCTGGCGACTGCCCACAGAAATCGAGTGGGAGAAAGCCGCTCGCGGTACCGAAGTGGACGCCAACGGGCGCGGACGCCCCTTCCCTTGGGGCGAGGAAATCCATCCCAATAACGCCAACTACTACTCCTCTTTTGATCTCTTCGAGAAGATGTTTGGCAAACTCGGCAACACCACGCCGGTTGGCTTTTACAACGGCAAGACCTACGAAGGTTACGAAACACTGGACTCGCCCAGCCCTTACGGTCTCTATGACATGGCCGGCAACGTCTGGCAGTGGATGGGTGACGACTATCCCGACCAGCACTATCGCTACATGCGCGGCGGCAGCTTCTACTCCTATGAGGTAGACCTGCGCGTCTGGAAGAACAACAGCGCCGGCCCGTGGTACTACAGCCCTCAGGTCGGCTTCCGCTGCGCGAGAGACAAATAGACAAGCAAGGCAGACAGGCCATCAAGCACGCTTGTCTGCCTTGCAACCCAACCACGGATAAACCATGACTCCAATAAGCGCACACTTCTCCGTTTTTCGCCAAAAATACTGGCCGCTGATCAAAAGCCTGCAGACAGGCCTGTTGCTGATCACCGGGCTTTCAGGATACATAAGCAGCCGTTGTCCGATCTTCAACCTGGGCACATTATTCGGCGTTGCTGGGAGCCTGTTCCTGACGATCAGCGGCTCCACAGTTCTCAACATGTGGTACGACAGGGATATTGACGCCCGCATGGATCGCACCTGTCTGCGCCCCCTCCCGGCGGGGAAGATCTCCCCGGAGCAGGCCCTGGGCTTTGGCCTGGCGCTCTCTACCCTGGGCCTCACCTGGGCATTGGCGATTGACTGGCTCTACGGCATCATCGTCTTTGCAGGCCTGTTCTTTGATGTGGTCATCTACACCTTCTGGCTGAAACGCCGCACCTGCTGGAGCATCGTATGGGGCGGCATCTCCGGGGCAATGCCGGTGATGGCCGGTCGTGCCCTGGGAGTGGGTCATGTAGATTGGATAGGCATTGCCCTGGCAGCGGCCATCTTGTTTTGGATCCCCACACACATCCTGACATTCTCGATGCGCTACCACAAAGATTATCAGACCGCCGGTATTCCCACATTTCCATCAACCTATGGCTTTCGCTTCACGCGCGCGACCATCGCCATCTCCAGCATACTGGCAGCCCTGGCGATGGGCGCGGCGGCTTATGGCATTGGCACATCATGGGGATACCTGCGCCTGATGGCTGTGCTCTCCGCCGGGCTGTTGCTCCTGGCGATCAGCAGCATGGTCAAACCATCGGAACGAACCAACTTCGGGTTATTCAAATACGCCTCCTTCTATATGCTCAGTGCCATGTTGTTGGTGATGTTTTAATCGTGCGATGGAGGAATTCCAATGAAAAATATCAGCGTGTTCGACCGCATCCTGCTACTGATCACAGGTCTGCTGGCCGCTTACCAGATTGCCGTGGGAATGGAGGGCACAGCTCTGTTTGCACTGCTGAGTTACACCATTGCTTTCGGCGTCCTGCTTGTGGCCGGGCTGCTGCTCATCATCATGGGTTTTGAAGTACTCGACAGCCCTCTGGTGGTCATCGTCTCAACCATCATCCCCCTCAGCCTCTCGACGGGCCTGGTGGCAGAATACTTGCCTGTCTGGAAAACAGGTTACCTTATCTTCGCCGTGCTGGGATTCCTCGTCATCGTATACACGCGCCTCAAAACCCGTGGTGCCTGGGCGGTGATCCCGCTGGCCGTCATCCACAGCGTCGCTGGTTTTCTCATCTTCCTGCTGCCAGTTATTTTAAGCCTGCGCGGCGTGACGGCCGGGGGATTCGCCTGGGTGGGCATCGGCGGCGCGTTGATCGGCGTAGGCGGGATTCTCCTGACTTTCCTAAAAATCGGCAAACCCATTCTGCCTCAAAACACGATTCTCACTGTGTTGCCTGGCCTCCTATTGGCGATGACTGCTGCATTCGTGGCCGGGTTTGCACTCCGCTGACCAATCAACCTCCCTGCAACAACAGAGGTCCCCCGCTATGGACAAACTATTACGCATCACCGCCTACGCTTTGATGGGAGTGACCGCAGTACTCACCCTGCTGGGTGCTGTGGGGTCTGTATGCATCTCCTGGTGGCCGGAGAAGTACGCCAGCCTGGTTGTCATCGCCCCCTACAAAGGCGTTTACCAGGTGGCAACCATCTTCACCTTTCTTGCTGCCTTCATCGGGATGAGCGCGTTCGTCGGGTTAATCCGGGGGAAAAAACAAGCGTACAACACCGCTATAGGCGCTTTGCTCCTGGGCATCGCCACGGCTGGCATAAAAATGTACTTCTCTCACAGGCTGCGGGGCAGCACCATGCCAACCGATATTCGCTTCTACCTGACGATTTTCACCCTGCTCTTCTTCCTGCTGCTTCGAATGCCCGGCATCCGCGAAAAGGTCAACCTGCCCCAAACGGGACAAGACGACGCTGCGAACACCGGGGCCGGGGTCGCGATGACCCTGGCGGGGGTCATCGCCCTCACCACGCCGCTCTGGGCCGGCCCAAGCCACATGATGAACGGAGACAACCTCGTCTTAGTCCTGGAAACGCCCCTGACCATCGGCGGCATCGCCCTCCTCGCAGGCGGGATCAGCCTGCTGATCCGCGCCCCCCTGAGAGAGATGCGAGCGTCTCAACGCCCCCTCGGCAAGAAACGACTGCCCGCGTAAGCTTCAACCGTTCCCAAAAACAGAACGGCCTCACGGGGTTGAGAATCCCCGTGAGGCCGAGCGCTTAACACGACAGTTTCGCACACCATGGGGGAGCCAAAATGCCGCGTTTTAAGTTACAATCATGCCGTTCACCGACCAGCCCCCAAAGGAGCATCATCCATGAACACACCGTGGCTACAAAAATACTGTCCGGCGGTATTGAAAGAATGGTTATACCTGATCGCCGGGCTGCTGTGGTCTTCTGCTGGGGTGATGCTCTGCTGGCTGGCCTATACCTGGCTACGGGGAAGCGACCGCAACACGCTGCTGGCCATGGGATCGGGGGGCTTCATCGCCGCCATGGCAGTCTACACCCTCTTTCTGGCCACACTGGCGAACCGCAACATTGGTCGCATCCACCACATGAATGGTGAACGGATCTGCGTCTTTGCCTTCCAGAAGAAATCATCCTACATCTTGATCGCCGCGATGATCGCCCTGGGCATCTTCCTGCGCACATCGGGGTTGATCCCCAGACCCTATCTGGCGCTGCTCTACCTGGGGATGGGCGGCGGATTGCTCATCGCCAGCACGCATTACTACCGTTGGCTGCTGCAACGTGATCTGTGGACTCAGCAGCGTATATAAGGAGGCCATCATGGAACGTTTCTTTTTCGTCATCGGTTCACTATTTGCCACCCTGGGCGTGGCCGCCGGCGCGTTTGGCGCCCACGGTCTGCGCTCTATCGTCACCGCCGAACGGCTAGCCACCTGGGAGAAGGCCGTGCGTTATCAGATGTATCACGCGCTGGGGTTGATGATCGTCTCCTGGGCGATCACCCAATGGTGGAACCGCACCGCCACCTTGAGCACAGGGGGATGGTTTTTCATCCTGGGGACGGTGTTCTTTTCGGGGAGTCTGTACGTCCTGGTGTTGAAGGGCAACCTGACCTTCAAGGGGATCAGCCTGGGTATGATTACACCCCTGGGGGGCGCGTTCCTCATCCTCGGCTGGCTGGCGCTGATGATCGCCGCCTGGCGCGGCTGATCCCTCGCGTCATCTAAAATCCCAACGGAATCCAAAGCCGCGCGGA
>CAZZFZ010000100.1:0-4985 GCA_964653835.1 uncultured Anaerolineales bacterium
GTAGGCGAAGGCCATCCCCGCCAGGAAGAACGCCGTGGTGAGCGGGATCGCCAGCAGACCGCGCACGCGCCCGCGCACGGTCAGCCCGGAGGCGGCGAAGAGGTACAGCTCAAAGGCGATGTAGGGCAGCGCGGCGGTGAACCCGGCCAGCAGGGCCACGCGCATGGCAACTCCCAACGGCTCGGTGACCTCAATCGCCTGCAACGCCTGAATACCGCCGATCGGCTCGGTCAACCAGGCGAGCAGTTCATCGAGAAAGACGAACGCCGCGCCCGTGGTCAGGAATAAAGCGATGATGGAGTAGAAGAGATGCTTGCGGAGGTCGTTCAGGTGGTCGAGCAGCCCGCGCGGTTGCTCGATGGTTTTAACAATCGTCTCTGGGATCGGGGCGTCCTCCGGTTCGACGGTGAAGAAATAGTGCAGGTTGCGAACCGTAGTGTAGACCAGGCGGAATGGCGCGGTGATTCCCCGCCAGAGCAGATTGAAAAATCGGCGCATGGTTTAACCCTGGGTTTCTGATGAATCGGGGGAATTCGCCGTTTGAGGCGCTTCGGCTGCAGGTTGAGGACGCTCGTCGGGCGGGGTTGTCCACGGGGCCAGCTCCTTGTCGCCAGAGATGCCCACAGTGGGGGGGGAGACGATGGGGTTGCCGATGGAGCCGATCTCTTTAGCGATGTCCTCCAGGTTGGCCTCCCGCATCAACTTGTTTGGCAGGGTGGAGATCTCGCGGGTGGCGTTTTGGAGGGTGCGCCATTCCGAGGAGTGCACCAGCTTGTTCAGCATGCGCCCAACCGTCCGCCCGGCTTTCGCCAGGTCTTCCGGGCCGAAGATGATGAGGGCGAAGATCAGGATGAAGACCAGTTCGAGCGGGCCAATACCGAGGAAGTTCATAACTCATTCGTCTTTCGAGACCGCCAGCGCGCCCAGCGCCTTCCGGAGTTCGTTTTGGCGTTCTGCCAGGCTGCCCAGTACGCCGTTGACGAAGCGCGAGCTGCTATCGGAGCCATATGCCTTGGCAAGTTCCACCGCTTCGTTGATCGCCACCTTGATGGGTGTATCGTGGCTGATGGCGAACTCCCACAGGGCGATGCGCAGGATGTTGCGGTCAATGATGGCGACCTGATCCACAGGCCACTCCGGGGCGTGTTCGGCGATGAAGGCGTCTAGTTTTTCGTGGACGGGCCACACCCCGCGGGCGATCTCGATGACGAACGCGGCCAGGCGGTCTTCAAGATCGGCTTCCCGCAGCCGATTTTGAAGCACCTCCCCGAGGGGGTGACCGACCAGATCCACTTCATACAGGATTTGCAGGGCGGTGCCTCGGGCACGCGTCCGTGGTTTCATACAATAGCCTTGTCCGAGGAGGCGTCCTCGCCGTTGGGTGGGTAGTCAATATCCTCGATGTGTACGTTGATGCGGCCAACTTCCATGCCGACCATCTCCGAGAAAGCGCGCTTGACCTCGCGCTGGATCTGGCGGCTGACCTCGCGGATGTTGATGTCGTTTTTGAGCACAACGTACAGATCGGCGAAAATGCGGCCGTCTTCGATCTGGACGACCACGCCCTGATTGGCGTCGCTGCGCCGGAACAGGCGGGCGACGTTGTGCGGCACATGGCCCATCCGGCTGACGCCGGGGACCTGCAAGGTGGTCAGCCGGGCGATGCTTAACAGCACGCCGGTCGCGACGGTGGTTTTTCCAGGGGGGCGGGTGGTTGTGTCCATAAATCCTCTATCTGTTGGCGGGATTACATCATCACCATGCCGCCATCCACGCCGATGACCTGCCCGGTGATGTAGGAAGCCCCTTCGGAGGCCAGGAAGGCGATGGCGAAGGCCACTTCTTCGGGCGTTCCCATGCGCCCCATAGGGGTGGCGCTGAGAATCTGGTTGATCAGCTCTTCCGGCAGGTCGGCGGTCAGTTGGGTAGGGATGTAGCCGGGCGCCACGGCGTTGACGGTCACGCCGCGCGAGGCCACCTCGCGCGCCAGCGCCTTGGTCAGGCCGATCATCCCCGCTTTGGCGGCGGAGTAGTTGGTCTGTCCCATCTGCCCGGCCTGGCCGGAGACCGAGGTCACGTTGATGATGCGCCCGTAACGGGCCTTCATCATCATGCGGATGAAGGCTTTGGAGCAGTTCCAGGCGCCCTTCAGGTTGATGTTAATCACCTCGTCCCAATCCTGCTCGCTCATGCGCATGAGCAGTTCATCGCGGGTGATCCCGGCGTTGTTGACCAGGATATCCAGGCGGCCGAATTCCGATTTGACAAACTTGCCCAGCGCCTGCGTCTGTTCAAAGTCGGCTACGTCCAGCGGGTAGGCGATTACCTTCTGGCCGCTGGCGGCGGCGATCTCGTGGGCGGTTTGCTCGGCCTGCTCCTGCCCGCGGCTGACGATGATGACGCTGGCACCGCCGTTGGCGAACAACTCGGCGGCGGCACGGCCGATGCCGCGTGAGCCGCCAGTGACCAGAGCGACGCGATCGGTGAAGGTAAAGTTCGTTGTGCTCAAGATGTCACTCCTTGTGATGGGTTATTATACCGCACTCGCTATGCCGCGGCTGCGGATTGGAGTTTCTCAAAATCTTCTGGCTCGCCCGCGTTCAGGCGAGTGGTCTTGCGGTCAATCCGTTTGACCAGTTTGGTGAGTACGTCACCGCTGCCCAGCTCGATGAAGGTCTCCACTCCTTGCTGGCGCATGTATTGGATGCTCTCGGTCCAGCGGACGCGCCGGGTGAGTTGCGCCTGCAGGTCAGCGCGGATGGCCTCAACGCTGGTCAGCGGCTCGGCGGTCACGTTGCCGATGACGGGAATCCGCGGGGCGCGCAGCGGGGCTTCGGCCACGGCCTGGTTGAAATCGGACTGCGCCTGCGCCATCAGCGGGGAGTGCGCCGCGATGCTCACCGCCAGGCGGACGACCTTCTTGGCGCCGGCTCCGCCCGCGGCTTCCATGGCCCGTTCCAGCGCAGCGATGCTGCCGGAGATCACCACCTGGCCGGGGCAGTTGTCGTTGGCTACCTGGATGGTCTCCTCGCCGCTGCTGGCCTGCTGACAGATGTCCTCCAGGGTAGGGATATCCAATCCGAGGATGGCAGCCATGCCGCCAGGGGAAGTCTCCCCCGCAGCTTTCATCAGCTCACCGCGGCGGCGCACCAGACGCAGGGCTGGGGCGAAGTCCAACGCCCCGCCAGCCACCAGGGCGGTCAGCTCGCCGAGCGAGTGCCCGGCGACGAACGCGGGCTGGAAATTGGGGAATTGCTCATTGAAGACGCGCAGCGCGGCCACGGAGTGAACCAGCAGTGCCGGTTGTGTGTTGACTGTGTCGTTGAGTTCTTCTTCCGGGCCGTCCCACATCAGGCGCGAGAGGGCAAAGCCCAGGATTTCATCCGCTTCGGCGAACACCTGCCGCGCCGAGGGATACTGCCGGGCCAGCGCCGCTCCCATGCCGATGGCCTGGGAGCCCTGACCGGGGAACAGCAATGCGGTGGTTTTTGCGTTGAACATGGTTTCGTCCTTCCGTAGAGTTTGAAGTCTGGCAATAAAAAACCGGGCATCAGCCCGGCATGTTTCGCTATCCTATATAACGCCAATGAGCCGCGATGGTCACGGCTCAATGAACGGGATTATTCTTCAACTTCAATTACCTCGCGCCCTTTGTAGTGCCCGCAGTTGGGGCAGACGCGGTGCGGCAGGCGCACTTCGCCGCAATTGCTGCACTGAACCAGGTTTTTGGCTTGCAGCTTGTCGTGCGAGCGGCGTCGGTCGCGCCGAGACTTCGACGTGCGTTGTTTAGGGACGGCCATGGTCTTACTCCTGCGTGGGTTTCTTTATTATAAAGCGGCTGGATTATACGGAGGGGAGAGGGGGATGTCAAGGGGCAATTACGCCTCGCCTACATTCGCCCGCAGGTAAGCCTGGATAAAGCCGTTCAGATCGCCATCCAGCACCGCCTCGGCGTTGCCGACCTCGTGGCCGGTGCGATGGTCTTTGACCATCTTGTAGGGGTGCAGCACATAGGAGCGGATCTGGCTGCCCCATTCGGCTTTGGTGTATTCGCCGCGCAGCTCGTTGATTTTCTCGGCTTTTTCCTGTTCTTTGATCGCCAGCAGGCGGGCGCGCAGCACCTTCATTGCCATCTCGCGGTTTTGGGATTGCGAGCGCTCGTTCTGGCAGGTGGCGACGATGCCTGTGGGCAGGTGGGTGATACGCACCGCGGTGGCGTTCTTTTGCACGTTCTGGCCGCCCGCGCCGGCGGATTTGAAGACATCAATGCGCAGGTCGTTGGGGTTGATCTCGATCTCAACGTCCTGCTCCACCTGTGGCAGCACTTCCACCAGGGCGAAGGAGGTGTGGCGGCGATTGCTGGCGTCGAAGGGCGAGATGCGCACCAGGCGGTGCACGCCCTTCTCGGCGCGCAGGTAGCCGTAGGCGTAGCGCCCGTTGACGGCCACGGTCACGCTCTTGATGCCGGCCTCTTCGCCGGGGGTGGTGTCGAGGATCTCGGTTTCAAAACCCTGACGCTCAGCCCAACGCAGGTACATGCGCAGCAGTATCTCGGCCCAGTCCTGCGAGTCGGTGCCGCCCGCCCCGGCGTGGATCGCCAGCAGGGCGTTCCCGCGGTCGTATTCGCCGGAGAGCATGGCGGTGAACTCGCGCTGCTCGACCTCGCGCTCAATGGCGGCGACTTCGTCTTCCAGGTCGGCGGCCAGGTCGGGGTCGCCCAGTTCGGCCAGTTCCAGGGCGTCGCGCAGGCGCGCCTGTAGCTTGTGCCAGCCTTCCACCTCATCGTTCAGGCGGGCGAGCTGGCGCATCACTTCCTGGGCGTGTTGCGGGTTATCCCACAGCGCCGGGTCTTCGGATTCTTTTTGCAGTTCCTTGAGTTGTGCTTCGCTCCCGGCAAGGTCAAAGACGCACCAGGAGGTTTTGGATTTTGGCCTCACTCTCGCGGAGGCGGGCGATCAGGTCTTCCATGGGGGAACCTCGGTTGT
>CAZZFZ010000100.1:5085-10857 GCA_964653835.1 uncultured Anaerolineales bacterium
GGCTTCGCGCCAGTTGCCGCTGGTAGAGCGTCACTCCCACGGCGATCGCCAGGTTGAGGGAGTCGATTGCTCCGCTCTGGGGGATGCGGACGGTTTGCCCATAGCGACGGTATGCCGGGGGCAGGCCAGCGCTTTCGGGGCCAAAGACCAGCCCCGAGGGAGTCGGCCAGGCGATCTCAGGTAGCGAGGTTTCCCCTTCAGTCATCAGCAAAATCAGCGGGCGGGGATGCGTCTGGCGATAGGCGTCGAAATATTCAAAGCGGGTGAGGCGCAGTTGAAAGATCGCCCCCATGGAGGCGCGCACCGTCTCCGGGTGGAAGGGGTCGGCGGCGGGCTGGATGATCGCCAAGTCGCTCAGGCCGAAGCCCAGTATGGTGCGCATGATCGTCCCCAGATTGCCGCGGCGTTCTGGGTGGACGAGGACGAGGTGGTCGGCGGCGGGGTCGAGGTCGCTTTCGTTTTTGGTGAAGACTGCCGTGGCGTAGTCGTTTTCGCGCGCTCCCAGCCGGGAGAAAACCTTTTCCTGGATTTCGATCGGGATGCCGAGTTCCTGGCAGAGCGATTGGATTTTGGCGGCCCCGGCGTTTTTCAGCCCTCGCGGGTGAATGAACACCCGGCGAGCCAGTTGCGGGCGGTGGGTGAGCAGCTCAAGCGTGGGGAAGACGCCGAAGGTGTAACTGTGGTCGAAATCTTTTTTGTAACGTTTCCAGCTCATGCGCCGGGGAAATCCGCCAGGATGCCTTTGACGAAGGCTTCGGGGTTGAAAGGTTGCAGGTCTTCGGCGGCCTCGCCCAGCCCGGCGAAGAGGATGGGCAGGTTCAACTCGCGCTGGATAGCGAAGGCCATGCCGCCGCGGGCGGAGGAATCCAGCTTGGCGAGGATCACGCCGCTGACGTCCACCGCCTCTTTGAAGGCTTTGGCCTGGTGGAGGGCGTTTTGCCCGGTGGTGGCGTCCATCACCAGCCAGACGGCGTGCGGCGCGCCGGGCAGGGCTTTGCCTGCCACGCGGTGGACCTTTTTCAGTTCTTCCATCAAATTGAAGCGGGTGTGCAGTCGGCCGGCGGTGTCGATCAGGGCGAGGTCGGCCTGGCGGGCGATGGCCGCCTGCACGGTGTCGTAAGTCACCGCGCCGGGGTCGCCGCCCGGCTGCCCGGCGATCACGGGAATGTTCAACCGTTGCCCCCAGATTTGCAATTGCTCGATGGCGGCGGCACGGAAAGTGTCGGCCGCGCCGAAGATCACTTTCTTTCCTTCCTGCTGGAAGCGCTGGCCGAGCTTCGCCATGCTGGTGGTCTTGCCTGAGCCGTTTACGCCAACGATCAGCACCACGGCTGGTTTTTCGCTGAATGTGATCTCGGGGGGCGGTTTGAGGCGGGCGGTCAATTCGCTTTGCATAGCATCGCGCAGCTCGGCGGCGCGGGTCAGGCCCTCGGCGCGGACGCGCTCCTGCAGGGCGGCGATCACCTCGCTGCTGGTTTCGATGCCCATATCGGCCTGGATGAACAGGGCTTCGAGTTCATCCCAGGTGTCGGCGTTGATTTCGGCCGCGCCCAACAAATGCGCGATCCGCCCAAAGGTGGTCTTGCGGGTGCGCGCCAGGCCGCGGCCCCATTTATCGAGGATGGTTTCGCTCATGGGGAGGATTTTATCACGCTGGCGGGGTTATCGCTCCAGGCGGTGGTTGATCAGGTCAATCAGCTTCCAGATCTGGGTGACGAGGTAGTACACGGTGATCAGGGTGGCGAACACGCCAAAGCCGCCGAACATGATGCGCCCGGTGGCTTCTTTGGAATCCATACCGAAGATGCTCAGTGGCCCGAGGGAGACGCTGCTTTGGAACTGGCGCTCGCCGGGGCCGAACCCAACCCACAGAAACACAGCGGAGAAGCTGCTCATCGTCAGGAAGAGCAGCGCGGTTTCCAGGATGTGCCGGATGATGGATTGCTCGCCGCCTGGCCAGGGGATGAAACGAACGAACATGAACAGACCAACGAAGAGGAACATCCCCCCGCTTGCACCCAGCACCCACTCCGGAGCGTGCAGGCTATCTGGATCCGTGGGGATGATCCCCAGCGCGACGAGGATGAAAAACAGGCCGCTGCAGGTGAATACCAGCGGGAACAGCAGTCCAAGCGGGATCGCGCCGGGTGGGGGAGAGGTTTGTTCGTCCATTGTGAACCTCCGATTAGATTTATTTCACGGCCGCGGCGTTGTGGCGGCCGTAAGCTTTCATCAGGCGGGTGACTTCTTCCACCGGCAGGGCGTAACGGGTGTGCCCATCGCGCCCGACGGTGGTTGTGGCCGTCAGCATGCTGTTGTAGATGGCTTCCTCCACAGCCTCGATCACCGCCAGGGAGAACAGGTGCATCACCGGCTGGAGGTAGAAAGCCGGGCGGGTGGTGAGCAGCTCTGTGGGTTGATCGAGCACGCGGTAGCCTGTGCTGAAAGCGATGACGAAGTCGCCGCTGACGCCGTGACAGATGCTGCCGCTGCGCGCCAGCCCAAAGGTCGCCCGGCGGCACAGCCGTTCCAGTTGACGGCTCTCCAGGGGCGCGTCGGTCGCCAGGATAATCATCACCGAGCCGCCCTCCCGGCGCGGCTGATAATCCGGCGGGTGCAGGTGTCGCCCGATGGGTACGCCGGCGATGACCAGTTGCTCCGGACGGCCGTAATTGGTCTGCACCAGCGCGCCGATGGTGAAGCCGCCGGCCTTTTGCGGCAACACCCGGCTTGCCGTGCCGATGCCCCCTTTCCAGCCGAAACAGCTCGCCCCCGTCCCCCCGCCGACGCTGCCTTCCTCCACCGGGCCGCCGTGGGCGTTTTCCACCGCGGCGCGCACTTCCTCCAGGCCAATGGGGCGTGCCTGGATGTCGCTCAAAAAGCCATCGCTGATCTCGCCTACCACCGGGTTGACGGTCGGGTAGCCGCGGCGTTCTTCCCCTGGGAAGCCCAGCCCGATGTAGGGGTTTTGCTCGATCGCCAGGGTGATCAGCGCGTCGGCCACGCGGGGGACGTTGAGCGTGCCGGTGAGGGCGATGGGCGTCTCAATGGTGCCGATCTCGCGTATTTGCTCGAACCCCGTGGCCTTGCCGTAGCCGTTGATGGCGTGCACCGCCGCGGGGACTTTTTCGGCGTACAGGTTGCCGGTGTGCGGCAGGATCACCGTCACACCGGTGCGGAAGGGGCCGTTCCCGTTCCAGTCGCCCTCGCCCTGGATGAGCGTGGTATGGCCGACGGCGGTTCCGGGAACATCGGTTAGGGCGTTGAGCGGGCCAGGGGGCAGTTCGCTGTGATAGGGGATGTCAGTTTCTCGAATGCGAGGCATGATGCGTTCTCCTGGGTGTGATTGTTGCAATGAGGTGATTCTAGCACAAGCCTGTGGAGTTGGCCGGATGGTATAATCGCGCCGATGTCGGAAACCACGCTCTCTCACCTGGATGAAAGTGGGCGCGCCCGTATGGTGGATGTCGGTCACAAGCCGGTCACCGAGCGGGTGGCGGTTGCCCGCGGCGAGGTGCTCATGCGCCCGGAGACGCTGGCGTTGATTCAGCAGGGGGCGCTCAAAAAGGGCGATGTGCTCAGCGTGGCGCAGATCGCCGGGGTGATGGCGGCCAAGCGCACTGCCGAGCTGATCCCCTTATGTCACCCCTTGATGCTGAACCAGGTGCTGGTGGATGTGGAACCTGACGCGGCGCTGCCCGGCGTGCGCATCACGGCCACCGTGCGCACCAGCGGCAAAACCGGCGTGGAGATGGAGGCCCTGACCGCCGTCTCGGTTGCCGCGCTGACGATCTACGACATGGCCAAAGCCGCCGAGAAAACCATGCGCATCACCAACATCCGCCTGGTGGAAAAACACGGCGGCCAGAGCGGCGATGTCCACCTTGAACAATCCAATGAACCAACGAACCAATGAACCAAATCACCGTCTTATTCTTCGCCACCATGCGCGACCACACCGGCGAGCGCCGTATCACCTTGCAGGTCCCCGAGGGGTGTACGGTTGGCGAGTTGAAAACGCTCATCGGTGAGCGTTACCCGCGGGCGCAGGGCGCGCTGGAGGCCACGCTGGTTTCGATCAACCGCGAATACGCTTTTGATGAAGACGTCATCCCCACCGGGGCGGAAGTGGCCTTTTTCCCGCAGGTCTCCGGCGGCTGAGAATCCCTGCTGTTAGCGTTACTATGTCTTCGACATCATCCCCTACCATTTTTCGCATAACCGAGGACGAGCTGGACCTCAACGCGCTGCTGGATGCGATCACGCTACCCTCAACGGGGGCGGCGTGTTTTTTCAGCGGTATGGTGCGCGGCGAGACTCGTCGCCCTGGGCAGCCTCCTCAGACCGAATATCTGGAGTACGAAGCCTACAAACCGATGGCCGAGGCCAAAATGCGCCAGGTGGCCGATGAGATTCGCGAGCGCTGGCCCGCCGTGGAGGGGATCGCCATCGTGCAGCGCGTCGGCCGACTGTACCCACGCACGCCCACCGTGTTGATTGCCTGCACCGCGGCGCACCGCGATAGCGGCGTGTTCGAGGCGGCGCGCTACGGCATTGACCGTCTGAAGGAGATCGTGCCCGTGTGGAAGAAAGAAGTTGGCCCTGGGGGGGAAACCTGGGTGGAAGGGGAATACACCCCGCGCCCCGGCGAGTGAGTACATGGAGAGGATTGCCTTGATAGCCTGCACAGATTGTCGCCTGCCTTATCCGCAATCGGAGACGCCCTACCGCTGCCCCCAGTGTGGTGGGGTGTTTGATTTTATCGCTCCCTTGAAGTTCGACCCCGCGCGCGTGCGCCCTGATTTGCCGGGGATGTGGCGTTACCGGGAGTCCTTTGGCCTGGAAGCGGACGTTCCCGTGGTCACCCTGGGAGAGGGGGATACCCCCCTGGTGTGGGCGACGGCGTTTGGACGCCA
The DNA here is from genome assembly GCA_964653835.1 of uncultured Anaerolineales bacterium. GTDB lineage: Bacteria > Chloroflexota > Anaerolineae > Anaerolineales > UBA11858 > J130. Next base: position 10,002 of record CAZZFZ010000100.1, read on the forward strand.
GGTGGCCTTCAAGCTGGAATACCTCAACCCGACCGGGTCGTTCAAGGATCGCGGCACGACGTTGCTGGTGAGCTGGCTGCGGGGGCGCGGTGTGCTTCGCGCGGTGGAAGATTCATCTGGCAACGCCGGGGCGTCGTTTGCCGCTTATGCAGCCCGCGCCGGGGTGCAGGCACAAGTCTTTGTGCCTGCCTATGCCTCTGGCCCCAAGCGCGCGCAGATAGCTGCTTATGGGGCGGATGTGGTCGCTGTGCCCGGCCCGCGTTCGCAGGCCAGCCTGGCGGTGGAGCGCGCTGCCGCGGAGGGACTGGCCTACGCCAGTCACGCCTGGCTGCCCCACGGCCTGCCCGGCTTTGCCACTGTGGCTTATGAACTGGTGGAACAGCTCGGCGGCGCGCCGGGGACGGTGATCCTCCCCGCGGGGCAGGGTAGCCTGTTGCTGGGGATGGGGCGTGGCTTCGAAGCGTTGTTGACCGCCGGGCAGATCGATCATCTCCCTCAAATTGTCGGTGTGCAGGCTGCCGCCTGTGCGCCGCTGGCGGCGCGTTTCGATGGTGGCCCTCGGGGACAGGAATCTGTTCAGGAGGGAGCTACCCTCGCCGAGGGCGTCCGCATCCTGCGGCCGTTACGCGCCGCCGCGGTGGTCGAAATAGTGCAGGCGACCGGCGGGCGCTTCGTCACCGTCCAGGAAGAAGCGATCCTCTCTGGCCGCGACCAGCTTGCCTCTCGGGGGTTTTATGTAGAGCCGACCTCAGCAATTGTGTGGGATGCGCTGGCGCAGGTGATCGAAACGGCACCTCAGCCGGTTGTGGTCATTCTCACGGGGTCGGGTTTAAAGACGGCCATCAGCATGTGACTG
>CAZZFZ010000101.1:0-10804 GCA_964653835.1 uncultured Anaerolineales bacterium
CCGCGTGCGCTATCGCTTTGGGTGGTAAAGCCTCGCTGGTATTTCGCCTGGCGTTTGTCTCTTCACGTTCCGGCTCAGCCTGCGGGAGGTGTTGTTGTCATTGTTGCGAATTGTGCGATTGTTCACAATGCTTGACGCGCAAGGGGGTTTTGTGCTATCCTTCGACAGTTTCGAATCTGAGGTGTTTATGCTGCAACGAGAACGGGTTTCGGATAATATTTACGTATTTCAAAGCGATTTATATGCTCAGGTGACTGCCGGCGTGGTGGTGGGCAACGAGTGGGCAGTGGCGATTGATACGCTGGCATACCCCGAAGAGACGCTGGAGATGCGCGAGTTCATCGAGCGGGAATTGAAAGTTCCCGTTCGCTATGTGATCCTGACGCATTATCACGCCGATCATAGCTGGGGGAGTTGCTTTTTCCCCGGCGCGATGGTGATTGCCCATCAGCGCTGCCGTGAGTTATTGGCCGATCGCGGCGTTGAATCCCTAAAAGAGGCCCGCCGCCAGAACGCAGGTTTTAAAAAGACTCGCATCGTTCTCCCTCAGATGACATTTGTTGAAGGCACGATCCGCCTGCGGGTGGATAAGAAGACCCTGGCCCTGATCCGCCTGCCGGGGCACAGCCCGGATGGCATCGGTGTGTTGTGCGAGGAAGACCGTGTGTTGTTCTCCGGCGATGTGTTCATGCCGATACCGTACATTGTTGATGGCGATTTCGATGAAACCGTCGCCTCGTTAAAACATATCCGCAAGATGGGGCTGGAGAACATCATTCAGGGGCACGGTGATATTGTCTTGCGCGGCGAGGTGGACGAGACCGTTGATTCGCACCTGGCGTATTTGAGCGCAATCAAGAAAGAGGTACGCAAGGCGGGACGGCGCAAGTATGCCGCGGATTTACTCAAGGCCGTGAATGTGGAATCCTGTGGCAAGGATCGGGTGTTGCTGGGCGGCTTGGCTGAGGCACTTCACCAGCGCAACCTGGCGGCGCTCTATCGTCAGCTTTATGGCAAGGCCCCGCTGAGTTCGGAAGATTGAGATTTATTCCCCAGCCACGCCAGGCATCGGCAGGGTGTAGCCGCCATCCACGGTGATGACCTGGCCGCGGATCATCTCAGCCGCGGGGGAGCACAGGAAAGCCACCACTCCGGCAACATCTTCGGGGGTGACCAGCCTGCCAGCAGGCGTGAGTTTGCGGGCGCGGGCGATCAGATCGGTGTCCTGGCGGATGGCGCTGAAGTGCTTCAGTGCCTCGGTGAGGACGACGCCCGGCGAGACCGCGTTGACCACGATCCCCAACGGGGCAAGTTCGATCGCCAGGTAACGGGTGACTGCCTCGAGGGCGGCTTTGCTGGCTCCCACGCTGACGTAGTCGGGCAGCACCCGCTGCGACCCCGGGCTGGTGATGGCGACGATGCTCCCTCCACCGCGGGCCTGCATTAAGGGGACGGCGCGCTGCGCGCCGAAGAGCAGCGGACGGGCGTTGATGTTCATGCTCCAGTCCCAGCCTTTGGGACGTTGTTGCAAGGCAGGGCGGTTGAATCCCGAGGCCGCGTTGTGGACAAAGATATCCAGCCCGCCGAAGGCGCGCTCAGTTTCATCGAAGAGACGGTTCAACCCGTCCAGCTCGCCAATGTTGGCCTTGACCAGCAGGGCGCGGCGGCCGAGAGCCTCCACCTGCACGGCGGTCTCCTCGGCGGGTTGGCGGTTGCGAAAGAAATTGACTACAACATCTGCGCCCTGATGGGCGAGGTGCAGCGCAATCGCGCGCCCAATGCCGCGGCCAGAACCGGTGATCAAGGCGATTTTGTTGGTAAAGGGGGAGGGAGGCGTTTCCATGATTTTAAGTGTATACAATTGCGTCACTTAAACCGGGGAGAGTGGCAGACCGCTCAGTGTATTGAGTATCTGGCGCAAGTGCAGGCGTTCATGGCGGGCGATGATCTCGAATAATTCGCGCAATGTGGTGGGGCCGAAGATGGCGTGCTGCGCCGGGCGCAGCCAGTCCTCGGCCTGCAACGCATCGAGCAGCGCCAGGGTTTCCAGGCGCGCCTGGATGAAATCGTCCAGCGCCGCCGCACCATCCTGGGAACGATAATCGCGCTCGATCGCCCAGGCATCGCTGTCCACGCCGACGATGAAGGGAGTATCCTTGCTCAGAATGGCTTTCAGGCGGGGGAGGTTGACCTCGCGCTCCACATCGCGCAAGTGACATACGATTTCCGTCAGGCACCACTCGTTGGGGTCGGGGCGTTGCTTCCATTGTTCCGCGGGGAGGGAGGCTATCATGCTGCTCATCGCCGCGGGGCCTCCTCGCAGGGTGGCCAGGATGGCGGGGATATCGGTGTGGTCTGGGTTCAGTTCTTCAGGTGTGCGATCCTCGATCCACGCCAACGCCTCGCCGATCGTCCCTTCGCCGGTTGGGGGCAGCAACCCCTTGGGAAAACTGCCCCCCCGCGGATGCACCCAGTAGGTGGGAAGCCCCATTTTGCGCCCGCCGTCAATATCGTGACTGGGGTCATCGCCGATCATGACGATCGCTCCCTTAGGCCAGCCCAGCCAGGTCAGCAATTCGGCGAAATAGGCCGGGTTGGGTTTGGCGAAGTGGAAGGTCTCCATCGAGGGGATGATAGCGATGGGATCGCTGGCCGGATCGAGGCCGGCCCAGCGCAGTCGTTGGAGGATGGCGGTGCGGGGGAAGACCGGGTTGGTGGCGATCGCCACGCGGTAGCCCCGCTGGAAGGCTGTCTGCATCAGCGTCAGCGCTTCCGGGCGAGGGCGGGTTGTGCTCTGCAAGGTGGGAAAGACGTTGGCATAAAACGTCTCAATCAGTGGGCGCAGGGTTTCTTCGGCGATGCCGATGCTAGGAAAAAAATGGGCGGCGAAAACGGATTCCAGTGTGCGGTCTGGGCGCTGGTTGGCGAACATCTGCCGGGTGCCCTCCATCAGCGCGGTGGTCATTTTAGTGGGGGGGAGAAGATCTGCCAGATGTTTTCCAAGCGCCTGGGTGTACGCTGGCAGGAATGTCTCCATGGAATTGTCCAGGAGCGTGTCGTCCAGGTCAATCAACAGCGTCAGGGTCATCGAGCGCTCCTGTGAAGATGGGCGGCAATGGGTGACATTGACCGCAACCAATATGGGGTTCGGATACGGGCTGACGGGATTTTTCGCAATAGGCGGAGATGCGAACCTGGGGCGGCAGGATCAGGAAAGGGCGCTGGACGCGGGGGATGAGTCGCATGTGTTCGCAGGAGTTGGCGCGTTGAATGCCGGGGACCGGGCAGGTGGAACACAGGGCGGGGCGCCACTCAATTGGGGGGGAAGCGGCGGCTAGCAGGCGGCACTCTTCGCGCTGGCGGCCGCGGTAGTAGTCGCCGTAAAAGTAGCGGCATTCGATACCGGCTGGGGTTCGCATGGCCGGATTATAGCACGTGCTGATCAGGGGGATTGCTGTGGCTGTGGCCTGCTGGCGCGCCAGCGGTTATACGCGGGTGACGTACGTCCCGCTGCGGGTATCCACCCGAATGGTATCGCCGACCTCGACGAAGGCGGGCGTATCCACTTCCAGGCCGGTCTCTACGGTGACTTTCTTGGTGACGCCGGTGGCGGTATCGCCGCGCACGGCAGGGTCGGCCTTGGTCACTTTGAGGTCAACCGTGGTCGGCAGATTGATGTCCAGCGGTTCAGATTCGTAAAACGTCAGTTTGACTTCCAGGTTTTCTTTGAGGTAGGGGGCGGCTTCGGCCAGCACTTCCCGGCGGATGGCGGGTTGCTCGTATGTTTCCAGATCCATGAAGTAGAAGAACTCGTCATCGCTGTAGAGGTATTGCACGTCGTGGTGATCCAGGCGGATATCTTGCACGCGGTCGCCGGAGATGAAGCTCAAATCCAGGATATTGCCGTTGCGCAGGTCGCGCGCCTTGATGCGAATGGTGGCTTTGCCGCGCCCGGGCTTGTGGTGGGTGTATTCCAGCACCTTGTAAATTTTGTTATCCAGTTCGAAGGTGACGCCTTTGCGGAGTTCATTTACATCAATCATGATTGCCTCACGGGGTTGAATTTGACCTTGCGTGGGGGATTATAGCCGACCCCCGAGGGAGTGACAAGAGGCCGTCAGGCGCAGTCCGGGTAGGGGGCGCCAGGCTGCGTTTCGGGCGGCTTTGTGGTAAACTTCCCCCGGCGGCAGACAGAATTCGACGGGGCATTGCGTATCAGGCTGCGAAAGGTGAAAGCTGGATGACAGAATCACGGCACATTATCTATATTGAAGACGATAAAGAGATGATCGAGCTGGTGCGCCTGATCCTGGAGCGCAAGGGATACCGCATGAGCGGCGCTACCAGCGGTCAGGCAGGTTGGGAACTGGTAAGAGATCAGCTTCCCGACCTGGTGTTGCTCGACCTGATGATGCCGGACGTGGACGGCTGGCAGGTCTATCAGAATATTCGCAAGCATGCGGAGACGGAAAGTATCCCCGTGATTGTGATTACCGCCAAGGCTCAGGATATCGACCGGGTGTTGGGGCTTCACGTTGCCAGGGTGGATGATTACATCACCAAACCCTTCCGCCCGGAAGAACTGGTCGCCAGCGTGGAAAAGCTGTTTGCTCGCCTGGCGGAGTAAGCCCGGCATTCCTTGCTGATTCGCCATCTCTGAAGCCGTAGTTCCTCCATCGTTATGTTGTATCTGGCTGTAAGAAATTTGAGTCGCCCGCTTCTCAGGCCTCTCGCTGTTCAGCGTTGCGAGGCTTTTTTGTGCCGCTTGCGAGGTTTGATGGGACGTCCGCCGCTGGGGCTGGAGGAGGGGTTGTTGTTGGTGGGCGGGCGCGAAAACCGCCTGGAGTCAGCTATCCACATGCTGTTTATGCGCGGCGATATTACCGCGGTGTGGCTGGATGCAGTCGGGCGGGTAGTGGATGTGCGCCTGGCGCGGCGCTGGCGTTTGTTGTATCTGCCGGCGCGCCCGGCGCGTGATGTGCTTGAAATTTCGCCAGCGCGGCGAGAGGAATTTCAAATTGGAGATCAACTTGTCCTGGAAGAAATCACTGTGGATTAGCTTGTTGCTCCTCCCCCTGCTTTTGGGGAGCTTACCCGTACACGCGCAGGAGCAACCTCCGGAGGGGCCGGTTTACGTTGTACAGCCCGGCGATTCATTGTGGGCGATCGCGGTGCTTTTTGGTGTCCCAATGGATGACTTGGCCGCGGTTAATGGTATTGCTGATCCTGGTCAGCTAGCGGTTGGTGAGCGCCTGGTTATCCCGGGCCTGGAAGGGATTGAGGGCGTGCTGACCACGGTGGAGATTCCCTTCGGAGAGAACCTCAATACCCTGGCGCGCGCTTATGGTGTCCCCCAGGATTGGCTGATCCGCCTGAACCGGGTGACCAGCCCGTTGGAGCTTTACGCCGGGGGAAAATTAATCATCCCTCTCAACGAAGATGCGCCTGAACCTCAGGGAGGGCGGGCTACCCTGCGCGCCGGACAATCATTGCTTGAACTGGCTGTTCAGAGCGGGGCAAATCCCTGGGCGCTCGCACGGGCGAATCGTCTCCCTGATCAATGGGGCTTGTTGCCGGGGGATTCCCTCTTGCTGCCCCAAGGGGAGAATCTGTCCCCAGGTGCTCTGCCGGATGCCGTCGCTGAAATCTCCCTGAACTCGCTGCCGCTGGTTCAGGGGCGCACGCTGATGCTCAGCCTCGACCTGCCGCCGGGGACGACGCTCAGCGGTCAGTTTGATGACCGCACACTCAACTTCTTCTCACTGGCTGATGGGCGCGTGGTTGCCTTGCAAGGTGTGCATGCCATGCTAGAACCGGGCGTGTATCCCCTCAGCCTGGAGGGGGAGTTGCCCGATGGCACCCCGTTACGATTCACGCAGGGCGTTTATGTGCGCGATGGGGGGTATCCCTACGATCCCCCGCTGACGGTGGCCTCACAAACCACCAACACAGAGAACAACGAGAGCGAGAACGCCCGCTGGGCGGAGATCGTCACCCCCGTCACCCCGGAACGTTATTGGGATGGGATGTTCCAAAGCCCCATGCCGGAGTACCTCAGCGATTGTTTCCCTTCAAGATTCGGTAACCGGCGTTCATATAACGCCAGCGGGTATCTCTATTTCCATACCGGGCTGGATTTCTGCGGCCAGACCGGCGTGGAGATTTACGCCGCCGCCAGTGGGCGGGTGGTGTTCACCGGCGAATTGATCGTCCGCGGCAACGCCACCGTGATTGACCACGGCTGGGGGGTGTATTCGGCTTATGCTCATCAGTCGGAGATATTGGTGAACGAGGGGGACTGGGTGGAAGCAGGTCAGTTGATCGGCCGCGTGGGGTCTACCGGGCGCGTCACTGGGCCGCACCTTCACTGGGAGGTGATCGTCGGTGGTGTGCAGGTTGACCCGATGCAGTGGCTGGAAGAAAGCTTTCCCTGATTAGCCGCCGGGTGCTTCAAAATCGCCGGCCTGATACGCAGCGATGACTTCCTGGGCCTCATCAACGTGGTCTTCAGGGACCATCACATCAACCATGCCAAATGGGCCGACGTTGATGCCGATCGCCCGCGCGGCCCCCTCAACGGCCAGGTAAACCGGAATGCCTTGCGATTCCAGCAGGCCGCGGATGATTTCGGCCTGTAGCTCGCCGGGAATTTTCACTGCCACGCTCCAGTGGTTGGATTGATTCATCAAGGGGCTCCTTTGGCTGAATGCAAATCGTGGTTGCGCGGCGATGCCCTGACACGCCTCGCCTTGTAACGCAGACAGGGTAGAGTATAATAGGAGCCGGTCGTTTGCGCAAACGCGAAGCGACCAAATCAGAATTCGATGAGGCTGTTATGGTTGTAGCTGGGCTTTCCTTACGGGAAGGTTATTGGGAAGATTTTGAACTGCAAGCGGAAGATGTCGAGTTTATTTATTCACATCTTTTGGAGGTGGAAACGCCGCTCACTCCGCGCGAGCTGATCGCCGCGCTGGTGGAAGATCGCTTGCGCCGCGAGATCAAGGCAATTGAGGCCAGGCGCCTGGCGGGGGCCAGCGTCTATCTGCCCAAGGAGCACTTTGAGCCGGGGCAGAAGATCGTTTTCCCAGCGTTTGAATGGCGCGCGGCGGAGGTGATCGGTATGCGGTCTGGGTTCAACCCGGAATTGGGGGAATTCTCGGTTATTCAGGTGCGCTTTGAAAACGGGGAGGAGCGCGAGTTCGCCTCGGGGTTGGCCGAGCACCCCCTCAACGACCCCTCAGCCCAACGTGCGGATGAAGCCCCCTCGGCGGCGGAAATCCTGGCTGAATACGAGGATCTGCTGGTGGAGCGCCTGGAAGCTGGTCTGGAAGAACAGGATGATTTCGTGCGCATCGCCGGTCGCTGGTTCCCGCGGGCGTTGCTGGTGGATGTCAACGCCGGGCACCTCAACCTGGCGGAGGCCGTGTTGGATATGGCTAGCGGCGGCCCGTTGCCGACCGATGCGCTGCTGGAGCAGGTGGAGCTTCCCGCCAATGAGAACCCCAACCTGATGCGCTTCTCTTTAGATCTGGCTTTGCAGGAAGACCCTCGCTTTGACGAGGTTGGCCCTGCCGGTCAGGTGTTGTGGTATCTGCAACGCCTTGAGCCGGAGGGCGTGCGCGAGACGCCGTTTTCGTTGCGTTACCGTCCCATTGATTACGACCGCGCCCAGCTTACCCCGGAGATGCTCGACCTGGAGCAGCGTCTGGACGACGAATTGACCCCCGTGGATCAGGCCGCCGAGGCCTCGCCTGAAGGCGTGCCGATCACATTGCTCTATCCGCACTGGCGCGCTGGCTCGCTTCCCCTCTCTGCGCGGGTGCGCAAGTATTTCCCCACGGCGTACGAGGCGCCGCGCATCCGCTTCATGCTGGTGGATGGCGAAACGGGCGAGCGTTTCCCTGGCTGGGTTGTGCGCGAGCAGGAGTATGTGTTTGGATTGGAAGAATGGTATCGTGAACGGGAGTTAATGCCTGGCTCGTTGATCTGCGTTAAACCGGGGGAGGACCCCGGCGAGGTGATTGTGCAGGTGGATTCCAAGCGGGCGCGCCGGGATTGGGTGCGCACAGTGCTGGTGGGCGCAGATGGCGGCATTGTCTTCGCCAATCTTAAGCAGGTGGTCACCGCGGCTTATGATGAACGCATGGCGATCGTGGTTCCCGACATTGAAGCGCTGGATCAGATATGGGAAAAACGCCGGAAGCAGTCGCCGCCGTTTGAGCGCGTGGTGGCCGATATGGCCCGCGAACTGACCAAGCTCAACCCGCAGAATCACGTCCACGTCAGCGAGTTATACGCCGCGGTCAACCTGGTGCGCCGCTGCCCGCCGGGGCCGATCATGGCGTTGCTCTCCGAGCGTCCCTGGTTTGTGCACGTGGGCGATTTGCATTTTCGTTTTGATGATTCCGCGGGTTCCTAAAGCCTGGGCCCCGCGTTGAAAGCAGGAGTGTTTCGTGGCTGAGCCGAAAAAGTATAGTCTGGTAACACCGACGCTGGACACCCCCTTTCATATTGACTTTGACTGGTGGCAGCAGAACGATCGCGAATGGCGCGTGCATTTGCGCGCCTCGCTCTGCGCCGAGCATCAGGCGGCTTATTCCGAACTGGAAGGCGGCACGATGGTGGATTTTGTTGACCCCGAAACCGCCGAGGTGCAACAGGTGGACGGGTTGCAGCATATCCTCATCAGCCATTGCGCCCGGGCGCCGGAGTTTATCACCGAGCGCACCTCGCTGGTTGAGGCCGTCTTTCGCACCTTTCTGGCGAATGGGAATATGCATATGACGGCGCGCGAGCTGGCTGAACATCTCCACCGGCCAGCGATGACCATTCTACGCACCATCTCCGGCACGCGGGTGTACAAGGGGATTCGCCCCTGTCCGGAGTGCTGATCATCTCGCCCCCGTAGCTCAATGGATAGAGCATCGGACTTCTAATCCGACGGTTGTGCGTTCGAGTCGCACCGGGGGCGCCTAGGATTACGAGGGGCTATTCCACGATCTGAAGGAAAGATTCCACGGCCTGGGGGTCAAAGTGGCTGCCGCTGTGTTCCTGGATGTACTCCAGGGCTTTTTCGCGCGACCACGCGGCCCGGTAGGGGCGATCAGAGGTCAGCGCGTCCCATACGTCAATCACGGCGAAGATGCGCGCCGCCAGAGGAATCTGGTCGCCTTTTAGTCCCTCCGGGTAACCGCTACCGTCCCATCTTTCATGGTGATACAGTGGGATTTCCAGCGCCGGGCGCAGGTAGGTGATGGGGTAGAGCAAATCGTAAGCTCGTTGCGGGTGCTGCTGGATCAGCGCCCACTCTTCTTCGTTCAGCGGACCCGGTTTGAGCAGGATGGAATCCGGGATGCCCAGCTTTCCGATATCGTGCAACAATGCCCCATGCCGCATGTGGACGAGGCGATCTGTTGAGATCCCCATCGTGCGCCCCACCTGCAGGGTGAGCGCGGCCACGCGCCGGGTGTGCCCTTCTGGCTCCTGGCCTTTGATCTCGGTGGCGCGCGCCCATCCTTCGATGATGGCGTCGTAGGCCAGCCGCAGGTTGGTGTTGGAGCGTTGCAGGTTTTCAAACAGTTGGGCGTTTTCGACGGCGATGGCGGCCTGAGTCGCCAGCGTTTCCAGGAATTCAAGCCAGGATGTGTCTGGCTCCAGGCGGGAGCGGCTGTATACCTCCAGCACGCCCTTGAGCTTGCCTTTGGCAATGAGGGGGGTGACGACGTAGTAGACAAATCCTTCAGCCCGCAGCATGGCGGCGAAGGGCTCTGGCAGGTCTTCGGGCTTTTGCTCTGTGTTCTGGATCGTGCGCCGCTGGCGGGCTACCTCGCCGGCCACGCTATCGCCCACGTCAACGCGGACGCGCGCTTTTTCGTAAGCGGTTGTGGAAAACCCGCGTCCGGCGGTGAATTCCAGGCGCTGCAAATGGGGATCCAGCAGCAGCACGCCAGCGGCATCCACCTGCAATTGCTCAACCACCTGGTCGAGCAGCACCTCCAGAGTGAGGCGCATGTCCACGCTCGACATGATCGCCAGGTCAATGGTGCGGATGGCCTGCAGGTGCGCCACCTGACGTTCCATTTCGGCGTGCGCCTGCATTCGTTGCAGGGTAGTGCTGGCGATGTCGGTGAGCGCGTCGAGAAGTTGAAGCTCCTCGGGGGTGATCTCACGCGGTAGTTTGCAGGAGACGAACATCACCCCGGCGATGTTCTGCGCGGCGGGGATCGGCAGGCAGGCTCCCCCCCAGCCTGCGGGGATTTCCTGGCGTGGGGAGGGCGGGCGCGCCAGCGGGTCGCGGGCGAATTCTGGCGAGATGTGCGGCTCGCCAGTGACGAAGACCGTCCCGGCGATGCCCTCGCCTGGGCGCAAGGGTTTCTCTGGGAACTGGCGAAACCATCCCCTTGCCGCGGCGACGTCCAGCACCCCCCTGGCCGGGTCGTGAAGCCAGATCGCGCCTGCGGGGAGATCAAGCGCGGCCAGCGTCTCATCCAGCAGAATGAGAAGGGCCTCTTCCACGTTTTGGGCGCTGCGCAGCGCGCCGGAGATTTTGTTGAGTGCTTCCAGTTTGGCCAGCCGATGGCGGATGGCCTCGTCCTCGGCGCTGGCGCGATTGTGTTCTTCCGTGGCGGCTGTCTCCTCGGGGGGCGCGACGATCCCGGCGGGGCCAAAGATGAAATCAAATTGGCCCTCGCACATCCTTTGTCGCGCCTTGTTTTCATCGTCGGCGATCTCGACGGTGAAGCCGTTCTCTTCCAGCAGGCGCTTCAACCTGGCGCGACGGCGCTTGTTACCAATAACCATTAAC
>CAZZFZ010000102.1:0-10784 GCA_964653835.1 uncultured Anaerolineales bacterium
TTCTTACAGTGCGCTATAGTGTTTATTGCTAGTTCTACTTCACCAAGTGTGGACATGCCAGTTGAGAGAATTATTGGCTTGCCCTTCTTGGCAATGTGTTGGAGGAAGGGTATATTCGTTACTTCTGCTGACCCGATTTTGAAGGCGGGGAGGCCTAGCTCTTGTAAAAAATCGGCACTGTGTTCTTCATCTGGAGTGGAGAGGAACAGAATACCCTGCTGTTCCGCGTATTTTTTAAGTTCATAAAATTGGGAATGATTGAGTTCAAGTTGTTTAAGCATCTCGAATTGAGACAGGTTGTTACCGACATTCCTCTTTTGATAACCGGCCATCTGCGCCGTAGGGGCAACTAACTCTTCTGTTATCCAAGTCTGGAACTTGACCGCATCGGCGCCAGCCTCAACCGCTGCATCAATCAACTGGCGAGCCAGTTCCATGTCGCCGTTGTGGTTTACGACCGCCTCGGCGATGATGAAGCACGGCTGGCCAGGGCCGATTAGCCGCCCGGCGATTTCGACTGGCTTTACCATATCGTCCAGCCTCCATCCACCATCAGGTTTTGCCCGGTGACGTAGGCGGAGAGGTCGCTGGCGAGGTATGCCGCCGCGCCTTTGATATCTTCTCCCGTCGCCATGCGTTTGAGCGGCGTGCGCTGGATGTAGCGCTGCTGGAAAACTTCGGGCTGGCCGCGCACCACTCCGCCGGGCGAGATGGCATTGACGCGCACTTCCGGGGCCAGGGTGGTCGCCAGCCAGCGAGTTAGTTGCAGCAGGCCACCCTTGCTGGCCGCGTAAGCCGCTGGGTTGCCCATCGCCGTGCCCTCGTATAGCCTCATATCCGGCCCGACTACGCCATAGATCGAGCTTACGTTGATCACCGAGCCGTGCCCCGAGGCTTTGAGCACCGAAGCGCAGGCCTGGGTGAGCACAAAAGCAGCAGTCAGGTTGACCTCCAGGGCGGCGCGCCAGGTTTCGGGACTTTGCTCTTCAAAGGGCACTACCCAGCCCTTCAGGGCGCTTGTCCCCACAAAAGCGGCGCAATTCACCAGAATGTCGAGCCGCCCAAAGCGGGCGAGCACCTGCTCGGGCGCGGCCTGCACGGCAGCCTGGTTTGCAAGATCAACCTGTAGGGGAAGAGTTTCCACATTGAAGGCGTTTCGCAGGTGATCCGCCACGCGTTGGGCCGATTCATCCCGATCCAGCACGGCCACCGCCGCGCCTAGCTCGGCCAGCGCTTCACCAATGGCTGAACCGATGTGCCCCCCACCGCCGGTGATCAGCGCCACGCGCCCGTTTAAATTCATCAATTCTTTTAAGGTTTTCATCTTATATCGCATGTGTATGTTACCACTGAGCCACAGAGAACTGCTTTCTTCAGTGAAGAGATCAGCGTCCTGAGTAGCACGGAGCGTTAGCGAAGCGCATATCGAAGGGCGCTGATCGCATTCATGGCGTTTTGTTCTTAACCCGAATTTGCGTTTTTAGGTTTTCTCCGTGAACTCAGCGTCTCCGTGGTGCAGCTTTTGTTGCGGCCCGGAGCTGCTATTATGCTTTTCCAGTAAAAACTCCGCAAACTGGAAGTCCAGTACGGTATCAATATCCAACGCGCGCTCCGGGGGGATGATCACCGCTTTGGTTTTGCCCTCAAAGAGGGCGTTATGGTTGAGGACGAACGCTGGTCGGGCGGCGTAAGCCACCGTGGTGACGTCGTAAACCGCTGGCGCGTCCTGGCGGCGGTGAACGGCGGCCTCGCCTGCCATCACCAGGCGGGCGGTCTGGGCCTCATCCAGTACCACCATGTTGAAATACGGATTGCGCGCCGCCGGGGTGACGGTGATGACCACGTTGGCGTCACTCTCCAGCAGCAGGCGGATGCAGGCGTCCACGTCCTCCACGGCGCGCAGCGGCGAGGTGGCCGGTACGGAGACGAAGGCGCGCAGCGGTTCGTCCAGTTGCTCCTGCATGGCGCGGATGGCGTGCTGCCAAGCCAGCCATTCGGGGGAGTCGTCGCGCGCCAGTTCCGCCGGGCGCATGAAAGGTACCTCCGCGCCGTTGTCGCGGGCCACGGCGGCGATCTCCTCATCGTCGGTAGAGACGATCACGCGGTCAATCCAGCGGCTGGCACGGGCGGTTTCGATCGCGTAGGCGATCAACGGCTTGCCCCCCAGCGGACGGATGTTTTTGCGGGGCACGCCTTTGGAGCCGCCGCGGGCGAAAATCGCGCCCAGAATAATGCCATCGTCAAAGGTCATAGTGTACGTCCACCCGCCGCCCGGCCTCCGCGGATTGCTTCGCCGCCAGGCAAATTTGTAACACCTGGACGCCCTGTTCCAGGGGGATCAGCGGTTCGGAGCCGTTCTCCACCGCGGCGATGAAGTGTCGCAGCTCTTCGATGAAAATTTCATTCCGGTCGCCATCGAAGGTGAAGTGCTCCCATTCGCCGCTCGCCGCCCGGTAAACGCGCACTTCACCGGCCATGTAATCCCAGATCAACGTACCCTCCGCGCCAACGACTTTGCAGCGACGGACGGGGGGGCGTTGCAGGTAATCCAGGTGCAGAGCGATGTTCAGATCGTCTGCCGTTTCCATCAGGATGTCGGCGTTGTCTTCGGCGTGGATTTCCAGCGCCCCGGTTTGCTGAATGTGCGCGCTCAGGCGGCGCGGCGCGCCGAAGAGCCAGTACAGGTAATCCACCTCGTGGCTGAGGTCGAGGATCACCCCGCCGCCCTGGTCAGCGTGGGCGCTGTAAAGTTGACGGTAATCGCTGCCTGGCCGCCAGTCGGAGAGATACGATCCCACTTCGGCGTGGACGTATAGAGGGTTTCCGATCGCACCTGCTTCGAGCAGGTCGCGCATCTTTTGGGTTCCGGGGTAGAACCGCAGCGGATAGGCGACCATCGCCCGCAGGTTTTCTCGCGTTACCAGGTCAACCAGCTCCCGGACGTTTTCCAGCGAATGGGAGAGTGGCTTTTCGATGAACAGGTGTGCCCCGGCGCGCGCCGCCGCCAGCGCGGCGGGGATGTGCAAGTGGGTGGGGTTGGCGATGATGACGATATCGGGCTTTTCGGCCAGGGCCTGGTCGAGATCGAAGAACGAGACCACCCCGAATTCGCGCTCAATCGCCTCCACATCTTTGCGCTGACTGCGGTAGACCAGCAAGTCGGTATAGCCGAGCGCTTGCAGGTTGCGAAGGTGGCGTTTGCCGATTGAGCCACAACCGATGACCAGGAATTTCATCTGCATAGCGGTTTAGCGCGCCCCTCGCTTTTTCTTTTGTATCTGCGCCGTGCGCAACTCAACCGGGACCAGGCGTTTGTCGTTCAGCAGCTTGAGGAGCACGCGCACGCGCTCCGTGCCGGGCAGGCGGGTGTCGAACACACCTTCGTAGCCCTCGAAGGGGCCTTCCTGAATACGCACCGGATCGCCGGGCTCCAGGCTGTTGAGCACCTCACCTCCGGCGGCGTTGATCTCCTTCAGGCGCGTTTTTATCTTGTGAATCAGCAGGTCGGGCACGGGGGCGGGTTCATCGTCAAAAGCGACCAGTCCCAGGGCGTGAGGCATCCACTTGAATGTGGATAGTCCCTGCTCCTCCAGGTCGACGCGCACGAAGAGATAGCCGGGGAAGTACGGTTTTAGCTTGCGCGCCCGCGGGTTGACCGGATGAACGCGGATGCGTGGGAAGTAGCTCTCCAGCCCCCGGATGCGCAGTTGCTGATAAACCACTTCCTCCTTGCGAGGCTTGCTGCGAACCACATACCATTTTGTAGCCATAACACCGCCATTCAACCGGCTGATCCGGTCGTGTTAGCTTTCTTTGCATCGAGGGGGATGATTCATCCTGGCCTGAGCCGCAGTGTATTGTAATAAATACCCCCCCGATCGACAAGGTAAGCCTTTTTGGAGCGGGGAGCCACTTGCGATGACGGAAACTGTTGTATAATCCTGGAAACACACCATGGAATAGATTCTACGACACGGGCGGGTGTTATGCCTCCAGAAAAAATAAGCCGTTATATCATCAAAAAAGAGCTCGGCCGTGGTGGGATGGCGACGGTCTACCAGGCGTACGACCCCAACTTTGAGCGCGATGTGGCTATTAAGATCTTGCCGCAGGCTTTCTTGCACGATCCTCAATTCCGGACGCGTTTTGAGCGTGAAGCCAAGATGGTTGCGGCGTTAGAGCATCCTGCGATTGTGCCGGTGTATGATTTTGGTGAGCAGGATGGGCAACCGTTTATCGTCATGCGCATGATGTCGGGTGGGGATCTGGGCAGCAGGTTGAAGAATGGCCCGCTTTCGCTGGAAGAAGCTGTGAAAATCACTCAGCGCCTCGGTGATGCCCTGGAGGCCGCCCACCGCAAAGATATAATCCACCGGGACCTTAAACCCGGTAACATCCTCTTCGATCAGTATGGCAACGCCTTTCTCTCTGACTTCGGCATCGCTCGCATCGCCCATGGCAGCCACACGCTGACCGGTGATAACATCATCGGTACGCCGGCTTACATGAGCCCGGAGCAAATTCAGGGGGAGAAAGACCTGGATGGCCGCAGCGATTTGTATTCGTTGGGGATCATCTTTTATCAGATGCTGATCGGCAACACGCCGTATCAGGCCACCACGCCAGCCAAGGTGATGATGATGCACATCCTGGAGCCAGTGCCGCATCTGGTGGATGTGCGTCCGGAACTGCCGCCAACCCTGGCGCTTTGGTTGGAAAAGGTGCTTGCAAAAGACCCCGATGACCGCTTTGCCACAGCTTCCGAGATGGTCGCCGCATTGGAAGACGCCATGCGCGGCAAAACCCATCCTACCATGGTTGCGCCCACCGTGCGGAGTTCAGGCGGAGATACCCCCGCAGCGACGACGGTGCCACGCATGCGCGCAAATTCTGCTGCGGATGTTTCCACCGTCCCAGGCGCTGCGGCGCGTCCCCGGCGGTTGGGGCCGCTTGCCATTGGCGGCGCGCTGGTGTTGATCGCAGTCCTTGGCCTGGGCGCTTTGGTCGCAATTTTGCAGAATCGCCCTCCCCTGGTTCAACTAACGCCTAGCGCAACGTCCGGCCTCACCAGCCCCGCCCCGACCACCGCTCTGGCCGTCGCTGCCACGCCGACGGTAGAGGCGTTTGTTCCTCCCTCGCCATCTGTGCCTACCGCCTCGCCAACGGCAACGCCGCTCACGCTGACGGCTACGCCGGAGCCTACCGCTACGGTTAGCGTCGCGCTGATCGGCGGTGCGGATAAAATTGCCTTCATCAATGATAACGATATCTGGTTGATGAACGTGGATGGCAGCGACTTGCGGCAGTTCACCAACGATGGCGCAGAGAAATACGACCTCGCCTGGCTGCCGGATGGCAGCGGCCTGACATACATCTCTGGCAAGTGTATCTGGATTGCGGAGCTGGAAAGCGGGCGGCTGGATTTTGTCTCGTGTTTTGAAACTGCTGATTACGTTGAATCCTTTGCCGTTTCGCCCGATGGCACGCGGGCCGCGCTGGCCATCAATCGCTCGCTTTACATCGTCCCCTACGATTTAGAAGTGCTCCGCCAGGTTCGCTATGCCTCCCAATTGGCCGAAATCACCACCTGTCCTGCTTTTGCCCCCTTAAAGACGTCTAAAGGGAACATCGTCCCGGTCAAAACCGTTCGCTGGGCGAACGATGGGAAATCAATATCGGTGATGATCCTGGCGCTCACCGGCGGTGTGCAGGGAGATCTGATAAAAATTTATCCCATTGGCGATTGCAAGTCTCAGCCCTATCGCAGCGATGAGTTCCCTGCGGCGCGCTTCCAGGTGGAGAACTACGACGATGCGCCTTATTTGCAGAACTTTGGCTATGACGGCGGGTTCCTCTATGCCCTGACCAGTTTCACCCGTAACGATGGTTATGGACATCTCTACATCTACAACGCCAACCTCCATCGCGCCCAGACTAAGGTGAATCCGATTGATGGGTTGTGCTGCTACCGCGACCCGTCGTTCAGCCCCGATGGGCGCTATCTGATCTTTGCCTTCCAGCCCTTTGAAGCCGGCGCGACCTCTCAACTTTATCTCATCTCTGTGGGGACGATTGGCACGGGGATAAAGTACGATCCTATTCCGTTGCTGGATGGTTTCTTTGCCGATCCGCGCGTCAAACCCCAGCCTGTGTTACGTCCGGCTCAGCCTCTGGCAACGCCATGACGGCTGTACACTAATTTGGAAGGCAAGGGACGATGAACTTTCAACGCGCTTCCGGCATTCTCCTTCACCCCACCAGCCTGCCCGGCCCTTACGGCATCGGCGATCTTGATGCCTTCCGCTGGATTGATTTTCTTGCCGCCGCAGGGTGCGGTTTGTGGCAGGTGCTCCCTCTCGGTCCCACGGGATTTGGCGATTCGCCTTATCAGTGTTTCTCCGCTTTCGCTGGCAATCCCTACCTGATCAGTCCTGAGATGCTCCGTGCCGATGGCTGGTTGACGGAGAGTGATCTGGCGGCGCGACCTGCTTTTCCGGCTGACCGCGTGGAGTTTGGGGAGGTCATCCCTTTCAAGCTAGATCTGCTCTCCCAGGCCTTCCTGCGTTTTCAGGAGCGAGCAACCCCGGCGCAGCGCGCCGCGGTGGAGGCTTTTCGCGCTGCCCAGGCCGATTGGCTGGGGGATTACGCCCTCTTTATGGCGATCAAAGAGCATCAGGGTGGCCGCCCGTGGGTGGAATGGCCTGAACCGTTGCGCGACCGGGATCCTCAGGCTTTGCAGCGTTTTGCCGCGGAGCACCGCCAGGAGGTGGAGCGGCAGGTTTTCTGGCAATACCTGTTCTTTTCGCAGTGGGAGGCTTTGCGCGCCTATGCCCATCAGCGCGGCGTCCGCATTATAGGCGATATCCCCATCTTCGTCGCCCACGATAGCGCCGATGTCTGGGCACACCCCGATCTCTTCTTGCTGGATTCCCGGGGAAACCCCACCGTGGTCGCCGGTGTGCCGCCGGATTATTTCTCCCCGACGGGGCAGCGTTGGGGCAACCCGCTCTATTGCTGGGAACGTCACGCCGCGGATGGGTACGCCTGGTGGGTGGAGCGTTTTCGCATTATCCTTTCTATGGTGGATATCGTTCGCCTGGATCATTTTCGCGGCTTTGCCGGTCATTGGGAGGTCCCCGCGCAGGAAGAAACTGCCGTCAGGGGGCGGTGGGTCTCCGGGCCGGGGGAGGAATTCTTTAAGAACATGCAGTCTGCCCTGGGGGAGCTTCCCATCATCGCCGAAGACCTGGGTGAAATCACCCCGGATGTGATTGTCCTGCGCGAGCAATTCAACCTGCCGGGGATGAAAATCCTGGTGTTCGCCTTTGATGGAAACGCTGCCAACCCTTTCCTGCCGCATAATTATTCGCCTCATTGCGTTGTGTATACCGGCACCCACGATAACGATACGGCGGTTGGCTGGTATAGCAGTGCGGGTGAAAGCAGCCGCGATTTTGCCCGCCGTTATCTCGCTAGCGATGGGAGTGACATTGCCTGGGATTTGATCCGGACTGCCTGGGCTTCGGTGGCCGTCTTTGCGCTGGCTCCCATGCAGGATGTGCTCGGCCTGGGCAACGAAGCACGGATGAATTATCCCAGCCGCCTGGGTGGGAACTGGAGCTGGCGCATGCCCCAGTACGCCCTGAGCGATTCGGTAACCGCCCGGTTGAAGGAGTTGAACACACTCTATGGCCGCTGCTGAATGGGAAACCCGCTTTGAAGATGAATTGCGCGCCGCGGAGGCCGCCCGCGCTGCAGGGAATGAAGGCAAGGCGCGCGTTTGCGCCCGCCGCGCCGCGGGGATCGTCATTGGGGTGTATTTGCAGCGCAAGGGGTGGCCGGATCCCGGCCCCTCGGCCTATGATCGCCTGCGGTTTTTGGCCGATCGTCCCGAGGTGCCCGCCGCGGCCCGCCGGATTGTTGAGCACCTCATCCTGCGCGTGGACGAGAATTTCCAGCTCCCCGAGGGGATTGATTTGATCGCGGAAGCCCGTGCGTTGCCATCTGTGCTCCAGATCTAATGGATGGCCCGAATTTTGCCTTGTTTGGGGTTAGACAAAAAAACGCCGTGGATACGATCAGCTCCCTTCGATATACATTTCGCCAGCGCTCAGTGCTACTCAGGATGCTTGTCTTTATGTAAAAGCGTGGTTTGCGTTTACATCAAACCTGCGGGAGGGTAGCCGACGCGGAAGTTTTCTTTGGCTTTTCGCCGCGAACTCTGCGCTTCGCGGTAAAGCACACCTCAAAATCACTAACTATTCCGTTAAAAAACAGGAGCGTGCAGCGCACGCTCCTGTGTGGTTTGGTGTTCTTCAGCGTCAATGCGCCGGTGAGGTCGCCGGCAGGGGGTCTTCGCTCTGACGCCGGTGAAGCAGCAGGCCGATCAACCCGGCGATAGAGAGCAAGCCGCGCAATCCGATAATCAGCATCACCGCGCTGCCTGCCACGCCGCCAGCCACCAGCCACCCGCGGGGGATGTTTGTCTTTTCGGGTTTGTTAAACTGAGGCGCAAGCGCGGGGGTGCTCTTTAGCAAGCGAGCGCGCAAATCGCTGACAAACTCAGGGCGCGGGGAAACCGGCTGCATGGTCGTAGCCAGCCGGGCTTCGATTTGCTCCAGGTCAAGGGTGTATTGTTTGCGGTTAAAAAATTTCATCTTACTCCTCCCTGTGTTATTCTACAGGGTATGCCGCGATTCCAACTGTGCCAGGGCCGAGGTTGGCCGCGATGCCAATGGAAAGCTCGGTGGTGACCAGTAGAGCGCAATTGAGAGCC
Organism: uncultured Anaerolineales bacterium; assembly: GCA_964653835.1. Lineage (GTDB taxonomy): Bacteria > Chloroflexota > Anaerolineae > Anaerolineales > UBA11858 > J130. Next base: position 8,777 of record CAZZFZ010000102.1, read on the forward strand.
TCGCGGACGGCCTGGGTCAGTTGTTCGCCTGCCTCAGGGTCGCGGGCGTGCACCACGGCGACGTTCGCACGTCGGCCGCCCAGGCGTTGTTTAATGAAGTCAACCAGGTACGTCAGCGAGCGAGTGCGTGTGCGTACTTTATCTTTCATTTCCAGGACGCCATCCTCCAGCAAAACGATGGGCTTGACGTTCAGCACGGAGGCCAGCGCGGCCTGCAGGGTCTTCACCCGGCCGCTCATGCGGGCGTAATCCAGTGTATCAAGCGTGAGCACCAGTTGGGTGTTTGCCCGGATGAACTCCAGCCGTTCAATGATCGCCTCCACCGAGGCGCCCTGTCGTTCCATCAGCCGCGCCCCCCGCATCATAAACCCTTGCATGGTTGTCCCGGCAGCCGAATCGAAGGGGATGACGTTGTATTCATCCGCCAGCTCGCGCGCCGCCAGTTCGGCGGAGGCAAACGTGCCGGATAACTTGCTGGTCACGTGTACCGAGAGGATGGTATCGCCCGGATCAGCGATGCTGCGATACAGTTGGACGAACTGTTGCGGGGTGGGCTGGCTGGTTTTGGGGATTGTGCCGCTTTCATCCACCAGGCGATAGAAGCCCTCATTATCCAGGTCTACACCTTGAAGGAAGGTCTGCTCACCAAAGTGGATGTTGATCGGGATCAGGTGAATCTTGAATTCATCCAGCCATTCCCGGGGGCAGTCGCCTGCCGTATCCATCACCAGTCTTAACATGGGCGGTCCTTTCTCCTGATGGTCAGATCTCCAGCGTCATTCTTCCTGGAACTCCTCGCGCAGCGCCAGCAGCGTGCGGTGGTAAAGGCTTTTGATGGCGCCTTCCGTGCGTCCCATGATCTGGCCAATCTCGGCGTTGGTCATCTGTTCTACAAATTTTAAGATCAATAATTGCTGCCGCTCCGCGGGAAGACGTTGGATGATCGCCAACAGTTCGTCGCGGGCTTCGCTCTTCATCACGGCAGTTTCCGGCAGGTCGCCGTGGTAGGTGAGTGTGAAATCAAACTGATCCAGCGGAATATCTTTGCGGCGGCTGTTATCGCGATACCAGTTGGCGACCAGGTTGTGAGCGATGCGGTAGAGCCAGGCGGCAAAGGGCAGGCCGCGGTTTTCGTAATTCTCAATGTGCCGGATGGCCCGGAAAAACACCCGCTCGGTCAGGTCTTCGGCGTCGAAGCGGTTGCCGGTGCGGTAATAAACATAGTTGTAAATCCGCTCTACATAGCGGTCGTATAATTCGCCGAATGCCTGCCGATCGCCGTTACTGGCGCGCTCGACAACCTGATCGTCACTGAGTTCGGCGAAGGGGTTGCCGGCCTGTTTGCCATTGGATCGGTCGGGTTTGCTTAACATAACCCTGCCTCAGGGGAAAAGTTGCTCATGGAATTGAAGTATATCATGGGGGAAAAAGTCAGCCAATGACCTGCGCGGGGGTGTGCTTGATGGTATAATACCTTCACCGGGGATGATAGGCTTCGACGGAAGAGGCTGGTCCCGGACTGCGAGCCGAGAGGCGCCGAACTCGAAAAATCAGCGCAAACCTTTAAGTGCCAACCGCACTGAATATGCTGCTCTTCCTCTCGCTGCCTAGTGCAGTGAGCGCCTGAGCGCAGATCGGCCCTGAGGGGCCGCGTCCGCTCGCTTCCGCTCTCTGGCCGGAGGCGGGATGGGCGACACAAAGCCAGAGTGCGGTGCACGAGGCCGCTAAGTGTGCCTAAGCGGGGCTTTCGGGTCCCAGCGGCTGGTTGAGCGTGGCCCTGGGTCGCTTGTGGGCAGCTCAACGAGGAGAAACAAGCGACTACGCTCGTAGATGTCCGCGGGCTTAATCTTTCGGACGCGGGTTCGATTCCCGCCATCTCCACCTGGTTCATAACTTAAAGCATATTTTGTCCCCACAGGATGAAATATGCTTTAAGTTTTTTTATAATTTGTTGGTAGTCAAGTGAGATTATCTCCAACCAGCAGTCGGATAGACAGGGGAAAGGAGT
>CAZZFZ010000103.1:0-10672 GCA_964653835.1 uncultured Anaerolineales bacterium
ATTCACCGTCAGGAAACGATGAGCCTGCTGGGTTTCCCCCTGGTGCGCTATATCAATATTGAGGATTCAGAAGACGTGCTGCGCGCCATCAAAATGACCGATGACGATGTCCCCATTGATTTGATTTTGCATACCCCGGGCGGTCTGGTGCTTGCGGCAGAGCAAATCGCTTATGCGCTGAAAAAACACCCCGCCAAGGTGACCGTTTTCGTCCCGCACTACGCCATGTCGGGTGGCACGCTGATCGCCCTGGCCGCGGATGAAATTGTCATGGACGAGAACGCTGTTCTTGGCCCGGTGGATCCCCAGCTCGGTCAGCATCCTGCGGCCTCAATCCTCAAAGTGCTGGAGCGGAAGCCCATCGCCGAGATTTCCGACGAGACGCTGATTATGGCCGACATCGCTGAAAAGGCCATCAGGCAGGTCCGGCACACGGTGAAAGACTTGCTGAGCGGCAAGCTGCCCGACGAAGACACCGAACGCCTGGCGGAGAAGCTCTCCACGGGCACCTGGACTCACGATTACCCCATCATGGTGGACGAGGCACGCTCTTTAGGCCTGCCGGTGAAGACCGAAATGCCTCGCGAAATCTTCCAGATCATGGCGTTGTATCCCCAAACCGCGCAGCGCCGCCCCTCCGTGGAGTATATCCCCTCGCCCAGGACGCACAATGGGGCGTAGTGGTAGACGGAGGGCGTTTACCCAAAGCGACGGGCCTGTTGCTCTTCCCCAGGAGGAAGCCTGTGAGTGAGGAATCCCTGCTTGAACGGTATAACTACGCTGACTTCATCCCTGCAAAGGTGGATCGCTGGCTGAACTTTGCCGCCAGCCCACCGCTGGGGGAGGCCGCGCCGGATTTCCCCCTCTGGGATTTGGAAGGCAGGCCGACGCGCCTGAGCGAGCTGTGGGCGCGACACCGCCTGCTGATCGTCGAGTTTGGCAGTTTCACCTGACCGTATTGTGGGATGGCGGCGTCATCCATGAATGCGTTGGCTGAGCGTTTTGCCGATCAGGGCGTCGGCTCGATTTTTCTCTACACCCACGAGGCGCACCCTGGGGAGCATTATCCCCACCTGACCTCGATGGAGCAGAAGTTCCGTCACGCGCGCTCCCTGCGGGATGAGCTGGGCGTCACCCGTCCGATTTATGTGGACGCCCTCGACGGAGCCTGCCACCGGGCGTATGGCTCCAACCCCAACATGAGCTGGATTTTCGACCGCCGCGGGGTGGTGCATTACAAATCGGATTGGACGGATGCCCGCAGCATCGAGCGGGCAGTGGAGTATTTTCTGGAAGTGTTCGCCCGCCGCAGGCAGGGCGAGCGGCTGGCGCCCTTTCACGTGGAGCGCCTCGACTATCGGAATCACGACCGTCAGGCTTTCTTCCATGGGCTGGAACGCAGCGGCCCCAAGGCGGTGCGCGAGTTCCGCGAGGCGCTGCGCATCTGGGGCGAGGAGTGAACCATGGCAGATAATCGCATTTACGTGGTTGGCCACGTCAACCCGGATACCGATTCAATCGCCGCGGCGATTGGCTATGCCTGGCTGCTGCGCGAGCGCGATCAGGTGGATGCCGTCCCGGCGCGCGTCGGGCCGACCAACCCGCAAACCACCTGGGTGCTGGACAGGCTTGGCCTGCCCACGCCCGATCTGCTGACGGACGCCTCGCCGCGCTTCAAGAACGTCGCCAGACGCATGGATACGGCCGCGCCTGACAGCCCGCTGCGCGAGGCCTGGGCGATCGCCAACCGCACCGGCGGAGTCGCGCCGGTAGTCAACCCCGATGGCACGCCCTATGGCCTGATCACCGGTTTGACGCTGTTCGCTTTTATCGGCGAGCAGGTTGGACCGCACCCGCGGCGTCAGGAGATGAGCCTCGCTGATCTGCTCGATGTACCCTGCCATGAGGCTGCCGATACCGGCGTGCCGCGCTTCCCCGCCTCGGCGCGCATCCGCGACGCCTTGCCGCTGGTCTTTCGCGAGGAGCGCAATCATTTCCTGGTAGTGGATGAAGAAGGCCTCTACCTGGGCGTGTGCCGCCAGCGTGATATGCTCAGCCCGCCGCGCCTGCGGGTTGTGCTGGTGGATCACAACGAGGCCTCGCAGGCCCTCGGTTCGTTGGAAGAAGCCGAGCTGGTGGAGATCATTGACCACCACCGCCTGGGCAACCCGCCCACCCGCGCCCCGATCCGCTTCACGGTGGACGTGGTCGGCAGCACCAGCACCTTGATCTCGGAACGCATTGAAGAAGCCGGCTTGAGCGCCCCGCCGGAGATCGCCGGGATGCTGCTTGCCGGCCTGATCTCGGATACGTTGCTGCTGACTTCCCCGACCACAACCGACCGCGACCGTCGGGTCGCCGATCGGCTGGCGCGCTGGGCCTTCACCTGGGGCAGCCCGTTGAAGGATGATACGCTTGAAACCTTTGGCAAGCAGTTGCTGGAATCGGGTGCCGGGCTGGCGACGCGCGATCCGGCGGAGATTGTCAGCACCGACCTGAAGACTTACGAGGCAGCGGGGATGAAGTTTGCCGTCGCCCAGGCCGAAGTCACCGATTTGCTGCAACTGAGCGAGCACCTTCAGCCGCTCTCGCAGGCCCTCGATGAGCTGCGCCAGAGCCGCGGGCTGGATTTCGCCATGCTGATGGTCACCGATGTGGTGCGCGGCTCCAGCCGTCTGGTGCTCAGCAACCCGCCGCCGATCCTGGACGATCTGCCTTACCCGTTGCAGGATGATGGCACGCGGCACGCTAAAGGGGTGGTCTCGCGCAAAAAACAGTTGTTACCGGTTGTGTTGAGTCTCTTAGGGAGCTGAACATCGCATGACACAGACGATCTATCAGGCGCTTGCCGAACTGGAAGCCAGTGGACGCCCGGCGGTGCTGTGCACCGTGGTGCGCTCGCGAGGCTCCACGCCGCGGCGCAGCACCAGCAAGATGCTGGTGTACCCCGATGGGCGCATCCTCGGCTCGGTCGGCGGGGGGCAGATGGAAAGCCGCGTGATCGCCGTCGCGCTCGAGGCGCTGGAGACCGGCCGCCCGCGTTTGCTGGAATACAGCATGACCGATCCAGCCAGGGGAGATCCCGGAATTTGCGGCGGACAGGTGGAGATCTATGTCGAACCGTTGGCCCCCAGGCCAGTGCTGCTGGTGGTCGGCGGCGGGCATGTGGGGCGCGCCCTGGCGCACCTGGCGAAGTGGCTGGGCTTCCGCGTAGTGCTGAGCGACGACCGGGCGGAGTTCTGCTCCCCGGAGGCTGTGCCGGACGCCGACGCATATCATTGTGTGGATCCGGCGAAGCTGGCGGAGGCCGTGGAGATCACATCCTGGACGTATATCGCCCTGACCACCCGCGGGGTGGACGTTGACGCCGCCTGCCTGCCAGGGCTGCTGGAAAGCCCGGCGGCCTACATCGGCGTGATTGGCTCGCGCCGCCGCTGGCTGGCTACGCAAGAAAAACTGATCGCTGCTGGCGTCCCAGCGGAACAGATCGCCCGCGTGTGCTCGCCGATTGGGTTAGAATTAAACGCCGAGACGCCAGAAGAGATCGCCGTCAGCATCATGGCGGAGATCATCATGCTGCGCGGCGGAGGGGACGGCAAACCGATGTCGGAACGTTAGCGAAAAACATTGTTGGAGAGTCTATGTGGAAAACCTACCTCAACGCGCAATCGGTTGAAGAGGCGCTGGATGCGCTGGCCCGTCACGGCGAGCGCGCTCGCATCGTCGCCGGAGCGACCGACCTGATCCTGGAGATTGAGCGCGGTGTGCGCCAGGGGATTGACGTGCTGGTGGATATCACCCGCATCCCGGGTCTGGATCGCATTTACCTGGACGAGGGGGGCTGGATTCACCTGGGGCCGATGGTCACGCACAATCATTGTGTGGCCTCGGCGTTGATTCGCGAGCGCGCCTTTCCGCTGGTGCGGGCGGCCTGGGAGGTCGGCGCGCCGCAGATTCGCAACCGCGGCACAGTGGCCGGGAATCTGATCACCGCTTCGCCCGCCAACGACACCATCACGCCGTTGATGGCGCTGGGGGCGCGAGTGACGTTGCGCTCCCAGACGGGCGAGCGCGTGGTGCCGCTGGAGGAATTCTATCTCGGCGTGCGCCGCACGGTCTTGCGCCCGGATGAGATGCTGGTGGATATCGCTTTCCCGGCGATGAAGCCGAGTCAGCGCGGCACCTTCCTTAAGCTCGGTCTGCGCCGCTCGCAGGCCATCTCGGTGGTGGACGTTGCATTGGTGTTGGATTTTGACGGCGATCGGGTGAGCAAGGCGGCGATCACCCTCGGAGCAGTCGCCCCGACGATCATCCACGCGCCGGAGGCGGAAGCCTACCTTCAGGAGAAGGAGCTGACGGATGAAGTCATCGCCGATGCCGCCCGCCTGACGATGGAAGCAGCCCGCCCGATTGATGACATCCGCGGCTCGGCGGCCTATCGCCGCGAGATGACGCGGGTGCTGACTGCCCGCGGGTTGCAGGCGATTGCCAGGGGCGAGGAGCGTCGCGGGTTCCCGGATCAGCCCGTTCTGTTGTGGGGACAGGCCTCCCCTGGGGAGGCTGCCGGGCGAGCTGGCGGCGAAGCCATCAACGAGAAGAGAGTCATCCAGACGACGATCAACGGCCAGCCCTACACGTTTGAGCATGGCCAGGATACCACCTTGCTCCACCTGCTGCGCGACGAGGCCGGTTTGATCGGCACCAAGGAAGGCTGCGCCGAGGGCGAGTGCGGCGCGTGCACCGTCTTCCTCGATGGCGTGGCCGTGATGAGCTGCCTGGTCCCCGCACCGCGCGCTCACGGGGCTGAGATCGTCACGGTGGAGGGATTGAAGGAGAACGCCCACCTGCACCCGGTGCAGGAGACCTTTGTGGAGGCCGGCGCGGTGCAGTGCGGCTATTGCACGCCAGGTTTCGTGATGTCGGCGGCCAAGCTGCTCGAAGAGTGGCCGCGCCCTAACCGTGATCAGATTCAACAGGCGATCACCGGCAACCTGTGCCGCTGCACGGGATATTACAAAATTGTGGAAGCGATTGAGAAAGCCAGCCAGATGGAGAGCGCCCATGGGTAGAGGGAATTTTTTTGAACAGCGAAAAACGATGAAGCGCGCCGGCATTCACCCGGTCTGGCGGGGGATCGGCTGCGTGATGCTCGTCTTGCTGCCGATGATGGCCTACGCGGGCGCCACGCTGCTGGTGCAGGCCGATCTTTCCCAGGGGTGGTATCCGGTTCCCGCTGAAATGGCGCGCCCGGTGAACATCCCCTTGTTGGGAAGCGTCCCTTATCTGTATGCCAACCTGACGGTGGCTTTTGTGCTCTTGCTAATCGGGTATGGTTTGTTGGTAATCGTGTATTCGTTGATATACCGGGCGGCGAAGCCCTCGCGCTATGGGCCGTATGACGCCCCGCCGATCCGCCGCCGCAAGCGCCGCCGTTGATGGAATTGACGCGGTTTTGGGCATTGCTGATTTAGATGTACCCTGATGAGAATCTGGAGGATTAAATGTCACAGTTTGTGTTGATCTTGCACAGTCTGGTGCGCTGGATTGTTTTGCTGACGTTGTTGTTCGCACTTTTTCGCATTTACCGCGGCCGGTTCGGCAAGCGGGAATGGGATGCCGCAGATGGGCGGGCCGTCCAGGTCTTCGCCATCGCTGTGGATGTGCAGATGCTCCTGGGGATCGTGCTTTTGCTGGTGAAAGGGTTCGCCGATTTGGGTAGTTTTTGGATGGATCACATCATCCCCATGGTGGTGGCGGTGGCGTTCGCACACATCGCAAGCGCCCAGGCCAAAAAAGACGCCCCCGCAGAAGTCAGGTTCCGCAAGACGGCTTTTTGGTTGATACTGGTTCTGGTGGTGATCCTGGTGGCGATCCCGTGGGCGCGCCCGCTGTTGCCTCTGTGAGCGTGAGCAAGCCTTCCGGGGTGGCGTTGCTGAAAGTCATGTTCGCCGTGGTCGCCTGGGGCGCATCGTTCATCGCCACCAAATTTGCCCTGCGCGATGTCTCGCCGGTGACGGTGGTGTGGCTGCGCTTTGGTATGGGGTTGCTGGTGATCGGGGTGGTGGTGGCCGCTCGCGGTCAACTGGCGCTACCGGCCCGTGCCGAACTGGGCTATTTTGCCCTACTCGGCTTTATCGGCATCGCATATCATCAATGGTTGCAGGCCACCGGCTTGCAGACTGCCCAGGCTTCCACCACTGCCTGGATTGTCGCCACCACGCCGATCTTCATGGCCTTGCTCGGATGGCTGGTGTTGAAGGAGACGTTGACGTGGGTGCAGATCACCGGGATTCTGCTGGCGGCGTTCGGAGTCGCCCTGGTGGTCACCGGTGGCGATTTCAGCTCCCTGGGCTGGCAGCAGAGCGGCATGCCGGGCAACCTGTACATCCTCGCCAGCGCCCCCAACTGGGCGATCTTCTCCGTGCTCTCGCGCCGCGGGCTGAAGCAGCATCCTGCCGCCCGCATGATGCTCTACGTAATGGGCTTCGGTTGGCTGATCGTTTCGCTGGCGCTGTTCGCCCCCGGCGGCGTGGGACTGACGGAGATTTCCCAGCTGACCCGCCCTGGCTGGATGGGCGTGCTCTTCCTCGGCGTGATCTGCTCCGGGGTGGCCTACGTCTTCTGGTATGACGGCTTGCAGGCCATGCCGGTGGGGCAGGTAGGCGCGCTGCTGTATGTTGAACCCCTGATCGCCGTGCTGGTGGCCGCCTGGCTGCTGAACGAGGCGATCGTACTCGCTTCCCTGCTCGGCGGGGCGGCGATCCTTTTTGGTGTTTATATGGTCGAGCGCCGCGGTCATCCTGCCGCGGCGGAGGAGCAACCAGCCTGATGGAGCGCACCGTTCCTTACACCGCTTCGGAAGAAGTCGAGCTGTATCTGCGCACGTATTACTCGCTGCTGCGCTCGTCCTCCGATGTGCAGATCCGCACGCTGGAGGAAGTACACTCTGCCACGCATTCCCTGCTGCATCCTGGAGCGCGCGATGAAGCGCCCGACCTCTCGGCGTTCATCTACAGCATCTTGCGCCTGCCGGAGTGTATCGTGCAGGCCGATCACGTGGTGATGGGGCAGAGCGCGGAGATGTTCCGCCAGGAGGGGGTTGGCGATGTGGAGAGCTGGCAGCCGGTCTCGGCGCGGGCGCGCCGCCGCCGCTGTTACTTCGATGGCGAGAACACGCTGGCCTGCATCATCGCCAGCCGCTCGGATATTGACGATATCGTCCCCCTTCTGACCGCCTATCAGGTGGAGTGGCGCAAGCTCTACCGTTTACTGAATCGTCTGCCCGCGGGGTTCTCGCTTGCCGAGGTGGAAACCAACTCCAAAGCGCGCGCGGATCTCGCCGCCGCCCTGAAGATGAGCCTCGACGATCTCGAGCGTTTGCGCGTGGTTTGGGGTTCGGCGTTCGTCTCCAACCTGGAACGGATCGCCCGCAAACCGCGTCGCCTGCGGGTGCGCCTGCTCAGCGGCACGCTCAACGAGTACCGCCGGGCGACGCACGCCTGGTGGGAGAACATTGAGAAAGCTGTCCCCGCCTTGCGCGAGCGCCCGGTCTATTTCGTCTCCAGCAACACTCACAGCCTGGTCAACCTGTTTTCGGGCTTCGCCTTGCAGCACCGCGACCGCCTATTGCAGTTCCTCAAAGAGACCCAGGATACCGCCTTGCTGGAGGAGTGGGCGGGCATCCAGGCGCAGGATATCCCCTCCAGCCAGGAGAATTTCCTCTACTATGTGCTGAAGAAATTTCTCCAGACCCCCGAGGGGGCGGCCTATCACCAGATGCGTCACGAGCACGAACAGGACTGCGGCATCACCCGCGTGGACAGCCGTCATTACTTCGATGTGGATGCTCAGGTGATTGACCTGGCGCGCGTGCGCACCGACTGGATAGACCCCCGCATCGCCGATCAACCCCTGGACGCCCTGGGTTCCAGCGATGCCCTGATCCTCAACATTGATTACCCCCTGGGGCTGTCGGCGTACAACATCCTCTCCGAGGTGGCGACCCGCGCCGGGCGCATCCTCGGCGTGTATGTGATGGGTAAGGCGGCCACCCTCAACGGCGTGATCGGCGATGTGATGATCCCCAACGTGGTGCACGATGAACACACGCGCAATACCTATATCATCCGCAACTCCTTCACCGCCGCCGATGTCGCCCCCTATCTGGTCTACGGTACGGTGCTGGATAATCAGAAGGCGGTCACCGTGCGGGGCACGTTTTTGCAAAACGCCACCTATATGGATGTGTTCTACCGCGAGGGCTACACCGATATTGAGATGGAAGCTGGCCCGTACCTCTCGGCGGTGTATGAGATGTACCGTCCCACCCGCCACCCGGTGGATGAAATCATTTACTTCGACCGCATGCCCTTCGATTTCGGTCTGTTGCACTACGCCTCTGATACGCCCCTCAGCAAGGGCAAAAATCTGGGGGCGAGTTCGCTTTCCTATTTTGGGATGGATCCGACGTATGCCACCTCGCTGGCGATTCTGCGCCGCATCCTTCTGATGGAGCAGGCGCGGCTGGCGGGGACTGAGAAAGGATAGCCATGACGATCATTGGAACTTCTGTACGACGCGTGGACGCGCTGGAAAAGGTTACTGGCGAGGCGCTCTACCCTGGGGACCTCACGCGGCCCGATCTGGCGCACATGAAAATCCTCTTTGCCAACCGTCCGCACGCCGTCATCCGGCGGCTGGATACCAGCAAGGCCGAGGCGTTGCCGGGCGTGATCGCCATCTTCACCGCTAAAGATGTGCCGGTGAATGAGTATGGCCTGATTATGCCCGATCAACCGGTGTTGTGCGGCCCAGGCTCTTCCAAGCCCTACGCCGACCGGGTGCGTTTCATCGGCGATCAGGTGGCGGTGGTCGTCGCCGAGAGCGAAGAGATCGCCGCCCAGGCCCGCGATCTGATCGAAGTGGAATACGAAGACCTGCCCGTGATCACCGATCCCGAGGAGGCCATGCGCCCCGAGGCGGTGCTGCTGCACCCCGATAAGGAGAGCAATGTATTCTGCCGCTACCGCATCCGTAAGGGCGATGTGGAGGCCGGTTTTGAGCAGGCTGACGTGATTGTGGAAGGCGAATACCGCACGCCGGTGCAGGAGCACGCCTTCTTGCAGCCGGAGGCTGGCCTGGCCTATGTGGATGAGGAAGGTCGCGTCACCGTGGAGGCTGCCGGCCAGTGGTTGCACGAGGAGCGCGAACAGATCGCGCATGCCCTGGGGCTGCCGGAGGAAAAAGTGCGCGTCATCCACCCGGCGATTGGCGGGGCTTTTGGCGGGCGCGAGGACCTCTCGGTGCAGCTTGTGCTGGCGCTGGCTGCCTGGCGGTTGCACCAGCGCGGGATCAACCGCCCGGTGAAAATTGTGTGGAGCCGCGAGGAATCCATCATCGGCCATCACAAGCGGCACGAGTACATCATCCGCACACGCTGGGGCGCGACGCGCGAGGGGAAGGTGGTCGCTGCGGAGGTTGAGTTGATCGAGAACGGCGGCGCGTACGCCTACACCAGCACCAAGGTGTTGGGCAACGCCACGCTGATGTGCACCGGCCCGTATGAGATCCCTAACGTCAAAGTGGATGCCTTCGCCGCCTACACCAATAACATCCCCGGCGGGGCGTTCCGCGGTTTTGGCGGGCCGCAGGGGGCCTTCGCCGCCGAAACGCAGATGAACAAGCTGGCCGAGGCCCTGGGCATGGATCCGGTGGAGCTGCGCCTGAAGAACGTGCTGCGCGAGGGATCGCTGCTCTCGGTGGGCACACCGCTGCCGAAGGGGGTTTCCATCCCTGAGGTTGTGGAGAAGTGTGCGGAAGCGGCGGACTGGGGGAAGGATGGGGGACGGGAGACGGAAGACGGGAAAGCCCCGGTCGCCGGTCGTCAGTCTCCGGTCATTCGCCGCGGTCGCGGTTTCGCCTGCGGCTTCAAGAACGTCGGCTTCTCCTACGGTTATCCCGAGAACTGCTGGGCGACGGTTGAACTTCACGGCGCGGCGGATATCGAGCGCGTGGTGGTGCGCCACGCCGCCGCCGAAGTCGGCCAGGGCACGCATACCGCTATTATTCAGATGGCCGCCGAGGCCGCGGGCGTATCCGTGGATCAGGTTGAACTGGTGACGGCGGATTCGGCGGTGACGGACAATTCAGGCAGCGTCTCGGCTTCGCGCATGACCTTCATGGCGGGCAACGCCGTGCGCGGCGCGATGGAGCAGGCGCTGCAGAAGTGGAAGGACGAAGAACGCCCGGCGATCGCCACCTATCAATATCTGGCGCCCAAGACCACGCCCTTCGACCCGGAGACCGGCTACTGCACGCCCAACTTCGCTTACGGCTACGTCGCTCAGGCGGTGGAGGTGGAAGTGGATACCGAGACCGGCCAGGTGCGCCTGGTGGAGGTCGTCTCCGCCAATGATGTCGGCAAGGCGATCAACCCGCAGCAAGTGGAAGGCCAGACCGAAGGCGCCATCGTACAGGCGGAGGGCTACGCCTTGATGGAGAACTTCGTCCAGAAGGACGGCTACGTGCTCACTCCGCATCTCTCCACCTACCTGATCCCCGGCGTTTACGACATTCCCGAACGGGTCAAGACGGTGATCCTCGAGCATGCAGATCCGCGCGGGCCGTGGGGGGCGCGCGGCATGGGCGAGATGCCCTACATCCCGCTGACCCC
>CAZZFZ010000104.1:0-10600 GCA_964653835.1 uncultured Anaerolineales bacterium
CATGAGGTGCCAGTAAGGTTCTTCTTCCCAGATCGTCAGCAGATCCTGGGCGGCCTGCAACTGGACGGCGCGCGCCGCGTTGCGGTGGGCGATGCTGCCTTTGAGGGCGATGAACACGGGGTACTGCGGCCAGCCCTGTTTCAGGGCGTGATCCAGCGCATGTTGGGCGGCGCGCGCCGCCGCTTCGGGGGCTTCGCGCGCCAGTGCCAGGGCGACCTGCGCCAGCAGGTAAGGGTGTTCAGGCGGGGGGGCGTTTTCTGCCTCTAGCAGTGCGGCGGCTTGTTGCGCCGCGGCTTTCCCCTCACCGCTGAGGCGCAGGGCGGCGAGGTATGCCGCCTGGTTGGCGGGCGAGTAGGGGAGATCAAGCAGCGCCTGGGCGTGCTGGCGGCTGGGCCGGAAGGCGGCCTGCCCGCGGGCCAGCCAGGTTGACACGGCGGTTTGGGCGGCGGCGCGCTCCTCCCCCAGCGATTCGCCCAGCTTTTCCAGGGCGCGGTTGGCCGCCAGGATGGCCTCCTCGAACTGGCGGTAGGCCTCCTCGGCGAGGGCCGCGGCGCCGGGGGCATGGCGGTGGATGTTGACCGCCCGGCATAGCTGCTGGTGCTCGGCGCGCAACGTCAGGGCGCGGGCGTACATCAGGTGAAGCCGCGGGCTGGCAGGATCGGCGGCTTTGCTGAGCAGGTGCACGGCGGCGCTGAAAGCCTGACATTCTAACGCCGCTTCGGCGAGGGCGAGAGTGTCTTGGGGGGATGGAGCTTCCAGTTCGCCGTAAGCCGCGAAAGCCTGTTTTAAATTGTCGTTGGCCGCCTGTCCATCCCCGTGCCGAAGGCGTAATCGCGCCTGCAGTGCCAGCGTTCGTGGGTGAGCGGGCTGCTGCACCAGGGCAGCGGTGAGCGCCTGGGCGGCCTCCACCTCTTCACCGGCCTCCAGGGCCAACTCGCCGCGCAGACATTGCAGCAGCGCCTCGGTGAGGTTTGCGGCGGGCTGGGCTTCTTGCAGGCGCGTCTCGGCCAGCAGGGAGCGCCCGGCGACCGGGCGCAGTATCTCGTAAGCCAGTTGGGCTGCCAGCAGGCGGGCGCGCTGCTCATCGTGGAGCGCTTTGCGAGTGGCGTACGCGTGTAGCGCGCTCTGGGCACGTTCGAAGGCGATCGCTAATGCGCCGCGGGCGTGCTGGATTAAGGCGGCCTGATAATTGAGAGCCGGGTCGGTGGGGAACGCTTTAAGTTGGGCCTCCAACCAGTGAGCGGCCTGTTCATCCTGCCCAAGATCGAGCAGCGCGGCGGCTTTGGCCGCCAGCAGGCTGGTGTTCTGCGGCGCGTGCTGGATGGCTTCCTCCAGTGTGCGGAGGGCGTTTTGTGGCTCGCCGAGCCGGGTGTAGGTCTCGGCCAGTCGGGCGAGGGTGCGTCCCAGCGGCGTTTCGGCGCCAGGCGCGCCTTCCTTGGCGTGAGGGGTGGATTTGTAGAGCGCCGCGGCGCGCTCGAAGGCTATGGCGGCGCGCGCCGGGTCTTCCACGGCGAGCAGCCCCTCGGCGGCGTGGATCAAGTCTTCTGGCGTGGCGGTCTCCAGCGTGGCGACGCGGTCGAAATCCTTTGCTGCGGCCTGCGGCTGCTCCAGTTGACGTAGCAACTCGGCGCGTCGCAGTAGCAGGTCAGTTGCCTGGGGGTGTTCTTCGAGCGCGGCGTTGAGCGCCGTAAGGGCGATTTGCAATTCGCCAACCTCGGCGGCCAGGTCGCAGAACCACAGAGTGGTCTCACGGTCGCCGGGCTGACGTTCAACAGCCTGTTGGGCGACTTGCAGGGCTTTTTCGTGCAGGCGATTGGCGCGGTAGGCCTCCGCCAGAAGGCGTGCCGTGGCGGGGTCGTCGCCTGCGCCGTTGAGCGATTCCAGCGCGGCGAGGGCGGCTTCGGGTTGTTTCAACCGCAGGGCGGTGCGCCCCAGGCCAAGGGTGAGCGTCTTTTTCCAGTGGGGGTCGTTGCTCAGCTCGCTGCCCAGGGCATGCTGGTAGGCCTCCAGGGCGGTGTGGGGTTGATCGTTGTGTTCGTAGTAGCGCGCCAGCAGGGCGACGGCTTCGTTTTGCTGAGGGTTGATTTCCAGTAGCTGGTGGAGCGTTTGCTCCCCGCGGGGATCGTGGATGTCCTCCTCCAGCAGGGCGCGCCCGTGATCGAGTAGGATGGCATCGTCCTCAGGGTCAAGCTCCCGGGCGCGCTCGAAGGCGGAGAAGGCTTCCTCATGGCGATCCAGTCGCCACAACGCCAGGGCGCGGGCGTGGTGCAGGTCGGCGTGGGCGGGCGCAACCCGACACGCTTCTGCGAGCACTTCGGCAGCCTCCTGGTTGTGTCCCAGGTCAAGCAGTAATTGCCCCAGCACCCGGTGACACTCCGCCGCCAGGGTGTCATCCGCCTCCTGGCTGGAGGACAGGTGGGAGACGGCGCGGCGCAGGCTTTCCAGCGCCTGAGTGGGTGATTGGTTTTCCAGTTGCGCTTTGCCCAGGGCGAGCAGCAATCGCGGCGATTCAACCCCGGCGCGGGTTGCCTGCAGCAGGGTTTCCAGTGACCGCTTGGGGTCGCCTGCCTGTTTATGATGCTCTGCCAGTGCCAGCCAGGGTTCAGGGTGATTGGGGGCGAACTGGACGGCTTGCTCAAGAGCGTCGCGCCCCTCGTCTACTTCCCCTGTGGCGAGCAACGCCTGACCGAGCAGGGTCAGGGCGATGCCGTCTTGCGGTGCTTCGGATAGAAGCTGGCGGCAGATCGCCGTGGCGATATCCGCCCGGCTGGCGCGCAGGGCGGTGCGTGCCGCGGCGCGCCGGTCCTCTGGGGTAGCGGTTTCGGGGTGTTGGATGAGCTTCAACCTCTCCTGAAGGGCTTCCTCGTAGTTCTGCGCGCCTTCCAGGGCTTCGGCGAGGCGGGTGCGCGCCGCGTGGTCTTCCGGGGTGAGGGCGGCGGAGAGGTGCGCCCAGGGCAAGGCTTTTTCTGCCTGACTGGCGCGCAGGTAGGCTTCGGCCAGGAGCCGGGCGATGCCCGGATGGTTGGGATGCTGCCGGGCGAAATCTTCGGCGACGGTGATGGCCTCGTCCACCAGGGCAATGCGCAGCAAAATGTCGGCTATTTGATCGTCTTCCAGCGCCGAAGTTGTGGATGAAGCGCGGCGCGCTAGGGCCGCCTGCGCGGCCAGGCGCGCTTCGCGCCGGTTGCCGCGCTGTTGGGCCAGAAAGGCTTGCGTGAGCAGCACGGCGATATCTTCGCTGGCGATGCCCTCCAGAGTCGATGCGAGTTCAAGCGCCTCGGCGGTGAAGCCGTTGGCGATCAACGCCAGGGCGATGCGTGCGCTGTGTTTGGGTTTCAGGTTTGCCTGGTGCTCCCGCCATAGCTCCAGCGCCCGGCCGGGGTTGCCGCCGCGGGCGGCTGCCTGGGCCAGTTCAATCGCCAGGGCGGTTTGCAGTTGGTCGGCGGTGCGACGCGCTTTATCCAGCGCGGCCTGCATGTCGGCGATGTCGCCGGAGGCGTCCTCCAGGTCTGCCTGTTGGAGCAAGGATTGCAGGTCGGCGAGCGGCAGGCGCAGTGCTGCGGTCACCCCCTTGGAGCGAGGGGGAGCGCTGGCGTGGGATGCGTTCTGCGCCGGGGTGAGGGCAGCGGCTTTCCCGGCCAGCCTGGCGGCGAGTTGGGGACGTTGCTCTTGCAGGGCGGCGAGCAGCGCCAGACGTTCTTCGTCCGCGACGCTTTGCAGGCGCTTGAGCAGGTGTGCCAGCAGCGTTTCTGTATCCAATGGGTTACTCAGCAAGGCGTGCAGGGCGCGCTCAACTGGCAAGTTTATGAGCAATTCTTCCGGCTGCGGCAGCAGACCAAAGAGGCAGGCCAGGGCACAATCGGTCAGGGGAGAGGCGGGCAGCGAAGCCTGGTCGGCGGAGCCTTTCCATAGGGCCAGTGCGAGCAGGGTTGCCTTGGCTAGGCAGGGTTGGACGGCCTCGCCGTCGATGATCTGGCGGGCGGTTTGCGCGGCGCGTTCTCGCAGCTCTTCTGGCAGGAGAGTCTGTTCGTTGCGCAGCGCCTCGGCGCGCAGTTCGCTCCCCAGAGCGAGAAATCCCAGATTAACCGGCGACCAGGCCTGGGCGGAGTTCCCCAGCCGTTGAACGGCAGCCCCCCGGAAGGTCGTCAGTTGAAGTTCCTCCCACACAAGAGGGTCTTGCCGCAGGGCGGCGATGACCGTCGGCCAGGCGTCCTCTGGCAGGGCGCGCTTCAAATCAAGGTAAACGGTTGAGGATGTCATAGGCGGGCGGTCCTCCGTAGAAGTAGATGTACAGGCCGATGGCGACTAGTACCATAACTGAGCCCAGGACAATCAAGAAGGCGCCGACGCCAGCGCTGGTGCGCACCATGTCGTTGGTGGCGGTCAGCAGCATGGAGGCGTTGCCGATCAGACCGGAAAGGTCATGGGCCAGGGCTTTTTCCGCCACTTTGCGCGTGCTGCGCGTGATCTGGCGGACATCTCTCCCCAGCGCGCGGGAGAGCAGGATCACCATCCCGCTGACAAAGGCGATCACGCCAAGCAGAAACAGGCTGAGGATCATAAGGAGCAAGATATCGGGGTTGGACTCTATGTTCATGCGCGTCTCCTGTAGATGCGCAGAGGAAGGTGCAAGATGCGTGCCCGGTTTTGATGCACCTCTGCGGGAGGTCTCCATTGACGGATTGGGGGTTCCTCAGTACAATTCCCCGCGTTGCATCGTCGCCGGATGGGCGGCGTTTTTTTCGGAGGGCAGCATGACGGAACATGAACAACCGGCTGAAGAAGCCGTACAAGAGGTAAACGCCCAGGTTGTTAACCTGAGTAACGCGGCTGTGACCACGGTCAACGCCGATCTGGTGCGCGTCAGTCAGAGCGGCGTTCAGCAGATTCGGGCTGCCGAGGTGGAGATGCGCCAGGGGGGCGTGGCTTCTGTTAATGCGGAGCGGATCGCCGTCACCCAGGGCGGCGTGTTGCTCGCCTACGGAGAAAACCTGAGCATTGCTCAGGGCGGCGCGGGCGCAGTGTACGCTGAAGCGGCTGCGTTGCAGGATGTCCAGGCGGGGTTGCTGGTTGCTCGTCAGGTGAGCGGCGATCAAATTCGCAGCGGCGTGTTGCTTGCTGGTGAAGTGCACGGTAATGTGGAGACGCTGCTCGATACCCGCGGCGCGCTGCTCGCCGGGCTGACCGCTGGCACGGCGATGGGGCTGATCCTCTGGGTTGCCCGGTTGTTGAGCGGGCGCAGCGATTGATTTGTGGAACACGTCCTCCTCTGGGGGGCGTATCAAACCCTAGGTCGTTTGATCTGGAATACTATTGAGAGGAGCGAGGGTAATCTGCGTTTTGCAGGTGAGAGGCGCTCCGAGGAAGGTTTAAATGTCGAACGAATATATTCTTGAAGCCACCCGTCGTGAGGTGATTGGTAAGCAGGTCAAGCAGTTGCGCCGTCAGGGCAAACTGCCGGCTGTTGTCTATGGCCATGGCCTGGAGTCGACGCCGCTGGTTGTTGATCTGCGCGAGGCCACCAAAGTGTTGCGCGAGGTCGGCACTTCCACGCTGTTGAAACTGAAAGTGGACGGCAATGAGCACGCCGTGCTGGTGCGCGAACTGCAGAAGGACATCATCACGCGTCAGTTGCTGCACGTGGATTTCCAGGCTCTGGCGATGGATGAGACCGTGCGCACGCAGGTCGCGCTGATCGTGTTGGATGGGGAAGTCCCCGCGGTGAAGGATTACTCTGCAGTCCTGACCGTTGGCCTGGACTCGCTCGAGATCGAGTGTCTACCCAAGGATCTGCCGGAAAGCATCGAGGTGGACGCCTCGGTGTTGAAGGAGATCGGCGACAGCATCACAGTGGCGGATCTCCCGATCCCGGAGGGGATCACAGTGTTGACCGAAGCGGATACGATGGTGCTGATGGCGACCGCCCCCGGAGGCGTCGGCGAGGAAGCCGAGGAAGAAGAACTGCTCGAGGAAGAAGGCGTATCTGCCGAGCCGGAAGTGATCGAGAAGGGCAAGGGCGAGGAAGAAGAGGCCTGAGCCGTGCGTTGAAGGCTGCGACCGCCACCGGCGGCGCGGATCAATTGGAGATGACATCCCGCCGGGGTTTTCCTGGCGGGATGTTTTTTCAACCCTGGAGCGGGATTCGCTGCTGCCTCAGCGTGTTCAAGGAGAAGACTATGAAATGGTTTCGTGCGATCATAATCCTCTTTGGGCTGACGATGCTCGTTGCCTGTGCAGGTGCGCCAGTGGCAAATGAGGCTGCCGACCTGCCGCAACCGTCGCAGACTCCCGCTGCGGATTCGCCGCCGGATGTCCTCCCGCCGGGGGCGATGCGTCAGTGGGCGGTCAGCGCCACGGCCAGCAGTGAGTACGCCGACCCGGAGTGGGCGGCTGTGCAGGCCACCGGCGCGCCTGACACCCCCCGCTGCGGCGATTTTCAGACCGCCTGGGCCCCGGTGGGTAGCGACACGCTGGAGTGGATTGAGCTGCAATACACCCTGCCGGTGTACGTGATTGGCGTGAACATTGTGCAGACGTTTAACCCCAATCAGGTGGCTAAGGTGGAGTTGGTCGGCTCGTTTGGGCGCACAGCGACCATCTACGAGGCTGAGCCCATGTCGATCGATCAGCCCTGCCCGTACACGCTGTCTATCACTATCCCGCGCACCGATATACGCTACGACACGGTGCGCATCACGCTGGATCAGGCCGCGTTGGGGCTGGGCTGGAATGAGATTGATGCGGTTGAGCTGTTGGGGGAAGAGGAATAAACGTTCAGGGGGCGTAACGGTTTTCCGGCGAAGCCACCCCCAGCGACTCTAGCAGCAGCAGGGTCATGCGGGCGCTGGCTCCCCAGAGGATTTCACCATCGTAAGACTGAAAATAGATCACCGGTATGGGCTGCGTCAAAGGCTCTGGCTGGCGCAGATCCACGCGCCGGTTGGCAGGATCGGCCAGCCAGGCCAGGGGGATGGTGAAGATGCGGCTGACCTCCTCCGGTTGCGGGTGCAGGGGGTAGGGCCAGGGCATCGCGCCGACCACTGGCGTGACGCGGTAGTTGGTGATGGTCAGAATCGGGCGCAAGCGCCCCAGGACGCGCACATCCCGCGGAGAGAGGCCGGTTTCTTCCTCGGCTTCGCGCAGCGCGGCGGCTTCAGCATCGGGATCGTCGGGGTCGCACCTGCCGCCGGGGAAGGCCACCTGTCCACCGTGCCGGTCGTGTGGGGCGTGCGTGCGGCGGATGAAGAGCAAGTGCCAGGCGTCGGCCTTCCGCAGCAGAGGAATCAGCACCGCGGCGGGTCGCGGCGGGTCGCTGCTGATGGTGGAAGGGTAGGGCGATTCCGGCGGCAGGTTGACCGGTGCTTTTGCCAGCCGCTGACGGATGGTTGCCTCGCTGAGCGTCATTCGCCGCGTATTCCGCTCCCGCAGTAAGGACATTCCGCCGTGGTTGCGTCCAGCCACTCGACTTCATCGGGGCGCACCGGCCCGCCGCAGGAGGGGCAGTGCAGCGGCAGGGGCGGACGGCGCGGGGCCTGCGCGGCGCGCTGCTGGTAAGCGGCTTCGTCTTCCGGGAGCTGGGTGTGCAGCCACTGGCGGAACTCCTCCGCCAGTTCGGTTTCCCCCCATTGTTCCAGTTCGTCAATCACGCGCGTGCTTGCCTGGTGGAGCTGCGCCCAGCGTTGCGATTCGGCCAGCAGAGTCAAACCGGCACGCAGCAGTTCCACCCCGCGCGCGCGTTGCCCGCCGAGCAGGCTGGCCTTACCGGCTTGCAGGTAAAGCCGCGGGGCTTGGCGAAGCAGCCCGCGGTCGCGAGCGCCTTGCGCCAGCATCTCGAAGATGTCGGATGCGTTGGCGTAATCACCGGATTCCATCAGGCGGTGGGCGCGCTGCAAGGCGCGATGAGCGCGCGGCCGGGCGCCGCGCGGCAGGCGCGGGCGCGGCCCGCGGGGGAGGGGAAAGCGTCGTCTTCTTCTGCCTCTACCTCTGCGCATGGGGGTCTCCTGTGGGATGAAGTTCGGTTTCTTCGGTTTGCACTTTGCGGGCAAAGATGAGAAAGCCGGTGTGCGCGACCATGCGTTGTTTGGGGCGCAGGCGCTGACCCACCGGGTTATAGTAACGTAACAGCACTTCGCAAACTTCGGGGAAGGCGAAGCTGTGGCTTTCCAGGGCGTCCAGCAGCAGGGAGACCTGATTGACCGTCGGCAACAGGCTGCCGAAAAAGCCGCTCGGCTTGAGCGCTGCCTGGGCCTGGGGGAGGTAATCGTAGGGGTTGGGCAGGTCGAGGAAGAGGGCGTCCAGCCCGTGTTCATCGAAGCCCTCGCCGACATCGCGGATCTTGAAGGTGACCCGGTCAGCCAGCCCGAGGCGCTCCACGTTTTTTCGGGCGACTTCCTGGTTTTCAGCGCGGGCATCGTAGCTGAAGACCTGTCCCTGGGGACCGACGGCGTGCGCCAGGGCGATGGTCAACCCCCCGGAGCCGCTGCCCGCTTCCAGCACGCGCTGGCCGGGGCCGATGTTCATGTTGACCAGCAGGAAGCCGATGTCCTTGGGATACATGATCGTGGTGGCGCGGCGCAGGCGCAGCAACAGGTCGTTGAGGCTGGGTTGCAGCACCAGGAAGGGCTTTTCCAGATGGCTGAACACCTGCCGTCCCCATGGCTTGCCGAGAATGGCGTCGTGCGAGATGATGCCGTGGTGCGACTGAAACTGCGCGCCGGGCTTGAGCTGCACGATGTAGGATTTCCCGCGAGGATCAATCAGGTGAGCGAGGTCGCCGGGTTGAGCGTTCATCTTGAAAAAGTGTGTGCTCCTATGCGTCGGCAGGGTTGTCGGCGAAACTGAGGAGGAAGGCGATCCCCAGCAGGATGACTGCGCCGAGGGTGGCCGCCCCCAGACGCAACGGCCCCAGGCTGAGAAAGTCCCAACCCTGCGAAGCGCCCCAGAAGTGACCGCTCCAAAAGCCAAACCAGGCGAGGAACAAATAAAGCAGCAGCCGCCCTGGCCCGCCACCGCGTATCAGGTGGAGGAGCGCGCCGTACAGGGTGGAAATCAGCAGGCCGACGATCAGGCTGGGGAGGGTCATACGGCTAGTATATCACTCCCGTTCGATGATCCCACCGCCCAAACAGACTTCGCCATCGTAGAACACGGCAGCCTGCCCGGGGGTAATGTCGCGCAGCGGCTCCTCGAAGCGGACGTGAACGCGGCCGCCGGGGAGGGGTGTGACCATTCCCCAGGTGGGGTGCGCTTTGTAGCGGATTTTGACCTCGGCGCGGAAGGGCGCTTCGGGCGGCGCGCCGGCGATCCAGTTGACTTCGCTGGCGGTTAATTCGCTGCGCCCCATTTCCTCCAGCGGGGCGACGATCAGGGCGTTGCGGGCGAGGTCCTTTTCCCGCACGTAGAGGGGGTGCGCGGCGGCGATCCCCAACCCGCGGCGCTGCCCGATGGTGTAGAACGCCAGCCCGTGATGACGCCCGATCTCTTCTCCGGCGGTGTTGAGGATCGGCCCCGGGTTGACCACCTGCGGGGCGTTGCGCTGTAAGAATTGCTGGTAACTGCCATCGCCGAGGAAGCACAGGTCCTGGCTGTCGGAGCGGGCGGCTACTGGCAGATCAAAGTCGCGCGCCAGTTGCCGTACCTCGGCTTTGGTGTATTCGCCGACGGGGAAGAGCGCGTGGGAGAGCTGCTCCTGGTTCAGCACGTGGAGGACGTAGGACTGATCTTTGGCGGGGTCGCGTCCTTTCAGTAGTTGGACGGCTGACGGTGGACCGCCGACCGTGGTTTGGTCTCTGCCGTCTGCCGTCTGCACCCGCGCGTAGTGCCCCGTCGCCATGAAGTCCGCGCCCAGGGCGAGCGCCTGTTGGAGCAGGAAGCCCCAGCGCACGCGGCGGTTGCAGATCAGGCAAGGGTTGGGAGTGACGCCCGCCTCGTAGCCTTCGATGAAATACTGTACCACGGTCTCGCGGAAGACGTTTTTGGCGTCCACAGCATAGAAGGGGATGTCGAGCCGGGCGGCGATGCGCCGCGCCAGGTTCATGGCGTCAATGGTGCAGCAGCGGTTCTGACTCTCTTTACCGGGTTCGCTCCACAGCCGCAGCATCATCCCGATCACGTTGTAGCCCTGCTCCTTGAGCAACGCCGCCGCGACCGAGCTATCCACCCCCCCCGACATGGCGATAACGACAGTTGGATTCATGGTTAACCACCAGGAACACAAAGGATGCACAAAGGTGTTTCTTTGTGCTCTTTGTGGTTATTTGATTTTCCGGGTTTTCGCGATCAACCCCGGCAGCACGTCCAGGAAGCGCTCCACATCCTCAGGGCGAGTATCCTTCCCCACGGTGACGCGCAACGAGCCCAGCCCCCACGGACGCGGCAGGCCGAGGGCGGTCAGCACCTCCGAGGGTTCGGGGTTGCCGGTCTTGCACGCGGAACCGGACGAACAGGCGAATCCCGCCATGTCCAGCAGCATCAGCAACTGGTTGCCGTCCACGCCCTTGAAGACGAAGCTGGCGTGGTTGGGCAGCCGCTCTGTGGGGTGACCGGTCAGGCGGGCGTCGGGGATTTCTTCCAGCACGCGGCCGATGACGCGGTCGCGCAG
>CAZZFZ010000105.1:0-10560 GCA_964653835.1 uncultured Anaerolineales bacterium
AATCCAGCCATACAAAGTAGAGAGCGGAATATCATAGTCAGAAGCCGCCTTGCTGATACTGATCCCAACGCCAGCAAGGTGCTTATACTCTTGATATTCCGGCAAATCTTCCTTGCGGACCTTCTCTTGCACGCTATCTTCGCTCACAACGACATCTCCATCCGGTAATTGTACGGCTTCAATCTTACCGGATTCGGCCATTTCCCGCAACTCGGTGACATCGTAGCCGTATTTGCGGGCGGCTTCGGGGAGTGGGATGAAGGTTGGAAGAGCAGCCATAGGAGAGCCCTTGCAGAGCTTATTAAGGCAAGACGCCAACACCTGAGCCACTCTTGCAGGGTATTAGCGGGGCGTTGGACCGAGCGGCCCGATTCATCAGTTTCGTCAAACGAGTTTCATTGTGTGACCCCGGAAGGACGCAAACCTCCAAGCAATTGATTAGGCGGTGGTCTTTCCGGGGTGTTTATTGTGGGCGCGGAGGGGCTCGAACCCCCGACCTCACGGATGTGAACCGTGCGCTCTGACCAGCTGAGCTACGCGCCCAGGGTAGGCGGGATTATAGCAGAGGAGCCTTGCTTTGACAAGGAAATTGTGTGCTCCTGTGGGTTTGCCTTGCCCACAGGAGCACGGAATGCTGTGTTTCCGCGGCTTACTTATTGCCGCTGCAATCCAAGTCGAACGGGATCCCCCGGTAGGGGTGCAGATAGCCGCTGCGTAACTCGTCGCAGGCTACATAACTGTAGGCGTACGTCTCGTCCTGATTGTTGAGCAGCAACTCCTGCGTCTCAAGGGGGTCAAAGGTCAGGAAGTGGTGTTCGGTCAGCGTGCGGACGTAAAGCTCGATGGGCAGGCGCGTCTTGTTGCGGATGGTGATCCGAATGGGGCGGATATCGGTCGCTGTGTCGTAATACAGGGAGGCCTGCCAGCTCTTGGAGGGGGGCGCGCCGCAGATGGGCACGTTGATGGTGTAGTGTGTGCTGGTGAAATCGAAGGTCCCGCTGGTCGTCAGGTTGCAGGCCACCTGCGAGTAGGCGTACCATCCTTTATCCACGAAAAACTGTGTAGTGGTATTCGGTGGGACGACCAGGGTGTAATTGGTGCTCCCATACAGGTAGAGCGTGTAGTCAAACTGGCTTTCGTTCTTGACGGTCAGCAGCATCCAGGTGAAGTCTTCCCCCTGGGCTTGCGCCGGCGCCGGGAGCGCCAGCGTGAGCAGCAGCGTGAGCATCAACAGGCCGAGGATGAGGTGACGCGGGTGCATTCTCTTCTTCATGTGCTTCTCCTTATCACAGAAGGTGGAGGGAAAGGCGATTGACATCTGCGTGTATTATAGCGTAAACCGGAGAGCGAACAGCGTGTGCAACGATAGTTGCAGGATGGATGCCAGATCAGGATGGGGTAGGCTGCCAGTGGCGCGCCCGCTGGATGCGTTCGTTTAAGGGAGGGTGATCGTAAAACATCCACACCACCCAGTGCGGCGGGTCCACCTCGCCCAGGTTTTGGTTCGCCAGGCGGATGAAGGCGGTGGCGAAGGCTTCGCCGTCGTTGGTGGCGCGCAGGGCGTATTCGTCGGCTAGGCGTTCGCGCCAGCGGGCGATGGCGTTGGTGAGCGGCTGGCTGACCAGGCCGTAGAGCTGTATCACCACCATCAGTGCGGGGAAGGCGGCCACATCGGCGACGCCGTAAAAGCCGAAGGCTGCCACAGCCGATTTCATCACCAGCGAGGCCAGGTACAGCCCGAAGGCGGTGATCAGCGTGCCGGAGAACATCAGGATGGGAATATCGTGATTGACGTGATGGCCGAGTTCGTGCGCCAGCACAGCTTCGATCTCGTCAGCGGTGAACTCGTTGATCAGGGTGTCACCCAGGATGATGCGGCGCGTGTTGCCGATTCCGGTCAGCGCGGCGTTGGCAGCTTTGGTTCGGCGCGACATATCGAATTTGTAGACCCCCCGCACGCGGGTGTTGGCTTTCTCCGCCAGGGCGATCAGTCGCGCGGCCAGGTCGGCGTGTTCCTCCTCAAGGGGAATGAATTTGTTGAACAGCGGCATAATCAACACCGGTGCCATGTTGCCCAGGATCACCCCAAAGAGCAGCATCCCCCCGGTGGTCCACAACCACCAGGCGTCACCGGTGAGGCGCAGCGCCAGGTAGACCAGTTCCATCACCAGCAGGCCGAGCGGCGCGGCGATCAGCAACCCTTTGAGCTGGTCAATCAGCCAGTCTTTCAGCGTTTGAGTGGATTGGTCGAAGCGGTGGGGGAGCACAAAGCCGCCGTAGTAATCCAGCGGGAAGGAGAGCAGGGCGTAGATGCCCCCGTAAACGACCAGAAAAGCAGCCACCAGGATCAACTCGTTGGCCGTCAGATCCAGCAGCGCGTCGCGCAGCCGCGTCGCCCAGCCGAACGTCAGCCAGGCGGCGGCGTAGAGCAGGCTGAAGAGCGTTTCAGCCAGCCAAAGGTAGCGGCGGATGAGGGCGTAACGCTTGGCCTGCGCCTGTTTTTGAGGGTCGAGGGTAACGGTTGTTGTGGTCATGCGGGCATTATACCCCAGGTGAAAAAGCAGCCATCCGAAGTCTCCGGGACTGTGGATTCTTGTGAGGCCTTGAATTCACGCAAGCACCTGCCGCAAGGCCTCCAGCAGGCGCTGCAGGTCGCCGCGCGTGTTGTAGCCCTGTAAGCTGAGGCGCAACAGTTTTCGCCCATTCCATTCAAATACCGGCACTTCAACGCCAAAATCATCGTAAAGGCGCGT
Source organism: uncultured Anaerolineales bacterium (assembly GCA_964653835.1). Classification (GTDB taxonomy): domain Bacteria; phylum Chloroflexota; class Anaerolineae; order Anaerolineales; family UBA11858; genus J130. The sequence continues at coordinate 2,754 of CAZZFZ010000105.1, forward strand.
TTTCAGGTGCATCACGTCCACGTTATTGGGCAGAGGGACGGCTGCCATCTGCGCGTACCAGCGTTCGTCCGAAAGCGGCGGCAGGCCGGTCAGTTCGCCGATCGCGGCCACCGTCTCGCGCAGCAGGGCATGGCAGGCGGCGCGCACGCGCGGCCAGTTGTGTTTCTCCTGAAAGGCGATCGCCTCCGGCACGGCGAGGAAAGCGGCGATGTCGCGTGTCCCCCACCACTCGTGATGATCTACGAATTGCGAAGGCCCTGGCCGTTCGGATTGATATCCCCAGGAGACCACCAGCGGCTTGAGCAGCGGCTGGACTTCAGGCCGGGCGTACAGGAAGCCGGCCCCTTTGGGCGCGCACAGCCATTTGTGCAGGTTGCCGCCGTAGAAGTCGGCCCCCAATTTGTCCAGGTGGAGGGGAATCTGCCCCGGCGCGTGGGCACCGTCAATCACGGTGAGGATTCCCTCGCGGCGGGCGCGGGAGATGACCTCTTGCACAGGAAAGATCAGCGCAGTGGGGCTGGTGATGTGACTGAGGAAGATCACCCGCGTGCGCGCTGTGACGCCTTTCCAGAGCGCCTCCGCGAACGCTCTCGGCGTTCTCAGTGGCAGGGGGATGGGCTGATTGATGTAGCGGAAGCCGCGCTCCTGTGCCAGAAAGCGCCAGGTGCGATCCAGCGCGCCATATTCGTGATCCGTGGAGAGGACTTCGTCGCCTGGTCCGAGCTCCAGCGAGCGGGCGACGATGTTCAGCGCCACAGTGACGTTGGTGGTGTAGACCAGGTTGTTGGCGTCCGTCCCCAGGTAGCATCCCAGGGCGCGCCGCGCCGCCGCCATACGCTCCGTGAAGCGGCGGTCAAGGAATTCGACCGGCTGACGCTCCAGCTCGCGTTGCCATCGCTGATAGGCGCGAAAGACTGGCCGCGGTGTGGCGCCAAACGATCCGTGGTTGAGAAAGGCGATTTGAGGATCGAGCAGGAAGTGGCGTTTCAGGTTGAAGATGATGAACCTCGCAAACGATGGGGTGAGGATTTCGCCGTGACAACGGCATGATTCTACCCCAAAGACAGACATCCGAAGTCTCAAAGACTTCGGATGTCTGTGTGTTACTCCACGATTTCACCTTCGATCACTTCGATTTCATCATCACCCTCATCTTCCGCGGCGGGGTGGATGGGGGTGAAGGTCAGTCCCTCCTGGCCGCGTTCGACGCGGATCAGGTCACCCACCCGGATGTTGCCGGAGAGAATCTCCAGCGCCAGCGGGTCCTGCAATTCGCGTTGGATGGCGCGCTTGAGCGGGCGAGCGCCAAAGTCGGGATCGTAGCCCACTTCGGCCAGGTAGGTGCGCGCTTCAGGCGTGACCTCCAGCGAGTAGCCCCGCTCGCGCAGCAGGCGTTCCACCCGGTGCAGTTGGATGTCCACGATCTCGGTGAGGTGTTCTTTGCTCAACGGGTGGAAGACCACGATCTCGTCAATGCGGTTGAGGAACTCGGGGCGGAAATGGGCTTGCAATACCCGTGTCACGTCGTCACGTGTCACCGTGTCGCGAGATGCCCACAACTCGTTACCCAGGTTGGAGGTCATAATCACCACCGTGTTGCGGAAGTCCACGGTGCGGCCCTGGCCGTCGGTCAGGCGACCGTCGTCCAGTAGTTGCAGCAGCACGTTGAACACGTCGCGGTGCGCTTTCTCGATCTCGTCGAAGAGCACCACGCTGTACGGGCGGCGGCGGACGGCCTCGGTGAGCTGACCGCCTTCATCGTAGCCCACGTAGCCGGGCGGCGCACCGATCAGGCGGGCGACGGTGTGCTTCTCCTGGTACTCGCTCATGTCAATGCGGATCATCGCCCGCTCGTCATCGAACATGAATTCCGCCAGAGCGCGCGCCAGCTCGGTCTTGCCCACGCCCGTCGGGCCGAGGAAGATGAACGACCCCATCGGGCGGTTCGGGTCTTGCAGCCCGGCGCGGCTGCGGCGCACCGCGTTGGAGACGGCGCGGATGGCTTCATCCTGCCCGACCACACGCTGGTGCAGGCGTTCTTCCATGCGCACCAGCTTCTCCATCTCGCCTTCCAGCAAGCGAGAGACCGGGATGCCGGTCCAGCGGGAGACGATTTGAGCGATCTCCTCGGCGTCTACTTCCTCTTTGAGCAGCGCGCCTTCGGCCTGGATTTCCTTGAGCCGCGCTTCCAGTTCTTTCATTTGTTCTTCTAGCTCGCGCAGCGTGCCGTAGCGCAGGCGGGCGGCCTTTTCCAGGTCGGCGACCCGCTCGGCGCGTTCAATCTCGATGCGCGTCTGTTCGATCTGCTCTTTTACCGCCTGCAGGTTGGCGATGGCTTCTTTCTCGGTCTGCCAGCGGGCGTGCAGCTCCCGCGAGCGTTCTTGCAGGTCGGCGAGTTCTTTTTCCAGTTTGGCTAATCGTTCGCGCGAGGCTTTGTCCTTCTCTTTCTTCAGCGCCTGGCGCTCGATCTCCAACTGCATGATCTGGCGATCCACCTCGTCCAGCGCCTGCGGTTTGGAGTCGATCTCGGTACGCAGGCGGGCGGCGGCCTCGTCAATCAGATCAATTGCCTTATCAGGCAGGTGACGGTCGGTGATGTAGCGGTGCGAGAGCGTGGCCGCGGCGATGGTGGCCGCGTCGGTGATGCGCACGCCGTGATGGATCTCATAGCGCTCCTTCAGGCCGCGCAAGATGGAGATGGTATCTTCCACCGAGGGTTCTTCCACCAGCACCGGCTGGAAGCGACGCTCCAGGGCCGGGTCCTTCTCGATGTATTTACGGTACTCATCGAGGGTGGTCGCCCCAATCATGTGCAGCTCGCCGCGCGCCAGCATCGGCTTGAGCATGTTGCCGGCATCCATGGCGCCTTCGGCAGCCCCCGCGCCGACGACGGTGTGCATCTCGTCCACAAAGAGCAGGATTTCGCCCTCGGCCTCGGTGATCTCTTTGAGCACGGCTTTCAGGCGCTCCTCAAACTCGCCGCGATACTTCGCCCCGGCGACCAGCGCGCCCATATCCAGTTGCACCAGGCGCTTGCGCTTCAACCCTTCGGGCACATCGCCTTTGACGATGCGCTGCGCCAGCCCCTCGACGATGGCGGTCTTGCCCACGCCGGGCTCGCCGATCAGCGCCGGGTTATTCTTGGTGCGCCGCGAGAGGATCTGCACCACGCGGCGGATCTCTTCATCGCGCCCGATGACCGGGTCGAGCTTGCCGCGGCGGGCCATGTCGGTCAGGTCGCGGCCGAACTTCTCCAACGGCTGATAGGTGGCCTCCGGATTCTGATTGGTGACGCGTTGCGAACCGCGCACCGAGGCCAGCGCTTTGAGGATGGCGTCTTTGGTCAGACCGTAGGATTCCAGGCGTTTCCCTTCGGGGGATTCGGTCAACCCCAGCAGGATGTGCTCAGTGGAGACGTATTCGTCCTTCATCCCTTTGGCGAATTTCTCCGCTGCCCGGAGTGTATCCGAAGCGGGGCGCGAAAGCCCCACCTGGGTGTTGGCCCCGTAGACTTTGGGGCGGTTCTCCAGGTCGCGCTGCACTTCGTCTTTCAGCGCCGCAGTGCTCCCCGCCACGCGCGTCACGATGGCGGGCACAACCCCGTCTTCCTGTTGCAGCAACGCCAGCAGCAGGTGGGCGGGTTCAATGGTCTGATGGTTGAAACCTTCCGCCAGGCGCTGTGCGCCCAGCAGAGCTTCTTGTGATTTTTGGGTATATTTTTCCAGGTTCATGTTATTCCCTCATTACCGATAAATAATATCTCTCCTCTCCACCCTCCTGCAGATTCCAAACCAGCGGGAGGGTGGATGGATGACTGTAAGCATTTTAAAATCGCCGTGTATGAAGAGGATAAGTTTTTTGTATGAGGGAGATTGGAGGAGGGAATTTGTTTACCGTCATCCCTTCCCCTGGTATAATTCCCCCGCTCTTGGAGAGGTGCCAGAGTGGACGATTGGGGCGGTCTCGAAAACCGCTGTAGCCGCAAGGCTACCGAGGGTTCGAATCCCTCCCTCTCCGCTGCGAGGAAGCGAAACCCGAAAGGCGTTTCGCTTCTGCGGTTAAATGGGTGTGGAGTGATGGAGGCTGATGGTGAAACTGGCGACGTTATGCTATGTGCGCAAAGATGGGCGCACCCTGATGCTGCACCGCGTCAAAAAAGAGAACGACATCCATGAGGGCAAGTGGAACGGGCTGGGCGGCAAGTTCGAGCCAGGGGAATCGCCGGAGGATTGCGCCCGTCGCGAGATTCGCGAAGAATCCGGACTGATCGCCACCCGGCTTGAATTGAAGGGCTTTATCTCCTTCCCTGAATTCGCTCGTGGGGAGGACTGGTACGTTTTCGTATTTGTGGTGCCGGAATTTGAGGGGGAGCTAATTGAATCGCCGGAAGGTGAGTTACGCTGGATCCCCGACGCTGAACTATCTGAACTCAACCTCTGGGAGGGAGACCGCGTGTTTTTACCCTGGCTGGATCGCCCCGGGTTTTTCTCGGCGAAATTCCGTTATCATCAGGGGGAATACGTCAACCACGAGGTAGTGTTTTACCCCGCGGGGGAAGCAGGTTGACCAGCTCGTCCAGCCGATGGATCACCGGGCAATCGGCCTTTGGGAAGAGACCATGCGGGTCGAGCAGCACAGGCTGCATGCCCGCGGCCCGCGCCCCGATGATGTCGGCGTAGTAATTATCCCCGATGTAGAGGCTGTGCTCCGGCGCGCTGTTGCTCAGGGCGAAGGCGCGCTCAAAGATGGTTGGATCGGGCTTCCAGGCGTTCACCTCACCGGCCACGTAGGCGAAATCGAAATACGGCTTCAGGCCAAGCTCCTGAATCTCTTCATCAAAGGGGAGTGTGCGGTTGGAGACCAGCCCCAGGATGAAGCCACGCTGGCGAAGCCCGGCGAGGGTCTCTAAATCCTCGGGGTGGACGGTGCTCTCCGGGGTGTATTCGGTTTCCATGCGGCTGGAGAGCGCCGGGGCGAGATCGGCCGCCTGAGGTTCCGGGACGCCTAAAGCCATCAGGTAGCGGTAAGCGTAGTTGACCCAGAATTCCGGCTCCAATTTGTCGAAGCGCTGAATATCCGCCAGCAGTTCCGGCGATTGCGCCCAATAGTAGTGCGCCCAGCGGGCGGCTTGCAGGCCGCGCTCGGCGGGGATGCGCGCCCCCAGTTCGCGCGCGATGCGGGTCAGGGTTTTCTCTGCTGAGGGGGTGTTGTGGCGCAGCGTGCCGTCCAGGTCGAAGAGGATGGTTTCGATGGAGTTGTTCAGCGACATTCAGCCTCCGATGTAGGACATCTCAACTTTGGGCAGGTTTGCGGTGGCGGAGGTGCGCAGCTCGGAGTAGCGATCCTGACGTCCCTGCCACAGGTTGCGGATGGCCTCGGCCAGGGCGTCGTCATCGCTCCCGCTGCGCAGCGGGGCGCGCAGGTCGTAGCCGCTGATCCCGAAGAGGCAGGTATATAATTCCCCTTTGGCCGAGAGGCGCAGGCGGGTGCAATCGCCGCAAAACGGCTGCGTGACCGAGGCGATCACCCCGATCTCCCCGCCGCCATCCTTGAAGCGCCAGCGTTGAGCCACCTCGCCGCGGTAGTTGGGGTCCAGCGGTTCGATGGGCATCTCGGCGTTGATGGTTTCGATGATCTCCTTCGCCGGGACGACGTCGTCCATGCGCCAGCCGTTGGAAGCGCCCACGTCCATGTATTCGATGAAGCGCAGGATGTGCCCGCTGCCATGGAAGAAGCGCGCCATCGGCAGAATCTCCCCTTCGTTGACGCCGCGCCTGACTACCATGTTGATTTTGATCGGCGTCAGCCCCGCCTCTCGGGCGACCTCGATCCCCTCCAGCACGCGCGCCACGGGGAAATCCACCTCGTTCATGGCTTTGAAGATGGCGTCGTCCAGTGCGTCGAGGCTGATGGTGATGCGCTTTAGTCCGGCGTCTTTGAGCGCCTGGGCCTTGGTTACCAGCGCCGAGCCGTTAGTGGTCATGGCGATCTCCAGGCCGGGGATCTCGGCCAGCATGGCGACCAGCACCTCGATGTCGCGGCGCAGCAGCGGCTCTCCCCCCGTCAGGCGGATTTTGCGCACCCCCAGGCCGACGAAGACGCGCGCCAGGCGGGCGATCTCCTCAAAGGTGAGCAACTCCGATTTGGGGAGGAATGCGTAATTGCGCCCAAAGACATCTTTGGGCATGCAATACGAGCAGCGGAAGTTGCAACGGTCGGTGACGGAGATGCGCAGGTCGCGCAGCGGCCGGCCGAATTTGTCCTGGATGGGCATGGGAAGCTGTACCTGTAATCTGTTGAAGGTTAGTTATTAAATACGCTGATGACCACCAGGCTTTCGCTGGTCAACGGGGCGGCGCTGATGGTAATCGTCACACGCTGAGAGGGATTCTGGTAACCCAGCACGGCGTAGGAAGAGGTGATCACCGTGGTCTCGCCGCCAGGCTCCCAACCGTAGACGGGCATTTGCTGACGGTAGAAATCCACAATGGCCTGGACGTCCGTCGGCGCGGCGTAGGTGACCAGGCTGCTGCTGCCAAAGAAGGCGCTGATTTCGCCGGGGAAGATGGGGATGTTCGGGGGCGCCTGGCCGTATGCGCCCTGGGTGATGATGGCTTCGGCGGTGGATTTGATATCGGAGCTTTGACCAGGGATGGTGGTGATGGCTGCCTGCATGGTCTCAACCAGGCCGCTTTCCTCCGCCTTCGTCGCGTAGGCCAGGGCGGTCTGCATCACACCGCTGCCGCTCACCTGGGTAATGATGTCCTGACCTGCGGTCGCCAGCGCCCTGGCGGTTCCTGCTGCGTTTTCCACTTTCTGAGCCTTATCGGCAATATCACTTAACAACCCGCAAGCCATGGCGCTTAGTGCGGCTGCAGTGAACAAGAGAATCCATCCGTACTGATAGCGTTTCATTTCGCTTCACTCCTGATGCGGTGCGATTAAGTTTTACCACAGTTTCATGGCTTTGCGTTGGCTGGTCAGCGTACCCCTCGGCAGCCCAGGGCGCGTATCGAAACCCGGGTTTAGGATTAATTCACCGCAGAATACGCGGAGAGCGCAAAGGTCCTTTGCTTCTTCTCTGCGGCCTCTGCGCTCTCCGCGGTAAAAAGTATCTGGATATGTTATCGAAAGGGATACAAGCAATTGGGTAAGTATTCTAGCCTGCCAAGCCCGAAGGACCGCGGGGGGTGCGTGCCCCGGATCACCACTCTGCGACCAGGCGGTCGAGGTCTTCTGAGGGCACGTCGAAGACTGCGCCGGTGGGGGGCAAGGGTTCGCGGCACATCCATTCGGGAAGGCGGTCGTCGGCGGGGGTGAAACCGGCCCGGCGGTTGAATTCGTGTTCCAGCTTCAGGGTTTCGCGGCCCAGTTCCTGGAGGATGTCGTCGCCGACGTCCCAGCCGTAGCGGGCGTTGAGCAGGTCGCGAATCGTTTGCGGCGCGGCGGCGAAGCCGAAGCCGGCGAAGATGCACGCTCCCAGCGTGTCATAACCTGCCATGCTGATCTGCGCTTTGCGCGAGACCTCGGCCTGCCCCTGTGGGTCGGTGTGGTTGATCTTGGCGCGGATGGTCAGCCCGGCGGTGTGGTCGGCACCTTGGGGTGAGGTGGCGTAGGTCACACCCGTGCCCTTGCTGGCGCGCGGGTCATAGGCGCTGCTGGCCTGTCCTTTGACGGCGGGGCCGCGCCCGACGCCGAACACCTTGCCCCACGTTGCCGCCCCGTTTCCCTGCCCCGCCCCCGCGGGCCGGCTCTATTGCCCCTGCTACGCCTCCGGCCGCTCCGCGGCGGGTGTGCTGTGTGGGGG
>CAZZFZ010000106.1:0-10428 GCA_964653835.1 uncultured Anaerolineales bacterium
GCGATATTGTTTCCGGCGAGTCTCTTTCTGGTATAATTGCCGCCCTTGATGTAAAATGGCCTATTCGCTGCGACTTTCCTTCTTTTTCTTTTTTGTCAGCGTCCTGGTCGCCTGTTCTCCATCGCCTCAGCCCTTATCTGAGGAAGATGCGATGAGTACGGCGCGGGCGTACGTGACCTCAATAGCTCCCCCAACCGCAACACCGTCGCCCACGCCGCTTCCCCCGCGGGTGTTGACGATATGCGTGGGCCAGGAGCCGACCTCGTTGTTCCCCTACGCGGATGATTCGCGGGCTGCCCGCGTCATCCGTCAGGCGATCTATGACGGCCCGATAGACCGCGCCAACGGGCAGGCTTCGCCGGTTATTTTGGAACGGTTGCCCTCCCTGGCGAACGGCGATGTGCAACTGCGCCCTGTGGATGTTTATCCCGGCGAGTTGATTGTTGACGCCCTGGGAGAGTGGGCTGCGCTGCAAGATGGCGTACGCTATCGCCCTAGCGGATGCACGGGCCCGGACTGTGCCCTGATCTATACAGACGATCAGCCAGTGCAAATGGATGAGCTGGTGGTGCGCTTTCGCCTCTTGCCCGATATCCAGTGGTCAGATGGGACGCCGCTCACGGCGCAAGATTCGGTCTACGCTTATCAGGTGGCTAGGGGGATTTTCGGCAATGCCTTGGAACCGGTACGTTTTACCAGGAGCTACACCGCGCCGGACACCCTGACGGTGGAATGGGTTAGCCTGCCAGGATATCAGGGGGAGTATGTGAGGCAGTTTTTCTCGCCGCTGCCGCAGCACCTGTGGGGGCAGATGTCTGTTGACGAATTGTTCACCTCCGAGTTGAGCGCCCGCCTCCCGATGGGATGGGGGGCCTATGTGCTGGCCGAATGGGTGCCGGGGGATCACATCACGCTCAACCGCAATCCGCGCTATTTCCGCGCCGCGGAGGGGTTGCCGTATTTTGATCATCTGGTCTTTCGATTTGCCTTCGATGGCGAGGCGGCGGTGGATGCCTTGCTGGTTGGCGAGTGCGATCTGGTGGATGCCACTGCGGTGGGGCGTGAGCAGATACCGCGCTTGCTGTCTGCTCAGGCCGAAGGCCAGGTGCAACTGGCTGTGCAAACCTCAGCCGCCTTTGAACAGATTGTCTTTGGTATTGAATCCTTCAACGCTGAACAACCGGCTCTGTTTGCCGACGCCGCTGTGCGGAAAGCGGTGGCGCAGTGCCTGGACCGGGGATCGCTGGTGGATGCGCTGTATGCCGGTTTCTCAATGGTAGCCGAGTCTTACCTGCCGCCGGGGCATCCTCTGGCCGTCCCGGAGCTTTCCATCGGCGAACATGACCCGGATGCGGGGCGCGCCGCACTCACCGCGGCTGGCTGGATTGATGAAGATGGTGATGAGGCAACTCCGCGCGTCGCCAGCGGCGTGGCTGACGTCCCCGATGGGACGCTCCTGAAGGTAGATTATCTCATCCCTCAGGATGCAGAACGGGAGATGGCCGCAGAGCGAATAAAGGCAGACCTGGCTCGGTGTGGTATCGCGGTTGATGTTCAGACGTTGCCCTGGGAGCAGTTTCTCCAGCCAGGGCTGGAGGGGATGGTTTTTGGTCGCCGCTTCCAGATGGCGCAATTTGCCTGGGCGGAGGGCCAGGCCTCACCCTGTGAGTTGTTCCTCAGTACAGAAATCCCCGGCCCTTACCCGGAATTCCCCAAAGGGTGGGGCGGAGGGAACCTGGGTGGTTTCCGCAATTCAAACTTTGATCTCGCCTGTCAGACAGCACAAAGCGTCCTCCCGGACACCGAACTGTATCATCAGGCGCACCAGGAGGCGCAGCGGCTTTTTGCTGCTATGTTACCCGCGTTACCGCTGTACTGGCACGTTAACCTGTCGGCTGCGCGCCCGGAAGTCTGCCTGGGTGTGTCTGATATCAAGGGATATGCTCCCATGTACCTCGAAATGCTCAAATCGGGGAGCGGGTGTGTGGGGGAATAGCGCGCCGCAGCATGCTATTTCATCATCGCTGCAAATTATGATATAATCCGCGCACTCTTTGTCGCAGTTTCCGGCTCAACAAGCTTGTTGATTCCCTTGAAAGGAGGTGGTGCCTCTCAAGATCGAACTGTAACTCTCACACGACTGTAAACTGAACCCCTTTTTATCCCGATCCAAATGGAGGAGTAAGGAAAATGTCTAAGAAATTCGTGTTGGTGGTCGGCTTGCTGATCCTCGCCGCGCTGGCGTTGGCGGCTTGTCAGCCTCAAACCATCGTCGAGACCGTTATCGTCGAAAAAGAAGGCGAGAAAATTGTCGAGACGGTTGTGGTTGAAAAGACCGTTGAGGTTCAGGCTGAGGCCCCCGCCGAAGAAGCGCCGACAGCTCAGTGTTGCGACACCTACCGCATCGCCATCTTTGAAGAGCCGGTTTCCCTGAACTACTGGAACTATCTTGGCCCAGGCAGCTCTGTCTGGACAGCGTATGTTCTCACCGGTCAGGCGGCCTCGCTCTTCGGCCTCTCCGATCAGCGTTTTGACTTCGTCACCTCTCTGGCCAAGTCCATTCCGGAACCGGTGGACAACGGCGATGGCACCTGGACGATCACCGTTGAAATGGTCAATGATGCGACCTGGAGTGATGGCGAGCCTGTTACCGCCAACGACTACGCCTTTACGTTCAATACTTGTAAAGACCTCAAGCTGACTCAGAACTGGCCCAACGCCTGTACACCCAACGGCGTGGACGCCACTGTGGAAGCCGTGGATGACTACACTCTGGAAATCACCTTCCTCAACCAGGCGCCCTCCCTGGGCAACTGGCAGGCTGGTTTGGCCCTGGCCCCCATCCTCCCCGAGCACTTCTGGGCGGAAAAGGTTGCTGAGGCCCGCGCCTTCATCGATGGTGTGGTTGAGCCGGATGTAGATCGCCCTGAGGACTGCGAGGCTGAAGACCTCAGCGATGATGCCAAGGCTGCCTGTGATGCTTGGGCTGCCTATGATGAGGCCTATACCAATGCCCGCACTACCCTATATGAAGCGGATGCCACTGGTGCGCCTTACTTCGGTGGTTACGTCACCGATAAGTGGGAGCCTGGTGCTTTCGTTCAGCGCACCGCTAACGATAACTACTACTTCAAGGGCGCCGAGATCGTGGAGTACTCTGACGGCACCTGGCAGCTGATCATGCCCGATGGCACTACCTACCAGCTGTACGGCAATGCTGAAGGCGAAGAGACTCTGCGCTACACCTCCGGCCCCTACAGCCCCAACATCATCTTCTCCATCTACGGCTCGCAGGATGCTGCCTTCCTGGCCCTGGCCAGCGGCGAGGTGGACTACGTGCTTAACCCGCTGGGTCTTTCCCGCGGTTTGCGCGAGCAGGCGGAGAAGGGTCAGGACGTGGTCACCTACACCAACGCTGACTACGGCATGTTCTACCTGGCCTTCAACTTCAACAAGTTCCCCATGTCGAACTACGAATTCCGCCAGGCCTTCGACATCATCATCGATAAGGAATTCGTGATCAACAGTGTGTTGGGCGGCGTCGTCTTCCCGATGTACTCCACCATGCCTCCTGGGAATGGTTTCTGGTACAATCCGGATGTTCCTACACCTTACGTTGGCCTGAGCCGCGCCGAGCGCGTCGACCTGGCCGTCCAGGTGCTCAAGGACGCCGGCTGGTCCTGGACCTCCGAACCTTACTGGGATGATGATCTGCAAGATGTGGTGCCCGGCGAAGGTATCCTCGGCCCCGACGGTCAGGAAGTTCCTGAACTGACCATCCTCGGCCCTGGCCCTGCCTACGACCCGATCCGCGCCACCTTCAACCAGTGGATCTCCGAGTGGGCTCGCGAGCTGGGCTTCCCGGTCAAGTCTGAGTTGACTGGCTTCAACACCATCCTCGGCCCGGTCTTCATCGACGCCAACTACGATATGTACATCCTCGGTTGGAGCCTGGGTAACGTTGCCTTCCCCGACTACTACGAAGCCTTCTGGCACAGCCGCAACTGCACGGCTGAGACCGGCAACTACAACACCCCGTGCTTCAAGAACGAAGAGTACGATGCCATGGTGGATGAGTTCATGAGCACCGGCGACCTCGAGCGCGCTCGTGAGCTGGTCTTCGAGATGCAGGTCCTCCTGGCCGATCAGCGGCCCTACATCCCGCTGTTCTACAAGCAGGTCCATGATCTCGCCAGCCGTCGGGTTGTGTTCCCCTACACCGAGGTTCTCGGCGGCATCGAGTCGCAGGCTGGTTTCCAGACTGACGCACAGGTGCTGATCACCAAATAGCCTTCGGATGTAGCCGGAGCGAATGTTGTATAGAAAGGAGCGGGCAGAAACTTCTGCCCGCTCCTGTATCGAAAGCGGTTAAACCCTTTTTACCAATGCTGGTTCACCACTTGTGTATTCCGGACTCCGTATCGCGCGGAGTGGGATGCGGAATGCGGAGTACACAAATTTTTTAAGGAGACAACGCATCTATGTGGAAATATCTTGGAAAACGCTTGTTGCAGATGTTGGTGACGTTGTTGCTGTTCCAGGCGGCGACCTATTTTTTGATGGATGCTCAGCCTGGCGACATCGCTGATCTGCTCACCATGAATCCGGATATCCCACCGGCGGAGCGACAGCGCATTCGCGCCGATTTGGGACTGGACAAGCCGCCTGCTGTGCGGTTCGTCAAATACATCACCAATTTCTATCAAGGTGATTTGGGCGTGTCCTTTTCGTTCTTCCCCCGCCCGGTGATGGATGTCATCCTTGAGCGTCTGCCCCGCACGTTGGTGTTGTTCCTCACCGCTTCGGTGATTTCTTTCTGGACAGGGTATGTTTCCGGCAAAGTGCTGGCCTGGAAGCGAGGGGGTTTCATTGAGTACTCGTCCACTTTGGTGGGTGTGATCCTGTATACTGTTTTCACCCCCTGGTTTGCTCTTATGATGATCTGGTTGTTTGCCGTGTATTTAGACTGGCTGCCGCCGGGGAAATTCCTCGACCCCATTTTGTGGCTCCAGGCACCTGAAGGTGTACACGCCAACAATGTTTTCATCCAGATGACCTGGACGGCGCTGATCGCCTCGGTGTTTATGGTGATCGGTTTCCTACTCACCCGCCGGCTGCCGATTCGATGGCGGCGCGCGGGGAATTGGGCCAGCTTCTTCATCCCCCTTGTGGGGGCGGTGCTCTATTGGATGTTTGCTACCAGCGGTCTGGCCCCGTTTGCCCTGGATATCCTGCGCCATTTGATCCTGCCTGTGCTCACGGTGACGTTGATCGCCTATGGCGGCACGATGCTGTTGATGCGTACTTCCATGCTGGAGACGCTGCGCGAGGATTACATTCTCACCGCCCGTGCCAAGGGCCTGCCGGATAAGGTCGTGCGCGATAAGCACGCTGCGCGTAATGCTCTCTTGCCAGTGTGGACTGGTCTGGTCTTTTCCATTGGCGGCGCGGTCAGCGGCGGAATCATCACCGAGACGATCTTCTCCTGGCCCGGCCTGGGGTTGACCCTGCTAACGGCCTCTCAGGTTGAGGATATCCCCCTGGCCATGGGGGCACTGACCATCACCGGTGTGATGACCCTGGTCAGTCACCTGATCGCCGATATCGGCTACGCATTTATTGATCCGCGCATCCGTTACAGCTAACGACGGAACCGAGTTTAGGAGTTTGGTATGACGACAATGACTTCATCTGCCGAAACTTATGTCCCCCTGTGGCGCGTGCGTTTGCGCCTGTTTTGGCGGAGTTTAAGAACCAGTTGGGCTTTGTTCTCCGAAAACCCGATTGGGTTGATTGGGCTGGGGTTGATTATTTTTTTTGGGGTGTTTGCGCTGGCCCACCCGATTTTGATCAACACTGTCTGGCCCCCTGCGGTTTATGACCCGGTGAATGGGTTTGATATTGAAATTCCCTATCACCCTTCGCCGCCTTCGGCGCGCCACCTGCTGGGAACCGATCCCTTGGGCCGGGACGTGCTCAGCCAGTTGATGTTCAGCGCCCGTTTTGAGTTCGCCCTGGGTTTGATTTCTGCTATCGTGACGGTGGTGATTGCCACGACGATTGGCTCGGTGGCTGCGTACTACGGGGGTGCAATAGACGCCTTTCTAATGCGCATCGTTGATCTGGTCATCATGGTGCCGTTTCTCCCCATTCTGATTGTGATGAGTTCGATGATGCACATTGGGATGCTTGAACTGGCGCTGGTGATCGGTTTACTCTCCGGCTTTGGCGGCACGGCGATTGTGATTAAGTCGCAGGCGCTGACGGTGAAAGTCAAGCCGTATATTGAAGCCGCGCGCATCGCCGGCGGTGGGGATTTCCACATCATCTTCACGCACATGATCCCCAACTTGCTGCCTATTGCGCTGCTTTACATGATGTTTGTGGTCACCGGGGCGATCTTCTCGGAGGCGGTCTTGTCCTTCTTCGGCCTCACTGAGATTGAAATGAGCTGGGGCCTGATGATTAACACCACGCAGGTTTTTGGGTACTTGATGCGTTTTGACACCTGGTACCTGCTTATCCCGGCCAGTTTGGCGATTACGTTGCTGTGCGCCGCTTTCTATCTGGTAGGGCGCGCGCTGGATGAAGTTGTCAACCCGCGGTTGCGTGAACGCTAACCCAACTGGCGAGAAACTACAGGAATCGATGATCATGACCGATAATGTACTCGAAGTGAAAGACCTCACCATGCACTATCGCACCCGTAAGGGGCCGGTTTTCGCGGTGGACGATGTGACCTTTAGCGTCGCTCGCGGTGAAGCCATTGGCCTGGTGGGGGAATCGGGTTGCGGTAAAACCTCGGTGGCTATTTCGCTGTTGAAGCTGCTGCCCAGTAACGCTGAGATCCACAAAGGTGAGATTCGCATCAACGGGGTGGATATCGTGCCCCTCTCCGATAAGGAGATGAACCGCCATCGCTGGAAGGACATCTCCATGGTCTTCCAGGCGGCGATGAACTCGCTGAACCCGGTTTACACCGTGGAGGCGCAGATCCTCGAGGCCATGCGCGAGCACATGCCGCACATGAGCGAGCAGGAGATGAGCGAGAAAATCGATTCGCTTTTTAACCTGGTGGGCCTCGATCCCGCGCTCAAGACGCAGTATCCGCACCAATACAGTGGCGGTATGCGCCAGCGTGCCGTGATCGCCATGGCGCTCTCCTGCGAGCCGGATATCATCATCGCCGATGAACCCACAACCGCCCTCGACGTGATCGTGCAGGATGCCATCCTCAAGCGCATCCGCGAGATTCAAGAGCAGCTGAATATGGCGATGATCTACATCTCCCACGATATCGCCGTCATCGCCGAAGTCAGTGAGCGGGTGGGCGTGATGTACGCCGGGAAGCTGGTGGAGATGGCCGAGACGACGGCAATTTTCCACGCTCCGCAGCATCCTTACACCATGGCGTTGATGTCTTCTTTCCCTAGCATTGTGGGTGAGAAGACCGAACTGGTCACCCTGCCCGGCGAACCACCTGACTTGTTGAACCCCCCCACAGGTTGCCGTTTCCACCCGCGCTGTCCGTTTGCTACGGATATCTGCCGCGAGGAGGTGCCGGCGTTTGCGGAATACAGCACCGGGCACATGGTCGCCTGTTGGCATCCGGGAGGCGAGGCATAATGACTGCTAATAACAAAGAAATTCTGGTTGACGTTCGAGATCTTTCAAAGCTCTTTCCCATTGGGCAGGGAGTGTTCAAGCGGGCAGATTCGTTCGTCCACGCGGTCAGTCACCTGAATTTACAAATCCGCCGTGGCGAAAGCGTGGGGCTGGTTGGCGAATCGGGCTGTGGTAAAACGACCACCGGGAAGTTGCTCACGCGCTTGCTTGATCCCAGCGAAGGAAACATTTTCCTCAACACCGAGGAAGGGCCGGTGGATATCGCCAGCCTGCGCGGCAAGGATATGAAGACTTTTCGCCGTCGGGTGCAGATGATTTTCCAGGACCCTTACGAATCGATGAACCCGCGCCTGACTATCTACGACACGGTGGCGGAGCCGCTCAACGTGCAAGGCGTCGGCTCGATTGCGGAGCGCGAAGCCCGCGTTTCGGAACTGTTGGAAACCGTTGGCCTGGCCCCGGCTTCCAGCTTTTTGTTCCGTTATCCGCACGAGCTTTCTGGCGGTCAGCGTCAGCGCGTGGCGATCGCCCGTGCCCTGGTGATCAACCCCGATTTCGTCGTCGCTGATGAGCCCACTTCGATGCTGGACGTCTCGGTGCGCACGGGCGTGATGCACCTGATGCAAGACCTGGCTGAAAAATTCGGCGTCACCTACCTCTACATCACTCACGACTTGGCCGTGGCCCGCTATATGTGCGATCGCATCGCGGTCATGTACCTGGGCAAGATCGTAGAGATCGGCGAAACCGAAGATGTGTTGCACAATCCTCAGCATCCCTACACCAAAGCGCTTCTCTCGGCAGTTCCGGTCCCCGATCCGACCTATCAGCGCGAGCCGATCACCATCAAGGGCGGCATCTCCCGGCCGATTGATCCCTTGCCACGCTGCCGCTTCTATGATCGTTGTCCTTTGGCCGACAAGGTGTGTGAAGGGAACGATCATCCGCCGTTGGAAGACCGCGGTGACGGCCACTACGTGGCCTGTTACCACGTCTAAACGACATTGCTGGATAAATGACCAACGGGTGCGAGCTATGTTTTTGGCTCGCACCCGTTGGTTAACGCTGTGAGACATCCCCGCCAGGGACTCGTGATACAATAATTCCACCATGGCACGCTATCGCATTCTGATTGTTGACGACCAGCGCGAGGTGCGCCGCGCCTTACGCAGCGCGATCGAGACATTGGATATCGAGACCGATGTGCTCGATGTCCCCTCCGGCGAGGAGGCTCTGCTGGAGATCTCGTCGGAGGCGGTTGATTTATTGATTTCCGATATACGCCTGGCGGGCATCTCCGGGCTGGAATTGCTGGAAAAACTGCGCAGACGTAAACCGGATATGAAGGTGATCCTGGTCACCGGTCTGCTCGATGCCACCATTCGTCAGCAGGTGGCCGATGCCGGCGCTGATGCCTTCTTCATCAAGCCGATCACGATGGCGGACTTGCTCGACTCCGTGGAGCGCTGCCTGGGGATTGTGGACGCCTCTCCGATTGAATCGGCGGTTTTGTTCGATGAACCTGCTGAGAACGTTTCGGATAACCTGACATCGTTGCGCAAGGAACTTAATGCCATCTCTGCCGTGTTGCTGGATGAGCGTGGCCGTGTGCTGGCGCGTGCCGGAGACCTTCCGGACGCCTCGGTGGAGACAGCGCTCTTCCCCGCCTTAATGGCCGCCTTCAGCGCCAGCGCACGCGTGGCGCAGTTGTTGCACAAAAACCCGCCGGACGATTTGTTGTACTTTTCCGGCCCGAAGTATGATATTTTCCTCTCGCACGTTGGCGAAGCCTACGCCCTGCTGATCGCCGCCAACCCCGATTTGAGCAGTGACCAGCTTCATGAGAAAGTGCGCATTTTGCATGAGGGCTTGCAGGGGCTGATGCGAACCCTGACGCAGTTGGGCATTCCGCTGGTCTCCAGCGAAAATGCCGTTGAAACCCCTCAGATTGAAGACGTGGTGGAAGAAGAGCCTGGCGAGGAAGCCTCCGATTTGGAAGCGATTTTCCAGGATGTCGCCCCTTCCATTGCTGCGGAAGAAGCTGATGCGTTTTGGGATACGGCTGCCACTCGTCTGGGCGATGAGGGCATCACTAACGCCGATGCACTGACGTACGACCAGGCGCGACAATTGGGGCTAACTCCGGAGAACGGTGATTCAGGCTCTTGAAAGCGGGTAGAATATTGTCACCGCCTGGGGCCTGTGTTACAATTCGGCGCGTCCGATTGAGTAGGGGAGTGGTGCAATGGCAGCACAGCGGTCTTTGGAACCGTTGATCCTGGTTCGAATCCGGGCTCCCCTGCCTGTGCTTTTATGATGAAATCTTATTCCGAAGACGATCCCCCCTTACTTTGTAAAATCTGGAACTGTTACAGGCTATTGCGATTGCCATCCCTCGGGATGGCTGTGTGCGCGCCTGGGGGACGCCTGACCATGATGGAGAGCTTATGCGCGTTAAATCTGTGATTCTGGCAGCCGGGCAGGGAACCCGTATGCGATCTTCTTTGCCCAAGGTGTTGCACCCCATTTTGGGTAAACCGATGGTGACATATGCGATTGATGCCGCCGCCAATGTGACGGGGGATCGGCCTGTGGTTGTGGTAGGGCACGCCGCCGACGAGGTGCGCGCCGCCCTAGGCGAGATCGCCGTGTATGTGCTTCCGGAGGAGCAATTGGGGACCGGCCCTGCTGTGCAACTGGCGAGCGATGTGCTGCGCGGCGAACCTGATTGTGTCATGGCGCCGTTTGGTGCTTTGCGCCTGGTCCGGGGGGTGGCGTTGTCGGATCGGGGTTCGTGGGGGG
>CAZZFZ010000107.1:0-10025 GCA_964653835.1 uncultured Anaerolineales bacterium
TGGTCCCTACATTCAAGTGCGGCTTGTCGCGTACAAATGTTTCCTTTGCCATAATGTACTATCTCCTCGAAATTATTCAACCATTCCGGTCATAGGTTTGGCGAGAAGAGCCCACAACGGGACTTGAACCCGTGACCTCATTCTTACCAAGAATGTGCTCTACCGACTGAGCTATGTGGGCTAGTCTCTTACAGCATGAACCGCTGACGGCGCGCGGCCGCCAGCATGTCCAGGCAAGTGGGCGGAAGAGGATTCGAACCTCTGAAGGCGTTCGCCAGCTGATTTACAGTCAGCCCCCTTTGGCCACTTGGGTATCCGCCCGCGCAGTCGTTAGTCGACTGGTCGCTTAGCCCCCCCGCGTGGAACGACGAGGCTAACCGACTGGTTGGCTAACAGGTAGAGGAGCCGACGACGGGAATTGAACCCGTAACCTGCCGCTTACAAGGCGGCTGCTCTGCCGATTGAGCTACGTCGGCTTGATTTCACTGGTAATGTGCAACCTTAAAAGAGCGCAGGCATTATACCAGAGAGCCACATCAGCGACAAGACCAGCGCTCTTCCACCGCTCAACGGCGGGTGAGTCTATCAGGATTCAAGGGAATCGTCAATGGACTGAAAGCGGCGATTACCCCCTCTTCATACCCCCCCGCAGGAGGTTCAACCACCCAACTGAAAACCACGCGCTCGCCAGGCATAATACAATGCCACCGAACCGGCCACGGCGGCATTCAGCGAGTCCACGCGGCCGCGCATGGGCAGGCGGATGAGCACATCGCACGATTTGCGAATCAGGGCGCGCATGCCCGAGGCCTCATTCCCCACTACCAGCGCCAGCGGGCCGCTCAAATCTACCTCGTCAATTGAATTGGATTGAGACCCGGAGTCCAGGCCATACACCCAGATATTTTCCCGCTTGAAGACGTCAATTGCCTGGGCGAGGTTGGCCTGAGCGACGAGCAAGTGCTCGCTCGCCCCCGAAGAGGTGTTCACCACCGCGGGGGTGACGGTGGCCGTTCGCCGTAGCGGCAACACCACGCCATGCACACCCACCGCCTCCGCCGTGCGCAGCAACGCCCCCAGGTTGTGGGTATCCTGCACCGTATCCAGAATCAGCAAAAACGGGGGTTCAGCGCGGCGCTCCGCCAGAAACAGCATTTCGCTGAGATCGGCATAGGGGTAGCCGCTGACCTCCACCGCCGCCCCTTGATGATTACCGCCCAGGGAATCGAGCTGCGGACGCGGAACGCGCTCTACAAGGTAACCGCGCCGGGCGGCAATCTCCAGGGCACTTTTTAGATGACGTTTCTGGTCCGCCCCCTCGGCCACTCGCAGCCGAAACACCTGCCGCCGCCCGGCACGCAGCACCTCATAAACCGGGTTGCGCCCGACAATCCATTCTCGCATGCGTCACTCGCGGCGGATCACTTCCACCGCCAGGTTGTACCGCCCTTGCCATCTTCGAGGACGACGCCCAGCTCCAGCAAGCGGTCGCGGATGAGGTCAGAGAGCGCCCACAATTTCTGTTGGCGCAATTCGGTACGCACTTCCACCAGCAGATCCACAAACGGAGCAGCTTCGCCACCGCCGCGCTCATCCGCTTCCAGGCGCAGGCCCAACACATCCGTCAGCTCCCGCAGCAAGTTCTGGGCTGCTTCGAGAGCCTGCGGCCCGGCGCCTTCATCGCGCGCCTGGTTGATCGCCCGCACCAAGTCGAACAGGTTCCCCAGCGCCCCGGCAGTGTTGAAATCATCATCCATGGCTTCAACAAAGCCCTGCCGGGTGGCTTCCATCTGTTGCTGCAACGCCGCGGGCATCTCGCCCTCGGCGCCAGCTTGCGCCGGGCGCATCGCCGAGCGCAAACGCTCCAGGGCACGCTCTGCATGGCCGATGGTTTCTTCATTAAATTTCAACGGGCTGCGATAACTGGAATTCAGCACCAGCATGCGCAGCACATCGGCGCTGTGCTCGGCCAGGAACTCTTCAATCGTCACCAGGTTGCCCAGGGATTTGGACATTTTCTCTCCGGAGAGTTGCAGCATCCCATTGTGCACCCAGTAACGGGCAAAGGGCTTGCCGGTCAGGCTCTCGGTTTGGGCGATCTCGTTCTCATGGTGCGGGAAGATCAAATCATTGCCGCCGCCGTGGATATCAATCTGCTCGCCCAGGTGATGCAGGTTCATCGCCGAGCACTCGATGTGCCAGCCCGGCCGTCCCGGCCCCCAGGGGCTATCCCAGGCCGGCTCACCGGGCTTGGATGCCTTCCACAAAGCAAAATCCATGGGCGATTTCTTGCGCTCATCCACGTTGATGCGAAAGCCGGACTGCATATCCTCCAGTTGACGCCCGGAGAGCCGGCCGTAATCCTCGTCCTTCTCAACCGCGAAGTAGACATCGCCATCCACTTCATAAGCATAGCCTTTTTCCACCAATCCCTGCACCATCGCGATGATCTGATCAATCTCCTGCGTGGCGCGCGGGTACACCGTCGCGGGGAGGACGTTCAACTCCTGGAGATGACGGGCGAACTCCTGCATATAGCGTTCGGCCAGCTCCATAGGGTCAATGCCCTCCAGGTTGGCGCGCTGGATGATCTTATCGTCCACGTCGGTGTAGTTCATCACGTGGCGGACTTCATAGCCACGGTATTCCAGATAGCGGCGGATGATATCGAACACCAGCACCGACATGGCGTGCCCCACATGAGCTTTGTCGTAGACAGTCGGGCCGCAAACGTACATACGCACCTGGTTGGGCTGCAAAGTCTCGAAAGGTTCTTTTTTGCGCGTAAGCGTGTTGTAGATATGAATAGCCATCAGGACTTCACCTCCGGGCGGGCGAAAATCATCCGCCCTGCTGCGGTTTGCAGAACTTTGGTCACGTTCACAACCAGGTCTTCACCAATGTGGCGCGCGCCATTTTCCACAACCACCATCGTTCCATCATCCAGGTAGCCAACGCCCTGACCAGGCTCCTTGCCTTCCTGAATAATGCTCACTTTGATTGATTCGCCGGGGAGCAGAACCGCCTTGACCGCATTCGCCAGCTCATTGACGTTGAGCACGGGCACGCCCTGCAACTCGGCGATGCGGTTGAGGTTGTAGTCATTGGTGAGCACCAACGCCTTCAACTGGCGCGCCAGGATGACCAGCTTATCATCCACCTCGCGCGTGCCCTCAACGTCAATATCGCTGATCTGCACCATCACCGAAGGATCTTCCTGAAGCCTGGCCAACACCTCCATACCACGGCGACCGCGTTGACGGCGGAGAGCGTCCGCCGAATCGGCGATGTATTGCAACTCATTGAGCACAAAGCGGGGGATCAACAACATCCCAGACAAGAAACCGGTGTGAGCGATGTCGGCGATGCGGCCATCAATAATCACGCTGGTATCCACCAGGATTTTGCGCCCACCTGCCAGCGAATCATCCTCAACGCCCTTGCGCCGCGGCAAACGGTTGAGGAAAACGCCAAAAATGTCGTTTTGCCGCATCACAAAGACGGCGACGCCGAAGTAGCTGACGATCAGAACCCCCAAAAAGGGCAGGATCTCCCCAAACGGCGGCGGCAACAGTGAAAGCGGGAAAGCGAGCAAAGCCGCGATCACCAGCCCCACAATCAGGCCAATCAGACTGGCGACCAGGGTCTGCGCGTCCAGTCGGCCCAGCAACGAGCGCAGCGCCCGCACCGGGCGCGTGGTGATATACGGCGTCAACACCAGGCCAACCAGCACGCCCACCAGACTCAAGACCACGGAATAGACAATGCGCGGCTGGGGGAGCAAATCCCCGGCAACCGAACTGCCAAAGTACGCCCCCACAATGCCAAAGATAACCATCCCCACAATTCGAGCAATAAAATCAGAACTCATCGAATAACTCCTGCAGATAATGACAAGGATAAAAATGCGCTTGCGCCGCGCGTCGCCCCACTGCCCTCAGCCCAGCTCCCTATCAATGAATAATGAACGAAATAAGCCTGAAACAAAGAAACGAACGCGCCTGTTGGCAAGGGAGTACAGTTTTTTTTGGGACACGCCTACGGCAGATTTCTCTCAATGAGATTGACCCGCGGCAGTGGGCCGCGCCAGTTGGATAATAGCACGCCCCCTTAAGATCGTCAACACCGCCCGCGCTCAGAACCCAACAACGGCAAAACTTGCTTGACAATCCCCCCTGAGACGTGTAAAATTCTGCCTGCGTTTGAAGAACGCCACCTCAGGCCGAGATAGCTCAGTTGGTAGAGCACGCGACTGAAAATTGCGGTGTCGCCAGTTCGATTCTGGCTCTCGGCACTCTCGGCCTTACCAGCTTGATATCGTGAGGCCGGAACATGCGGGCGTAGTTAAGTGGTATAACGTCTCCTTGCCAAGGAGAAGGCCACGGGTTCGAATCCCGTCGCCCGCTCAGGATTGCTGATTGAGGATTGAAGATTGTGGATTGACGAGCCAATCGGCAATCTTCACGAACCAATCAGCATTTTTATTTGGCGACGTGGCCAAGTGGTAAGGCAGGGGTCTGCAAAACCCCGATCACGGGTTCGAATCCCGTCGTCGCCTCTGAGACCAGCAACGCACCCCTCATTGCGAGGGGTGTTTTGTTATCCGGCGCCTCCAGGCATGCTGAGAGAGGATCTTTCCAGGCCGGGCTTCAAAGCGAGCAGCCCGCGCGTGTATAATGTCTCTCAGAAGCCGCATTCCTCCACCATCCGGGAACCCGACGGGCGAGCCCCATGCCTCTCCTACGCGCCCAACTTTTTGAAACCCTGCGCCTGTACGCAGATGACGGGAACCCCCTCAACCTGGGGTCTCCAAAAACGCGGTCGCTAATCGCTTACCTGTTGTTGAACCGCGCTCACCCCATCAACCGGCGTAAACTGGCGTACACCTTCTGGCCCAACAGCTCGGAAGCCGCCGCCAGGCGCAATCTGCGGCAATACCTGTACCACGCCAAAGCGGCCCTGACCCCTGTGGTTCCCGGCGGCGACCCGCTGCACATCACCAACAACAGTATTCAATTCAACCCCCAGTTGCCAATTGAACTGGACGTAGAGATCTTCCTCCAAAAAGCCCGCCCCCAGGCCTCGCTGGAAGAACTGCTCGAAGCGCTTGAACTTTACACCAGCGACCTCCTCGAAGATATTTATGACGACTGGTGTATCGCCGAACGAGAACGGCTACGCAAAACCTGGCTCGCCGCGCTCGACCGCAGCAGCCAGATGCTCCAGGCGGCGGAAAGGGAAGACGAGGCGATCGCCATCCTCGAAACCTGGACACAGGCCGAACCCTTTCAGGAGACCGCCCACCAGCGTTTGATCGCCCTCTATGCCCGCAGAGGGGAACGCACCAGGGCGTTGCAAACCTATCAACATTTTGCCCGCCGCCTCGCTGAAGAGCTGAACGCCGAGCCGCTCCCCGAAACCCAGGCGTTAATTCAGGCCATTCAGGAAGGCCAGCGAGACCCCGCGCACTCGCCAATTCCCCCGCCAGCCACGCCAACGCTGTTGACCGAAGTCCGAGACTCCGCCGCCGGGTTGCCTCCCTTCATCGGGCGCAGAGAGGAGCTGGCCGCCCTCAGCGCCGTTTACCACCAGGCCAGCGAAGGCTCCGGACGGCTGGTGCTCATCAGCGGCGAGGCCGGAATCGGCAAAACCCGCCTGCTGCAAGAGTACCTCCGCACTCATCCCGAGGTGGAAGCCCTGCACAGCACCTGCTATGAACTGGATGGCATGATCCCCTTTGCTCCGCTGCGGCAGGCCTTTCAAAATTCGACGATCCTGGATCAAATCTTCCAAATCCAGCCCCCTCCGGCGTGGGCGGCCCCCTTGCGTCCCATTCTGCCAGACTTCCAACGATTCTTCCCTTATCAGGCCCCTGCCGAACACGCCGGGGCCAGTGTTGCGCTGCGCGAGACGCTGGCAAACTTTCTCTTCTACCTGAGCGCGACCGTCCCGCGCTCCCCGCTGCACCTCATCCTGGACGATCTGCACTGGGCCGACACCTCCACCTGGGAATTGATCGCTTCCCTGGCGCGCTTCGCCCCCGCACATCCCTTGGTGCTCATCGGTCTGTTCCGCCATGAAGATTTTCCCGCCGAGCGGCGCAGCCTGCTGCGCAGCATCCAACGCACCGACGCCCTGCTGATGCTCGACCTCCCTCGGCTGACCCCATCCGAAACCGAAGACCTGGCGCGTCACCTCAACCCCGCGCGGGCGAAAAACTCCATCTTCGTCCAACGCCTCTATCAGGACACCGAAGGCAACCCTTTCTTCATCATCGAAACCATTCGCGTGTTGCAGGAGAGCGGCGTACAATCGCTGAAAGCGCTCACCCCCTCGACGATCCCTCACTCCATCCAGCGCGTGATCGAAGCCCGCCTGGATCGCTTATCCCTGCCCAGCCGCGAGGCGTTGGGCTGCGCCGCCGCCATCGGCCGCTCTTTCACGTTTCCGCTGCTGCAGGAGATCATCGAAGCGCCGCAGGAAACCATCATCAATTTCATCGAAGAGTGGCAGCAACGTGGCCTGGTGCACGAAAGCGCGCGCGGCTACGATTTCCGGCATGACAAGTTCCGCCAGGTGGCTTATGGGAGCCTGAGCCGCGCCCGCCGCGAGTTCATCCACGGGCGAATCGCCGCCGTGCTGGAACACACCATCCCCCCCGCAGACGCCACCACCCTGGCACATCACTATTCCCGCAGCGATCAACCCCTCAAAGCGCTTCCGTTCCTCACCCAAGCGGGCGAACATGCCCTGCGACTGCGCTCCTACCACGAGGTGCGCCAGTTTGGCCTGCAAGCGGTCAGCCTGCTGGGGCAGCTCCCCGGCCCGCGGCAGCGTAGCGAACGCGTGGACATCAACCTGCAACTGGCGCAGGCTTACGCCTTCACCGGCGATCTGCAACGGGCCATCGAAATCCTCAACGAAACCGAGCACCTGGCCGCCAGCCTGAACGATGAAGAGCGGTTGGGGCAAATCTACCGGCGGGCGGCGCAATTCTTCTGGCTCTCCGGGCAATCCAAAACCGCCAGCGATTACGCCCGCCGCGCTCTGCGCGTGGCCGAAGAGACCGAAAACCAGCACCTGTTGGGCGCTTCGCTGCGCATGCTGGGGCGGGTCAGCATCGCCCTGGCCGCCTTTGATGACGCCATCGCCTACCTGCTGCGCTACGTCAACATGCACGACGGGCTGGGGGAATCGCGCTCCCGCACCATGATGCCCGCCGATATGCCGATTGTACTCGGCTACCTGGGTGTGGCATACTCGCGAGTGGGCGCATGGCAGCGCGCCTTCAGCGTGAGTCAACAGGGCTGCGCGCTGGCTGAGAGTCTCAGCGAAAATCCGCTGGACGCCCGCAACGTCTTTGCCCGCATGCAACTGGCGATGGTGCGAGCCGCCTATCATGACTGGGGAGGCTGCCTGGAGGCCTTAGCGCCGCTCCCCGAACCGGAGAATCTGGAGGAGATCACGCCGCCGCTCTTCATGGCCCTGGGGTTACGCGGCTACGCCCAGGCCCAAAACGGCGCGCCGGCGCGCGGCCTGCAAATCACCCGCAAGGCCGTTGATTGGGCCGCCCAGACCGGCTATTATGTCTTTTCCTATCTCCCTCGCATCTTCCTAGCGGAGGAATTACTGCTCGCTGGCGACATCCCGGCCGCGCTGAAGCAAGCGCAGCAAGCCCTGCAGGAGGCCCAACAGACCGCCGACCGCTGGGCCATCGGTACCGGGCTGCGATTGATCGCCGATATCCGCGCCCGCTTCCCCAAACCGCCATGGACGCAGATCGAAAACGATCTGATCGCCTCCATGCACCTGCTACGCCAGATCCGCGCCCGCCCCGACCTGGCGCGCACTTACCTCTCCTTGCGGCGTCTCTACGACCGCGCCGGTCAGATCGCCTGGGCGGTGGATTGCCACTTCCGGGCAATCACGATCTTTGAAGAACTCGGCATGAACGCCGAACTCCAGCTTGCCCGGGGGAAGGCGGCGCATGAACGCCAGGGGGCCGTAGTCATCGTCAACCTGCCGCTCCAGGGGCCAAACCAGCCGGTTCCAACACACACGGGGGATACCGAAGCGGGAGCTGTGAGGCCCTCCTGAATCCCATTTAGCGCGCAAAATCACAAACGCTAACACCGCCATTAACACTTTTTTAGCGCGCCTGAGCTATAGTCACGTCAACTCTCCCCCGATCAGGAGCGCTTATGCAACGCGGGTTTCTTAATCAACTCAACAGCAGCACACTACAGCCGGGCGAAACGCAACTCAAGATCGAAGAGGTGCAGCTTAACTTCGGCGGCGTGACCGCCCTGTTCGACGTCAGCCTCGAAGTGCGCCAGGGCGAGATTCTGGCGATCATTGGGCCAAACGGGGCGGGCAAAACCAGCCTGCTGAATTGCATCAGCGGCCTCTACCGCCCCCAGCACGGGCGCATCACGTTCTACAACGGCGAGGAGCATGTGCTCACGCGCATGAAACCGCACCAGATCGCTCGCCTGGGGATCGCCCGCTCTTTCCAGAACATCGAGCTGTTCCGCCACATGACCGTGCTCGACAACCTGCTCGCCGGAGCGCACATCCACATGAAGAGCAGCCTGCTCAGTTGTCTGGTCTATTGGGGGCCGGCGCAGCGCGAGCACCTGCACTACCGCCGCTTTGTAGAAGACATCATCGACCTGCTGGAGATCGAAGCCATCCGTTACAACACCGTCGGCTCGCTCTCCTACGGATTGCAAAAACGCGTCGAGATGGGCCGCGCCCTCGCCATGCGTCCGTCCATCCTCCTCCTCGATGAACCCATGGCCGGGATGAACGCCGAAGAAAAAGAAGATATGGCGCGCTTCATCCTCGATATTACAGAGGAACACGGCGTAACCATCGTACTGATCGAACACGATATGGGCGTCATCATGGATATCAGCGATCGCATCGCTGTGCTCAACTTCGGCCAGAAAATCGCCGAAGGATCGCCGGACGAGATTCGCCAGAATCCGCTCGTCATTGAGGCCTACCTCGGCGAAGAGACCAGCGTGTTCCCCTTCAAGTTCAACCCCAAAACCGAGACGAGCGATTAGCTCCCCCACAACGAACCATGGCCGAAACGCTACCTCAACACCTTTTGGAACATGCCAGAAAAAATCCGGAGGCGACCGCCCTGCGCCTGCGTGATTACGGGATCTGGCAGGCCATCACCTGGCAGGAATACTATCAGCACGTCAAGCATTTATGCATGGGGCTGGTCAGCCTGGGACTGAAACCCGAAGAAACCATCGCCATCATTGGGGATAACCGCCCCGAATGGGTGATCGCCGAGCTGGCCGCTCAAAGCGCGGGAGCCAAGTCCATCGGCATTTACCAGGATTCCGTCGTTGATGAGATGATCTACATCTTCAACCACGCCGATGTCTCCTTCATCGTGGTGGAAGACCAGGAACAGGTGGATAAAATCCTCGAAATGTGGGATCAGTTGAGCGGGGTGCGCAAGGTCATCTATTACGACCCCAAGGGGCTGCGCAATTACAGCGAAGATTTTTTGATGTACTTCCTGGATGTCGAGGAACTTGGCCGCAAGTTCGAGCAGCAAAACCCCGGCTGGTTTGAAGAAAGCGTCGCCCGCGGCAAGGGCAGCGATATCGCCATCCTCTCCACCACCTCGGGGACCACCGGACACCCCAAGCTCGCCATGCTCACCCATCACTCCATGTTGAGCATGGGGCGCAACCTGATGAAAGTGGACCCCCTCGAACCGGAGGACGAATTCGTCTCCTTCCTGCCGCTGGCCTGGATCGGCGAGCAAATGATGGTGATGTCCTGCGGCCTGCTGGTCGGCTTCAAAGTCAACTTCCCTGAGGAGCCGGAAACCGTGCAGCACGATATCCGCGAGATCGGGCCGCAGGTGATGTTCAGCCCCCCCCGCATCTGGGAGAGCCTGGTCAGCCAGGTGCAGGTCAAAATTGAAGATAGCACCTGGCTGAAAAAACGCATCTACAACTGGGCCATGCCCATCGGCTATCAGATGGCCGACCTGA
>CAZZFZ010000108.1:0-9707 GCA_964653835.1 uncultured Anaerolineales bacterium
TGACGCTGGTTGTGGCCGCGCTGGCGCTGACCGTCGGCTATCAGCTTGCTCACCGCGGGGAAATCTTCCCCGGCGTGCGAGTCGGTCAGGTGGACCTCTCCGGGCTGACCCCCGCGGAGGCCGCCGCGCGCTTGCAGGCGACTTATGATTACCCTCAGCGCGGCCGCTTCATCTTGCGTGATGGCGAGCGCGTCTGGACGGCGACGCCGTATGAGTTGGGGATTTTCTTTGACCCCCAGGGCAGCGCCGGGCGCGCCTATCAGGTCGGCCGCCGCGGGTCGCTGTTCACGCGCCTCGGCGAGCAGTGGAGCGCCTGGTTCCGCGGGGTGACGCTGCCGGTGGAGATGACCTTCGACCAGCGCATCGCCGCGTATTTTCTGGATTCCATCGCTGCCGAGATCAACATCCCTACCATCGAGGTCCAGGTGGAGGTGGACGGCGTGGAAGTAGTGGTGCAGCGCGGTCAGGTGGGGCGGTATCTCAACACCGCCGCGGTGCTGACGTTTTTAGAAACCTATGGCCAGGCGATGGTAGATGGCGAAGTGCCGCTGGTGGTGGAGGAAGACCCGCCGGTGATCCTCGATGTCGAGGAGCAGGCGCAGATCGTCCGCCGCATCCTCAGCGCGCCGCTGACATTGCGCTTACCCGGCGCGGGAGAAGACGGCCCCGGCCCGTGGGTCATTCCCCCGGAGAGCCTGGCGAAGATGCTGGTCATCGAGCGGGTGAAAACAGAGGCGGGAGAAGCCTATCAGGTGCACCTCAGCGAAACCAGCCTGCGCGATTTCCTCGCCCAGATCGCCCCGGGGCTGGAACGCAAGCCAGAGAACGCCCGCTTCATCTTTAACGATGACACCCGCCAGTTGGAGTTGATTCAGTCCGCTGTCTATGGGCAGGCGGTGGATTTCGATGCCACCATCGCGGCTATCAATCAAGAGGTGCTCGCCGGGGGACACGAAGTCGCCCTGGATATGGAGTACCAGTCCCCCGAGGTTGGTGACGACGCCACCGCCGAGAGCCTGGGGATCACCGAGCTGGTCAGCTCGAACACCAGCTATTTCTACGGCTCCGATCCGGCGCGCAAGCAAAACATCCGCACGGCGGCCTCCCGCTTCCATGGGCTGCTCGTCCCGCCGGGGGCGATCTTCTCGATGGTGGACGTGCTCGGCGACATCAGCCTGGATAACGGCTATGCCGAGGCGTGGATCATCTTCGGCGACCGCACCATCAAGGGCGTGGGCGGCGGTGTGTGTCAGGTCAGCACCACGCTGTTCCGCACCGTCTTCTTCGGCGGCTTCCCCATCGTGGAGCGCTACCCGCATGCCTACCGTGTCTTTTATTATGAGCAAACCTACGGCGGCGGGCACAACGCCAGCCTGGCAGGGCTGGATGCCACCGTCTATGTGCCCGTGGTGGATTTCAAGTTTAAGAACGATACGCCCTACTGGCTGCTGATGGAGACCTACGTTGGCGATTCCTACCTGACCTGGAAGTTTTACTCCACCTCCGATGGCCGCAGCGTCGAATGGGATACGACCGGCCTGCAGAACAGAGAAGATCCGCCGGAGCCGCGCTATATCGAAAACCCTGACCTCGCCCCTGGGGAGATCAAGCAGGTGGATTGGGCTGTGGAGGGCGGTTCAGTCACGGTCACGCGCACGGTGTACCGCGACGGCCAGGTGATTGACGAAGACGTGATCCACACCAACTACGTCCCCTGGCGCGCCGTCTGCGAATACGGCCCCGGCACGGAGGGGATGCCGCCCGAAGACCCGGACCCGGACCGCCCCTGCAAACCAGATTCCTGACGCGCTCAGATAACTGCTCATTTGTGCTATAATTCCAGCGGACGGGCGAACAGTGCCCCGTTTTCTGTCCGGTTCCACGATTCCCCGCATACTCATGGCCGCGAAAAAGAAATCCTCATCCCGAAAAAAGAGCACGTCTGGCTCAACCGCGCGCCAATCCACGCGCCGAAAAACGACGGAGCGCGCTACCAGCGCAGCGCCCTCGCCTCGCGCCGGACTGACCCTCGACCAGAAACTGGATATCGCTGGCTGGGTCATGTGCGCGCTTGGCGCGGTGACGCTTTACGGCCTCTTCCGCGCCGAGAACGGCCCTCTGCTGGGCGGCTGGCTGAGGGCGGTGATGCGCGTTTTCGGCTGGGGAGGCTATGTGCTACCGATCGGCCTACTCATCACCGGTTTGTGGCTGGTGCTGCGCCGCTTTGAACGCACCCCGCGCCTCTCGGCGGAGCGCGCTCTGGGGTTTGCGTTGCTTTTCATTTGGGCGCTGGTGGCTTTGCAGGCTTTCGTTGAGTTGCTCAACCTCAGCGGTTTGCTCCTCCTCTCGCTGGAGGGCCGCGGAGGTGGCTCGCTGGGCGCGTTGTTGCTCGGCGGGTTGCAAAACCTGTTTGGCAGCGGCGGTGCGGCGGTTGTGCTGCTCGCCTGGCTGCTGCTGGGTGTGATGATCGCTTTTGATAAGACGGTGCTCGAAATTGTCGCCTGGTTCCGCCCGCTGGGCGCGGCTTTTGCCCTTATGGGGGACAACCTGATGCAGGCCGTGCAGGCCCGGCTGGTGCGCCGCCCGGAGCCAATCGCGCCGATCGCGGCGGACTCCCCCGAGGGGAGCGCGCCTGCCCCGGAGGGGGGCGCTGCTCCCGTAGCGGGCGCGCCGTCAACCCCACCATCTGAGGCGCTACCCCTGCCCCAGGAATGGGTGCTGCCCCCTTTGGATGAAGCACTGGACGACCTGGTGGAAACCCGGGTGGATGACGAGTTCAACCGCCAACAGGCGCAGATCATCGAAGAAGCGCTGGCCTCCTTTGGCGCGCCAGGGCGTGTGGTGGAGATCAACCGCGGCCCGACGATCACCCAGTTTGGCGTTGAACCCGATTTCATTGAAGGGCGCGGCGGACGGCGGCGCGTGCGCGTCAGCAAAATCGCCAACCTGGCCGATGACCTGGCGTTGGCGCTGGCTGCCCACCGGGTGCGCATCGTAGCTCCCGTCCCCGGCAAAGGGTACGTCGGCATCGAAGTCCCCAATGAGCAGATTGCCCTGGTTTCGCTGCGCGAGGGCATCACCAGCCCGGCGTTTCAACAGTTGGAGGGGCGTCCGTTGCGCTTTGCCCTGGGGCAAGATGTCTCCGGCAACGCCGTCGCCGCCGACCTGGCTGCCATGCCGCACTTGCTGATCGCCGGCACCACCGGATCGGGAAAGTCGGTGTGCGTCAACGCCATCATCGCCTGCCTGCTGATGCATAACACCCCCGATCAGTTGCGTTTCATCATGGTGGATCCCAAACGGGTTGAGCTGACCGGCTACGACGGCATCCCTCACCTGCTGGCGCCGGTGGTGGTGGAGCTGGATCGGGTGGTCGGCGCGCTGCAATGGGTGACGCGTGAGATGGATTCGCGCTACGAGAAGTTCGCCGACCTGGGTGCCCGCAACCTGGCCGATTACAACGCCCGCGCCGCTGCTCAGGGGCTGCGCAAGCTCCCCTACCTGGTGGTGGTGATTGATGAGCTGGCTGACCTGATGATGCTGGCCCCCGATGAGACCGAGCGGGCCATCACTCGTATGGCGCAACTGGCGCGCGCTACTGGCATTCATATGGTGATCTCCACCCAGCGCCCCTCGGTGGACGTGGTCACTGGTCTGATCAAAGCCAACTTCCCGGCGCGTATCGCCTTCGCCACCGCCTCCGGCACCGATAGCCGGGTGATCCTCGATCAGCCCGGCGCGGAACGCCTGCTCGGCCGTGGCGATATGCTCTTTCAGGCCCCCGACGCCCCCGCGCCGGTGCGTTTGCAGGGCGTCTTTGTCTCGGAGATGGAGCTGCGCCGCATTGTACAGTTCTGGCGCGCCCAGAACGGTTACGCTCCCCCGGCCTCCGTGGCGTCCGCCGCTGGCGGCCACCCCGATGGTATCCCGCGTCATTTGCCGCTCAAACAACTGGAGTTCTGGGAGGAGGAAAAACTTAAACCGCAGCAGGATCGCGATCCGCTTTACGACGAAGCCGTGGACTTGGTGCGGCGCAAAGGGCGCGCCTCGATCTCCATGCTGCAACGCGCCTTGCGCATTGGCTACACCCGCGCCGCCCGCCTGATTGACACCATGGAGCACGATGGCATCGTCAGCGGCCCCACTGAAGGCCCGGCCCCGCGCCAGGTGCTCGATTACGGCCCCGCCGCGCCACCCGTGGACGAAATGTGATCATCAGCGCCAGCCGCCGCACAGATATCCCCGCCTTTTACGCCCGCTGGTTCATCAATCGCGTGCGCGCTGGATATTGCGAAGTCCCCAATCCATTCAATGCCAATCAGGTATCCCGCATCTCCTTGCAGCCGCAGGATGTGGATGTCTTCGTCTTCTGGACACGCAATCCCAAACCGCTGTTCCCTTATCTGGATGAGCTTGACCTCCGGGGCTATCGCTATTATTTCCAGTTCACCCTGCTGGGCTACCCGCGCCCGCTCGATGGCAAAAGCCCCTCCCTGAAGGCCGCGATCGCCATTTTTCGAGAACTGGCGGAGCGCATCGGGCCGGAGCGCGTGGTCTGGCGGTATGATCCCATTGTGTTCAGCAACATCACTGGGGTAGACTGGCATTTGGAGCAGTATGCCCGCATCGCCGAGGCTTTGCGTGGGGCGACGCGGCGCTCGGTGATCAGCCTGATGACGCCGTATGCCAAGCTCAAAACGCGCCTGAGCGCGCTCGCCCGGCAGGGGATTCACGTCACGCCGTTTGATGGCCGTCATACGCCGCAGTTTGCGCGCTTGATGCGTTCCCTGGCGAAAACCGCGGCGGCCAATGGCATGACGATCCAATCCTGCGCTTCCGAGCACGATCTGCGTCCCTACGGCATCCGCCCCGGCAAGTGTGTGGATGATGACTACATCCGGGAAGTTTTTGGCGTTGAAGTCGGCCACAAAAAAGACCCCTCGCAACGGGCGGCCTGCGGCTGTGTGGTCAGCCGGGATATCGGCATGTATGATACCTGCCTGTTTGGTTGCGCCTATTGCTACGCCACGCGCAGTTTTGCCCGTTCGCGCCGCCGTTTCGCCGCCCACGCCCCCTGGTCGCCGACGCTGATCCCGCTGGAAGAGAGGGCGTAGCGAATGGTGGGTTGTAAAACAACGCGAATTCGTGATAAGTTGGCGGCCATCCATGCCCACATGGTAATTCATTCCCCAATCTCGAACTCAGGTAAAGAGCATGGTTATCGCGGGAATTATCGGTATAATGGAACCGGAGGAAGAACGCTATGAGAGAAAAACAGATGCTAGAGCGAATAGTTATTGACCCACAGGTGATGGGGGGCAAACCGGTTATCAGAGGGACACGGTTAACAGTTGAGTATATTTTGGGGTTGTTAGCGCAGGGAGCTACTGTTGATGAGATTGTGGAGGAGTATAAAGGAATAACTCCAGAAGATATTCAGGCGTGCTTGCTGTTTGCAACAAAATCGTTGGAGAGTACCTCGTTCATGCCATTGGTGGTGGGGACAGCGTAAATGCGCTTTTTAGTTGATGAGTGTACAGGGCCGTCTGTGACGCGCTGGTTGCGCGAGCAGGGATATGATGTTTTCGATGTTTACGAGCAGGCTCGGGGTATGACTGACAATGATGTAATCGAGAAGGCGTATGAGGAAGATCGCATCTTGGTGACGAATGACAAAGACTTTGGCGAGAAAATATATCGGGCGAAAAAGCGTCACAAGGGAGTAATCTTATTGCGGTTGGATGATGAGCGAGCGAACAGCAAAATAGCAGTTATACAGGGGCTACTAGAGAATTACTCAGACAGGCTCCAAGATAATTTTATTGTGGTTACGGAGCAGCGAGTGCGGATAGCGGGGAAGGTGTAGTCGTATGTCTTCCCGTTTGCGTCTGTTGATCGCTTACTACGGTCTGTTGCAAGGCGCCCATGGGGTTGCCCTGCTACGGGCGGGCGTGATTCTGCTGAAGGGCGGCGAGATGCCCTTTCCCGCGCCGCCGCCGGTGGGGGGATGGTCGCCGCAGACGCTGCCGTTTCTCCTCGGCATGGGGGTGATGGACGGTGTCAATATCCTATTGGCGCTGGCGTTTTCGGCGGCGTTTTTGTGGGGTGGTCAGTTGCGGGAACGGTTGGGGGTCGTCACATTGACGGTGGCCTGCGCCTCGGCGCTCTCCTTCGCGGTGGCCACCGGATTGACCGGGGCCTGGCTGGCACACCCGCTGGCTTATGGCCTGATGGGGGTGCTGTTTCTCCCGGTTGCTTGGTTGTTTGCTGTGCTATTGAAGGGCGCCTGATCGGTCTGTTGTCCGCCGTCAATAGTATATGAGCGCATCGGGCTTTTGTTCATCCTGCTCGTTCCCTGACGTATCACACGCTTATTTGGGCTTAATCGAAGTCTTGATATAATCGCCCCCATGAAACGAAACCGATTGTTAATCGCCCTGGTGGTAGTGCCCGCGCTGGTGATCGTAGCCGCGCTGCTTTACAACTTTCCACCCATTAATGAACAACTGGCCTGGCGGATCGACGCATGGAAGGCCAGCGTGAAATATGCGCTTAACCCTCCCGAAGAGGCGATCTTCGTCCCTGAGGGAGGGCAGGAAGACGCTACAGCGATTGTGCTTCCTACCGCCACACCGACGCCCCAACCCAGTCCCACCGCCACGCAGCCCGGCCCCACGGAAACACCTCTGCCTACGCTGACTCCCACAGTGACCCCCACCCCATTGCCGGAGAGCGTCACCCTGCGAGGGGTGATACACGAGTATCAGAAGTGGAACAACTGCGGCCCGGCCAACCTCTCGATGGCGCTTTCTTATTGGGGCTGGGAAGGCGATCAGCGCGATACCGCGGCCTATTTGAAACCCAATCAGCGTGATAAGAACGTTATGCCCTATGAGATGACTGCTTACGTCAACCAGCAGACCGATCTGCGCGCCCTGTGGCGCGTGGGTGGCGACCTCGACCTGCTCAAACGCTTTATCGCTGCCGGTTTCCCGGTCATCGTGGAGAAGGGTTTTGAGGGCGCCGGTTTTGACGGCTGGATGGGGCATTATGAGACCATCACCGCCTACGATGACGCCCGCGGTCATTTCCTGGCGCAGGATTCCTACATCATGCCGGATCTGCCCGTTTCCTATGAAGATATGGAAACGTACTGGCGGCATTTCAATTACACGTATATCATCGTTTACCCGCCGGAGCGCGAAGCCGAGGTGATGGCTCTGCTCGGCCCTCAGGCGGATGAAACCTATAATTACCAGTACGCGGCACAAAAGGCCTCCGATGACATTTTTACCCTTGATGGGCGCGCCCAGATGTTTGCCTGGTTCAACCGGGGCACCAACCTGGTGTATCTGGATGACTACGCCGGCGCGGCAGCGGCCTACGATGAATTCTTCGCCCTCTACGCGGCGCTCGATCCTGCCGAGGTCAACCCGCCGTGGCGCAATTTGTGGTATCAAACCGGCCCCTATTGGGCGTATTACTATACCGGGCGCTATTACGACGTGCTCAACCTGGCAACCACGACCATCGAAACGGCCAGCGAACCTGCCATCGAGGAGAGCTGGTACTGGCGCGCCTTGGCGAAAGAAGCCCTGGGCGATATCGATGGCGCCATCGCTGATCTGCGCGAGGCCGTTGCCCTCAACTCCAACTTCCGCTCTGCACAGACGCAATTGGAGCGCATTCAAGGGGGTGGGTGAGTACAAAGTGAAGCTGCTACACTTTGCCGACGCGCACATTGATATGGCCACCTATGGCCGCCGCGATCCCGAAACCGGCCTGCCGGTGCGGGTGATGGATTTCCTCAAATCGCTGGATGCCATCGTGGACGCGGCCATTCAGGAGAAGGTTGACCTGGTGATCTTCGCTGGCGACGCCTATAAAGATCGCAACCCGGCGCCGACGTATCAGCGCGAGTGGGGGGAGCGCATCATGCGCCTCTCGCAGGCGGGCATTCCCACGCTGTTGCTGGTGGGCAACCACGACCTTTCTCCCGCCCTCGGCCGCGCCCACGCGCTGAACGAATTTATCACCCTGCAGGTTCCGAACGTGCGCGTGCTCGACCGCCCGATCTTCCTCACCCCGGATGACCTGGATGGGCTGCCGGTGCAGATCATCGCGCTGCCTTGGGTTTCGCGCTCCGGCATGATCGCTCACTTCGATCTGCGCGGTCAGTCGCTGGACGAGATCTACGAGGCCTTGGGGGAGCGCCTGAGCGAGCAGGTGACCTATTGGTTGGAAAAGGCTGACCCTGGCCTGCCAGTGATCCTCACCGCGCACGCATCGGTGCAGGGCGCTACCTACGGCGGCGAACGCTCGGTGATGCTGGGGAGCGACTTGGTGCTGCCCCCCGCTCTGGTCAAAGACCCGCGGCTGGATTACGTCGCCCTGGGGCACATTCACAAACCGCAAAATCTGAACGAAGGCCATCACCCGCCGGTGATTTACCCTGGCTCGATCGAGCGTGTCGATTTCGGCGAAGCGGCGGATGAGAAATTCTATGTGATCGCTGAGGTGGCGCGCGGCAAAACGGAAGTGGACTGGCGCCCTTTGAAGGACATTCGCCCCTTTGTGGATCGTCGGGTCACGTTGACCTCCCCGGAGGGTATCAGCGATCAACTGCGCGCTGCGC
Source organism: uncultured Anaerolineales bacterium (assembly GCA_964653835.1). Taxonomy (GTDB): domain Bacteria; phylum Chloroflexota; class Anaerolineae; order Anaerolineales; family UBA11858; genus J130. The sequence continues at coordinate 8,636 of CAZZFZ010000108.1, forward strand.
TGCCATCTCAGGATGCGCTTGAAGGGGCGATCGTCCGCCTGGTGGTGGAGTACCCCCGCGAGTGGGAACCGCTGATTGATGAATCCGCCCTGCGGGAATATGCTCGCCAGGCGTTTGAGTTCCACTTTGTCAAACGCCCTCAGCAAGAAGCCCGCATCCGGCTGCCTGAAGACCAGACGATCGGCTCGCTCACACCGCTGGAATTGTTGGAGATCTATTGGAAAGCCAACCACGTTGCTCCAGACGACATTGAGGAGCTGAAAAACCTGGCGCAGGAAATTATCGCGGGGGACGATCTGTAGCGCCGCTCAGTGTCAGGGTTCAAGATAGGGTTGGATGATGGCTTGAACCGTGTTGCCAGGCACGGCGTAACTTTCCTCTGGCTGCTGGCTGTAGCATATATCCTCGAGCACGTCGAAGGAGCTGGGTGTATAGGGGTCAACTGAGATGTCTGGCATGCTGCCGGCAAATAAGCCAACGACTTCTCCATCCATGTTGACGATGGCGCCGCCACTGAGGCCGGACATGCCGGGAATCTTTGACATCAGCAATCCGTCCCGGTTCGCCAGAAAAGCGCCAATCGTTGCAACCCATTTAAGCCCCCAGGGGTGTCCGAGGGCCATCAGGCGTTCGTTTTCTTTCAGCGCGTCCGAGTCCCAAAATTCTAAAAAGGGCAGGTTCGTCTGGTCAATTTTAATCAGGGCGACGTCTTGTTCGGGGTCGGAGGCGATCACCTCGGCGGGCAGGAAGCGGGTGGTTTCGCCGTAGAGCGCGACTTCGAGCTTGGCCGCGCCTTCGACGTTGTGGGCCACCGTGACGATATAACCGTCCTCACTGATCAGAAAACCCGAGCCGTGCCAGCCGCCAAATCCCTCCGCTTCGCTGGCGAGGATCAGCACAATCGCCGGTCGCAGCTGCTGATACAGGGCATTGGATTGTTCTCGCCAGGCTTCATCCTGGCCGCCTTTGCTGTCTAGTTCTGCGAACCATGTCGGCCCCGTCCCTTATACCCCTTTTACCTCGCCGCAGAAGCGGGTGGGTTGGATCGCGGGGTGGGGCGGGGTCGTTTAAA
>CAZZFZ010000109.1:0-9679 GCA_964653835.1 uncultured Anaerolineales bacterium
GTGTAAGGGTTGCTGCGAGGCATCCACCGCGGCGAGGTGGCTTAACCCTTCAACCACTTCGCCAAACCGATCGCTGATGGAGGATTCATCGGGGGTGCTCTCATCCAGCGCCAGGAGCGCTTTTTGCCCCAGGGTGGCCAGTTTTTCGGCATTAGCCAGGCGATTGCGTTCCTCTTCGAGCTCCTTCTCCTCCCCGGGTTTGAGCGCCGCAGCGTTGATCTCGTTGATCTGGTAGGCGAGCAGGTCGGCGCGCTGGGCGGCATCGCGTTCGCTACGTCGCAATTCGGCCAACTCCCGCCGCGTTTGTTGGAGCTGGTGATATGTGGTCTGGTAGGCCGCCAGTTCCTCTTTCAAGTCAGCGTAGCGATCGAGCATGTGGATGTGCTCGCGCTCGCGCAGCAACGAGAGGTGCTCAGATTGCCCGTGGATATCCACCAGGTATTCGCCCAGTTGGCGTAATATGCTGACGTTGGACAGGCGGCCGTTGATGCGGGTGACGTTGCGGCTATCGCGGCGCAGCTCGCGCCCCAGGGTGAGGTAGTCGGGATCGTCGAGTAGCGCCTCGCTTTCGAGGATGGCGTGGATTGCCTGCCGGGAAACCTGGGGAATCTGAAAAGTCGCCTCGATCAGGGCGGTATCTGCGCCGCTGCGGATGAAAGTCGAATCGGCGCGGCTGCCCAGCAGCGTGTTCAGGGCGTCCATGATGATGGATTTGCCCGCGCCGGTTTCGCCGGTGAAGGTAATCAACCCGGGCTTGAAGCGCAGGCGCAATTTATCAATGATAGCGAAGTTTTCGATGTACAGTTCGGTCAGCATGATTTGTCGCTCAATCTGCGGCGGGCGTGAGTGGGGTTATTGGCGGAGGAACAGCCCGGCGACGCGCGAGTATACGGTAGTGGTGATCATCACCAGGTATATGCCCTGCCAGAGGGCATCGAGGAGAAAATTGATGGCGAAAGCCTTTCCTGCGATGATGGTGAAGAACGTGCCGATTTCCAGCAAGATGACCGGCGCGGCACCCAGCGCCGCGCCAGCGGCGATCGTCAGAAAAAGCGCTTTGGCGCGCCGCCGCCGGGTGACGAAGCGCACCGCTTCGGCAATCGCTACACCAGCCATCGGCCCGAGGATGAAGACGAAAAAGCCCAGCCGGGGGAGGATCAGGCTCCCCAGCCAGGAGAGGAATCCGGCCAGAGTGAAGCCGCTGACGTAATCATACCAGCGGGCGGTTTCAAAGATCCGTTGCTGCCCGCGGACGCAATCCTTGCAGCGATAGCCTGTGGGCGTGTGGACGGCGCACTTGCTGCAAATGTATTTCTCGCAGCGGTTGCAGCGTAGCGCGGTAGGGCGGTTGGGATGATTCTCGCAGGTTGTGGTGAGGATTTCGGTCATGATAGTTTTTTAATCGCAGGGTTGTTATACATGTGCGGTGTGAGGTTACGGTAAAAATATCCTGGGTCTTGCAGGCGCACAAATTCCACGCTGTAATCGCTGGCACGGGCGGTGACGCGGTCGCCGTCTTGCAGGTGAATGGGGGTCTGCCCGTCGCTGCTGATCACGGCCTGATGGTCGGTGCGCACGGTGACTGAGACGGTAGAACCTTCGGCCAACACAATGGCGCGATCAATTGAAAGGTGTGGAGCGACAGGAACCAGCAAGATGTTGCGCAGCTCTGGGGGTAGGATCGGCCCTCCGGCGGCCAGGGCGTAAGCTGTAGAGCCGGTAGAGGTGGCCGCGATCAACCCGTCCGCGACGTAAGTGGTCAGAAAACGGCCATCCACGCTGGTTTCCAGGTGCACAGGGCGGACGACCTCACCGCGGCTGATAACGATCTCATTGAGGACGTGCCAGCTGCCCAGGCAGGCGTCCCCGCGCCAGTGTTCGGCACAGAGCAGCATGCGCTTCTCCAGCCAGTAATCGCCCTCCAGCACGTGCCGCAGGGTCGTCGGCCATTCATCCAGGCTGAGTTCCATGAGGAAGCCGAATTTGCCCATATTGATTCCCAGGATGGGGATGTGGTGTGGGGCACATAGACGGCCGGCGCGCAGCATGGTGCCATCCCCGCCCAGGGCGATGAGCAGGTCAACCTCCTCAGCTTCCAGGCGCGCCCGCAGCGGCCCGGCGTCGAGGAAATCGAACGTCGCCTGAAGGCCGTGTTCCTCGAAAAAGGACGCGATGCGCCTGGCTTGTTCGTAGGCTTGCGGAATCTGTGGGTGGGCCGCCACCGCGATGCGGCTGAACAGTTTTTTTGTTGAATGCATGTTGCCCCAATTATAGCCGATGGTGAGGGATGGCGCTCACAGCCGTTGATCGCACATCGAGCGATAGCCGCAGCCCTGGCAGCGTCGCGCTGAATCGTGGGAGCGGTTAATTTTACGCAAGTGCCCTTTGGTGCGCATTTCCTTAATCAGGGTAATCAGCTCGTTTTCGAGTTGGGGGGTGTATTCGATGCGGTAGGTGCGGTTGGGGTAGTGCAGCACGCCGTGGCTGGGGCGTACGCCATAGGCGCGCTGCACCAGATAGCAGTAGGCCGCGAGCTGGTAAATATGTGAATCGTAGGGGGCTTCGCCCACGCGCGTGGATTTGACCTCCACCGGGATGACCATTTCTCCCTGGCGGATCAGATAGTCGGGGCGGCCGGCGAGTTCCAGGTGAGGGTCGTACAATGGCTCTTCCACAGGCCCCCAGCGGCTGGTATCGCTGTAGATCACTTCTCCGCCGGGCAGCCCGGCTGCTTTGCGCTGCCGGTTCGATTGCCACAGGAGCAGCAGGCCGATCAGGAAGAGGAGGATGGCGAGGGCGTTCATCGACGCGGTTCAGACGAGCTGCAAGGTGATCTGGATCGCCAGCAGCAACAGAGCGGCGAGCAACGCCAAGTAAGCCAGGGCGCGCAGCAGGCCGCTGGTCAGCACGGTGCGCCCGTGCTGATGATGGAGCGCTCTGCCGCCAGCCAGCTCGCGCAGGTTTTCGGTCTCGATGCCTTGCTGGCGATACCACCAGGCGCGCTGACAAAACAGGTAGGTGCCGATCTCCGAGGCGCGGATTTTACGCATTCTGGTCATCTGCCCGCTTGTTCCCGGCGAGGCGGGCGATCTGGTCTTCAAAGACCTGAAGGCGTTGCTCCAGGCGCTGCTGACGCAGGCTCATCGTCAGGTCGCCGCGTGTGCGCTCCACCAGGCTGCGCAACACATCGGTCAGGCGGCGCAGCCCGCCGGTGATGGCGTCAGGGTAATCCATGGTCACCAGGACGGCGTAGATCTCGTCCATGCGGTCGAGCAGTCGGTCGGCTTCGGTGGCGTTGTTGTGGCGCAGCACGTCCAGGCAGCGGCGGCGCAGTTCGCCAGCGGCTTCAGCCAGCCCTTTGATGTAGGCCACCGGGTCAACGCCCAGGTCATCTGGCGCGGGCAGCGGCTGATTGTTAATCAGCGCCAGGGTGAGGTGCGCCTCGGCGTATTCCTTCAGCGCGTCCTGGGTGTACCCGGCGTGGTACAGGTCGGGGTGCGCCTGGGCGTGCTGACCGAGTTCGAGCGCCAGCGTCTTTGCCTCGGCGAGGTGCTGCTGGGCCAGCTCGTTTTCTCCGCGGTGCACGGCGCGGATGGCGTGGGCACAGTGGCGCGTCAGGTAGCGCGCCTGTTTGAGCATCTGATCGCGCACCCGGGTGCGGGTTTCAAACGATTGATGGATTGCCTCGATAATGGCGTCGAATTCCGGTGTGCTCATTTCTTCGGCGGGCGGAACAGGTTTTCGGCCAGCGAGGTGCCGCCGGGGATGGTGATGGGGCCGAACTTGGCCTCGTATTTGGCGATGTTATCCCCCAGGGCGTTGTAGAACAACTTGGCGCTGAGCGGACTCATCATCACGCGGCTTTGCACCTCGGCGGGCGGACCGCCGGGCAGGATGAGGGCGAAGTCGGTGATGATTTCTGAAGGCGAATGCGTGATGCGCGCCAGGTTGACGTAGACTGGTTTCAGGTCCTCGGGGATTTTCAACGTCAGCGGTCGTTGTTCGGGTTGTTGCGGCTTTTCTGCCATGATGATCGCTCCAGGATTGGCGCGAGGGGCTGTGGTTTGTCGTATGCCCCCCGGTTTGGCGAGGTTTAACAGGACTTACGCGTTGATTCTTCTGTCCTCGGAGACGCAGAGTCCACGGAGAAACTGGTGCTTCGTTACTGGTAGATCACTCTGTGTTCTCTGTGTCTCCGGGGATGAATTATTGGGCAGGTAAGCGTTGTTAGAAGGGAATCTCATCCTCGGCTTCCGCGGCCGGGGCGTCGCCGGTGAAGGCGGCATCTTCGGAGCGTGAGGAGAGGAACTTGACTTCCATGGCGGTGACCTCGAAGGAGGCCCGCGGCTGTCCATCGTTGCCTGTCCAGATGCGCGGCCCACCGGTGGCCGGGTCGGGGTTCAGGCGGCCTTCCACCAGCACCTTGCGACCTTTACGCAGGTATTGGTTGCACACCTCGGCCAGTTTGCCCCAGGCGCTGACGCGGAACCAGGTAGTCTCATCCACCTGCGTGCCGTCCCCCGCGGTGTAGCGGCGGTTGGTTGCCACCGAGAAATTGGTCACCGCCTGCCCGGAGGGGGTGTAGCGCATCTGGGGGTCGCTCCCCAGGTTGCCTGCAATGATGACTTTTTGGTACATGATCTTTCTCCTTTCCGTTGATGGTGAGCGGCCTGTCGTTCTGTTTGCTGGCGAACACCGCCAGCCGCAGCGCCCGGTGCGCTCACCCGTTGATTAGAACAATTGTACTCGAATTTTCCCGCTGCTACCTTAAACTTCTCTTCAATCGGTGGTAAGTATCAATCCGCCTGCCAGGCGCGCGCCTGTTGGAAGAAGGGCCGGAGCGGATGCAGCTCGCGGATGAGAAGGCCGAGGTTTTCGGTGCTGGTGTGGGGGTACTGGAAGACGCGGCTGCCCGCCGGGATGCGACGCGCCCGCCCCTCGAACTCGCGGCGGGGGATCAGGCCGGTGAAATAGATTTCCATGCCGTATACCCAGATGTTGCGCCATTGGTGTGGCTCCACGATGTGGATGTCTTTCAGCGCCGGGCTGTGGATCCCCAGCGGGCCATTGGGGAGGGTGTCGGGGTGGAGGTAGTAGAGGGCGGTGAGTCTTGCCTCGGCGGTGACGCGTTTCCCCGGCGGGAGGGAAACCTTCACCTGCTGAAATTCCCCCTTTCCTGTCAGCCCGCCGAGTTCCACGGTGAGGGGGCGCTCCCCGCCGTTTTTGAGGGCCAGCGTCCCCAGCGTGGCTGACTCTTCTTGGTGAACCCAGGGTTCAGGCAGAAGATGGATCAGGTGGATGGGTTGTCCACGGGCGAGCGCTTTGTGCAGTTGGGGTAGGCTTTCGGCTGTCAGAGCAGCCAGAAAGGCGAAGAGGTAAATGTCCTCCGGCCGTAGGCTGGAATGCTCAAACTGATCGCGCGGCACCAGGGCGTGGGCGTGGAGCAACCGCGCGGGCTGGCGGCGGATGGTGCGAATGCGTTTCTTGTGGGTGAGCAGGAAACTTTTGATGTCGCAGCGCCGCCCGCCGATGGCGAGGTCGTAGCGGTCGGGTGCGGTGAACGGCGTGGCCCCCAGGACGTTATATGGGATTTTCTCTTGATCCAGGTAGCGGCGCAGGGCGAGTTCCACAGCTACCCCGGCGACGATGCGTTGCAGCCGCCTGATCGGTTTGCTGTGCATGCGGTTGTAGGTGAAGTGTAGCGAGCGGCAGGCGTAGGCGATCCCATCGGCGATCAACCCGGGGGTGCAGGAGACGCGGATGAAATCGGCGGCTGTCAGCATGCGGCCTCACTCGTTGCGGAATTGCAGACAATAGTGGTGGACGGTGTTGCTCACCCAGGCGTTGCCCATCCCGTAAGGGAACAGGCGGATGTTATCCTGACACCAGATTTTCTCGTCCTTGAGGGTGTAGATTGCGCCCAGGCGTTTGCCCAAATCCCATGCCAGGGGATAGATGCGACCGCCCTTTTTGACGTTTTTAACGATGATGGTGAGGTAGGCGCGCGGCTGGAGCAGGGGTTGAAGGCCGACGTAGATTTCCACCAGCTTGTCCAGGAAGGCTTCGTAATCGGTGATGTTGCCGAGATCGTTCGGGTCATCGGAGTAGAACACATCCAGCTTTTCGTCCTGGCGGCGCTTTTTCTGCGTCTCGGCACCGCGGGCGCGCAGCATATCCCAGTAGGGCGGCGAGGTGATGACGTAGTCTATCGGCGGCAGGTTGTGGCGGACGGCGAGGTCGGCGATGGCGGCCGCGTTGCCGGTGATCACCTCGGCGGTCAGCGATTCCGCTGGCTGCCCCAGTGCTTCGCGCTCGGCGGCGATGATTTCACGGGCGAGATCGGCGTAAGCGGGGTTGAGTTCGATCCCATAGCTGTGCCGCCCGGCGCGAAGCGCAGCGACCAGCGTGCTGCCGGTCCCCACCATGGGGTCGAGGACGACCTGCCCTGCTTTGGTGAAGAATTCGATGAATTCCTGCACCAGGGTTTCGGGATATTTGGCCGGGTGGCGCAGCACGTCCTCCCTGCGGCGCGGCGGGTTGTGGATGAACCATGATTTCTGAAACTTGAGCCATTCTTTGGGCGAGAGGTCGTTTAGCTGGTTTTTGAAAGGGTGTTTGCTCATAAGCTGTTTTTGAGGTCAAGGGGTAATGGAGCGAACGACAAGATCGGAAAAACTGACGGTGACGGCGGTCTCCCCGGCAGCGCGCACAAACACGCCCAGCGCGCCGCTGGGCAGGGTGGGGTCGCGCACGGTGAACTGGTGCAGCCCGTTAACGAAGAAGCGCATTTCCCGGCCGGATGCCCAGACGCCCAGCCGCACGGTCGCTGGCGCAGCGGAGGGCACCGAGGCGCTAAGCATCCACGGTTGCGGCGAGGAGGCCACGCCGCCGAAGATGCGGTCGAGGCGCACCTGCCCATCGCAGGAAAGCCCAAAGCGATAGAAGTTTGCCGGTGACTGGTAACGCACCAGCATCCCGTATTGATCCTCTCCGCTGCACAGGTTGGTGTTGACAGTGATTTCAGCGTAAAAATCGCTAAAGATTGCGCTCTCATCCACGCTGTAGAGGTACCCTTTGGGCTGCGCCAGCGCCAGGGTCAATTGATTATCGTTGATGGTGATGTTGCTATTGGCCGCCTCGAGCAGAGTCCAGCCATCGGGCTGGCTGAAATCATCCTGCCAGATGACCGCGCCGACCCTGGGGAGCAGGTCTGGCGTGGGGGAAGGGATTGATCGCTGCGAGGGCGTTGGCGTGGCTGTGGGGGGGAACCAGATCACGGTGGGGGTCGCGGTGGGCGTTGCCGAGGGAGTCGTCGAGGGCAAAGGCGTCAACAAAGCGGGGGTGGGCAGGCAACCGCTCAGCAGCGCGGCGCAAACGAGCCAGAAGGTCAGGCGTGAAAGAGACATCGATGTGAGGGCTTCTCCAGGATGGTTACCCAGCGTTTCCATTGAGGGGTTAGGTGGCGTGAAGTACAATTAGGAGCCCGAATCATTCTAGCACATTTCCCCGATTTGTCCCTGGCGGGGATGATGTTTCCCAATATTACTGAATAAGGAGCCATGCATGCGGAAAAAAGTCATTCTGATCACCGGCGCGGCGGGGGAAATCGGCCAGGCGCTGATCAAAGCTTTGGTGGAACGCAGCGAGATCCCTTTACTTTCGTTCGACCTGGAGCCTCTACCGGAGGATATGCGTCATCTGACCACACATCTGGAGGCCGATATCCTCGATCAGCATGTGCTCGACCGGCTGGTGAGTGAGTACGAATTTGAGTGCATCTATCACCTGGCGGCGCTGCTCTCCACGCGGGGCGAATTTTCCCCTGTCATGACGCATGAGGTCAACGTCAATGGGACAATGAAGCTGTTGCGCCTGGCAGCGGAGCAGTCGGAATGGCGCGGCAGCCCGGTGCAGTTCATCTTCCCCAGTTCGGTGGCGGTATACGGCCTGCCCGATCTGGAGACCAAGACGCAGTACGCCCGCGTGCGTGAGTGGGAGTGGAATTATCCCCGCACGATGTACGGCGCGAACAAGCTGTATTGCGAGCTGCTGGGGATTTACTTCAGCCAGTATTACCGCCAGCTTGCCGCCGAGCAGCCGGTGATGGTGGATTTTCGCTCGGTGCGCTTCCCTGGCCTGGTCAGCGCTTTCACCGTGCCCAGCGGAGGGACGAGCGATTATGGTTCGGAGATGCTCCACGCCGCAGCGCAGGGCAAGCCGTATTCCTGCTTTGTGCGCCCCGATGTGCGCATCCCATTCATGGCGATGCCCGATGCGGTCAAAGCCCTGCTCGATCTGGCCGCCGCGCCGGCGGAGTCGTTGCGCCAGCGCGTCTACAACGTCACCAGCTTCAGCCTCTCGGCGGCGGAGTTCAAGCAATGGGTGTTGAAGTTCTTCCCGCAGGCACAGATTGACTTCGAGCCGGATACCAAGCGCCAGGCGATTGTGGATAGCTGGGCCGCCGATATGGATGACAGCGCGGCGCGGCGCGATTGGGGCTGGCAACCCGATTACGATGTGCAGCGCGCTTTTGAGGAATACTTGGTCCCCAACATCCTTAAGCGATATCAGACTTGATGGCAGTAACCACTGTCCCTGGCCCGATCGCCCTCTTCGGCTCCGGCGAGACCTCGCCCAGCGGGCGAAAGATCTTTGAACGCATCTTTCGCCGCCTGCCGCCTGCGCCGCGCGTGGCGTTGCTGGAAACGCCAGCGGGGTTTGAGCCGAACTCCTCGTTGGTGGCCGGCCGGGTGGCCGCTTTCATCGAGCGGCGTTTGCAAAATTACCAGCCGCAGTGTGAGGTCATCGCGGCACGGGGGCGCGGCACGCCTTTCAGCCCCGATGACCCTCAGATTGCAGCCAGATTGCCTGGTGCGGCGTTGATTTTTATGGGGCCAGGCAGCCCGACGTATGCTGTGCGGCAGTTGCGCGCCAGTCTCACCTGGGCGCACCTGCGGGCAGTGCACCGGGCAGGGACGGGGCTGGCGCTTGCCAGCGCGGCGGCCATCGCCATCGGCCGCTGGGCTTTGCCGGTGTATGAAATCTACAAGGTCGGCGAGGGCTTGCACTGGAAGCCCGGCCTGGATCTGCTTGCCCCTTACGGACTTTCGCTGGTCTTTGTGCCGCATTGGAACAACAGCGATGGCGGCGAGGAGTTGGATACCAGCCGGTGTTACCTCGGCCGGGAGCGTTTTGAGAAATTGCTGGCCCTGTTGCCCGCCGATCAAACGGTCGTTGGCATTGATGAAAACACCGGCCTGCTGCTCGACCTCGCCGAAGGTCATTGCGAGGTGGTGGGCGTCGGCGGGGTGACGGTGTTGCGTCGGGGCGAGGTGAGATACTTTACTCGCTCGTTCTTGCTGGAAGAGCTTGGCCGGGTGCGTCTGCCTGCTCCCGGGGAAGGGATTCCCCCCGCGGTTTGGGATGCCGCCCGGCGGGCTGCGCGTGCGCCCTCAAAGATGGAGCCGGAACCCCCGGCGGAGGTCCGCGCCCTGGCAGAGCGACGTGAGGCGGCCCGCTCCCGCGGCGACTGGGATGCCGCCGATGCGCTGCGCGAACAGATTCACGCCCTGGGTTGGCAGGTGCAGGATACGCCTGAAGGCCCGCGGCTGCGCAGGCATCAGGAGTAGTGTGAAATTAAAACCACAAAGGACACAAAGGGCACGAAGTGCAATAATTA
>CAZZFZ010000110.1:0-9539 GCA_964653835.1 uncultured Anaerolineales bacterium
CCTCTCCATACGTCCACCTTATCATATTTGGTGGCCCGAATGCTACTTTACCCAAATATATATTCAGTTGATTTAGTGGGAGGTTTATATTAAAGTTTAGGGCCTCGGACTTTAATAAACAACCCGGTATTAAAATAGGCTTTAATAAGGCGCCCAGGGCTGGCCCTTATTAAAGGCAAAGCGCCATAACTTTAATAAGCTTTATTTTATTAAAGGGCCGTTAAATATAAAGATCGCCCCTGTTATTAAGAGACGCAAAGGGCTACAACTTCCGCGATTACCTATTCGTGGGTTTATTATGAAGCGAGAAGACTTTTCGGTAAATGCGAACGGCCGGCTTATAACCGCTCGTCGCGGCGCCTTTAATTACGTGGCTTTCGTTCCAAACGCCCTCCCGCCCGACATCTCTTTTACGCCCGAGTTGACGGCCGTATTATCGGCGGCCGACCGCGCGGTCGGCGCGCTGGCCGAAGCGGGCTCCCGCCTTCCCAACCCGTACCTCTTAATAACGCCCAATATAAGGCGCGAAGCGGTCCTAAGTTCCCGTATTGAAGGTACCGTAACGGCCCTCTCGGACCTCTTCTTTTTCGAAGCCGCGCCCTCGGCCCCTCTTTCCGCGCCCGACGTAAAGGAAGTGGCCAACTACGTAAAAGCTATGGAATACGGTTTGCGCCGGGTTAAAGAGCTCCCGATAAGCACCCGTCTCATAAAGGAAATACATAACGTATTATTACAAGACGTTAGAGGCGCGCACGCGACGCCGGGCGAGCTCCGGACCTCCCAGAATTGGATCGGGCCGCCCGGGTGCACGCTAAATGAAGCGGTCTTCGTCCCGCCGCCGGCCGCGGAAATGCGGGAAGCCCTGGGCCAATGGGAAATATTTATCAATTCCCCGGCGAATTTACCGCCTTTAATCTTAGCGGGACTTCTCCATTATCAGCTCGAGGCTATCCACCCTTTCGTAGATGGAAACGGACGCGTAGGGCGTCTTCTAATTACTTTATTCCTTTGCGAGGCTGGAACGCTTCCCCTCCCGCTACTCTACCTCAGCGGCTATTTCGAACGAACCCGCGACGAATATTACGACTGGCTTTTGGCGGTAAGCCGCGCCGGCGATTGGCCCGGGTGGCTTCTCTACTTTTTAACCGCCGTAACGGCCCAGGCCGAAGAAGCGCTCGAGTGTGCCCGGGCGTTACTAAGTCTGCGCGACCGCTACCTCTCGCTATTAAAAGAGCTTGGGTTTACCAAAGCGATGTTCGGTTTAATCGACAAGCTTATCGAAAACCCGTTCGTAACGGCGCCCCAAGCGGCGAAAAAGATAGGCGTTTCGTATCCCGCGGTCCAAAACGCGATAAAGAAATTAATAAACGCGGGATTGCTCCGCGAGATAACCGGCCAGCGGAGAAATCGCGTTTATTTATGCGAAGAGGTCTTAGAAATCTTGGAGCCCCGGCGCCGCAAAACACGAAGCGTTACCGATAAACACTAATAACGGTTCGTCATCGTCAAACCCTATGCCCCGCGACCGTAGAAATATAATTTACGCCCTCCTCCTCGCCGCCGTCGCCGCGGCCGCGGCCTACTTCCTCCTCGGCCATATAAACGCCCCCCTCGTCGCCGACGAGCCGCAGTTCGTGGACATCGCCGCCTCGCTCGCCAAGGCGGCCCGGCCCTGGGCCTACTCCGGCTCGACGTGGCACCCGGTCCTCAGCCACCCCCAGCTCTACCACGCCCTCCTCGCCGTCCCCGTCGCCCTCGCCGGTACGGTGCCGGCGGCCGGCCGCGTCGTCGGCGTCCTCTGCTTCTTCGCCGCCGGCGTTGTCCTTTGGCTCACCGCGCGCCGCGTTACGGGCGAGCGGTGGGGCCCGTTCCTCGCCGTCCTCCTCTACGGCCTCCACCCGCTGGCGCTCCAGTCCGCGCTCCTGGTGGAGATCGACACCGCCCTCCTGCCGCTGTTCGCGGTCCTTTTCGTATGGTTCCTCGCCGGCCGCGACTTCGCGCTGGGCGGCGCCGGCCGGCTCGGCGCGGGCCTGCTCTTCGGCGTCGCCCTAATGGCGAAGTTCACGACGCCGCCGCTGTTCCTCCTGGCGCTGGCGGCGTATTACGTCCTAGCGCGGCGGCCGCGTGAGCTGGCGCGGCTGGGCCTCGTCGCGGCTGTGGGCGTCGGCCTGTTCGCCGCCTACTACGTCCCGTACCCGCCAGGGTGAGCAGTTGTGATGCGTTATAGATTATTCGCTCAGCTTCCAATCTATCCCTCTACCTTCGGCAGCAGTTGGCTTTTCGATTGCTTCGATTATGCCACGCCCGGCTCGATTTGCCAAATGACTCGCTCTGTCGCCTGAGGGTGTGCGCAGTTGCTGCTATAGATAACCTGAGTTCGGGGCAGGCATAAAACGCCAGGGGTGCGGTCAGCGCCCTTCGATACGCTCTTCCCTAGTGTTTCCGTTATCCTGGAGCGATTTGCAATTTCTTAAGATACCATATATAATCGAACCAGCCTGAGGAAGCAGTTAACCCGGTGGGGGGCGCTGTCTGATATTGAGTGAAGTGAATGAATTCAACCATTCTGTGCATTGAAGGGAAATACGCTGGTTCGCCGGGTTTTGTCGCGCAACTGGAAGAAAAGGGTTATCAGGTTGTCAGTTTTTCCACCGGCAAGGATGCCCTGGCTGAGCTGGATACACTTCAGCCGAAGCTGGCGGTCGTCAACGCGCCGACCATGCGCACAACCGGCCTGCGCATCTGCCAGTCGCTGCGGGAACGGATGGACGGCTTACCGATCATTCTGATCGCTACGCCGGAGAAAGCGCCCGCCCCGGAGGATGCCTGCGCAAACGCCGTGTTGGTGCTGCCCTTCACCATCCGCAAGCTCAATAACCGCATCCGTGCCTTGCTGCCCTTACAAAGTAATCGGATTTTGAAGGCCGGGGCGATTGAGCTGGATTTGGAGCAACATCAGGTGCGCATCCGGCGTCGCAAGACTCACCTCACCCCGCGACTGACTCGTCTGCTGGAGGTGTTGATGCGCCGGGCGGGTGAAGCGATTGAGCGTGAAGAATTGTTTCGCGAGGTGTGGAGCACCGATTTCACCGCCGATACGCGCACACTGGATGTGCACATCAGCTGGTTGCGCAAGGCGCTGGGAGATGACCCCCGCAAGCCCAAATACCTGAAGACGCTACGCGGTGTGGGCTACCGCCTGGATGTGTAGCGTCGCCTGTTCCCCGCTGATTTTGATCAATCGAATAGCTATTTGTTCCCCCACCTGCGGTAAAGTCAGGCGAGTGGGCAGTTCGCCATTTCGCAAGGGGCGCGTCGCCTGCGCCGCGCTGCGGAAGATGGCCCCATCCCAGGCGGGATCGCATTCCCAGTAGTCCAGTTCCCGCGCCAGGCTTTCGTTCACTTCCAGGGTGGTTAGTCCCTTTTCCCTGTGGAGACGGAACAACCCCTGGGGAACGGGTTTCCCCTCGGGGGAGGGGGTTGTGGATTCCCGCTGAAGGCGAGTCACTCCCTGGGGGATGTGGATCAACCGGCTGCGCGTGGTATGGATGGCGCGCCATTGAACGTCGCTGGCGATGAAGCGTCGTCCCAGCCGCGCCGCTGCCACCGCGGTCGTCCCTGAACCGCAGAAGAAATCGGCCACCAGATCGCCGGGGTTGGAGGAGGCGCGGATGATGCGTTCCAGCAGCGCCTCGGGTTTTTGGGTGGGGTAGCCCGTGCGCTCATTATGCAGCCGCGCCACCACGGGGAAGTACCACCAGTCCTCCGGCACTTTGCCGCGCTGGAGATCGGGCACTTTGCCGAAACCGGCTTTGGGGGAGGACCGGAAGGTCTTGACCGTGTTGGGGTTGTAGGGCAGACGCACATCGTCGGCGTTGAAAGTGTATTCGCGGCTTTTGGTGTAGGCCAGGATGGTATCGTGCTTGCGGTTGAAGGCGCTGCGGATGGGGGAGGGGCCGTGGTAGGTCCAGATGATCTCGTTGAGCAGGCGGTCGGGGCCGAAGATTTCATCGAGCAGCAGGCGGGCGTAGTGGTTGGCGTGCCAGTCGAGGTGCAGGTAGAGCGTGCCGGTGGGGGCCAGCAGGCGGTGCATCAGCGCCAGGCGCGGGTAGAGCATGTCCAGGTAGTCGTCAATCGTCTCCCAGTGATCGGCGTAACCTTCGGCCAGTTGCCACTCGGCGGGGCGGCGCGAGTCCTCGCCGCGGCCAACGCGGCTGCGGTAGCTGCGGTTGGTGAAAAAGGGAGGGTCGGCGTAGATCAGATCAATCTGGCCTTCCAGCTCTGGGAGCAGGGCAGACATCACCGCCAGGTTCTCGCCGTGGATCAGGCGGTGGCGCGGCTCGCCCTGGGGGTATTCCTCTCCCTGGGGGTAGAGCAGGCTGTCTTCGTTAAGGTGAGCCGGGATGGGGGAAGGGGGCGTTTTGGAAGGCCAGATCAGGTTAGGCATGGTAGTAGACCCTCCCGCAGGTTCTGAACCTGCGGGAGGGTAAAAAGTTTATTTGGCCAGTTTCCAGGCGGCGGGCAACAAGGCCGCTGCCAGTACCATTTTCAGCGAGTCTACGGCGAGGAAGGGCAGAAAGCCCATCGCCAGCGCCTTGCCCAGGTTGCCGATGACGATGGCGAGCCAGGTCACGCCAAAGAGGTAGATAATCATCTCGCCAATGAGGAAGGGAAGCAAGGCGGTACGCAGGTCGCGCTCCAGGCCCTGCTCGGCGAGCAGGCCAACCACATAGGCGGCGACGACGAAACCGATCAGGTAGCCGCCAGTGGGGCCGGCAAGATAGGTGAGTCCCTGCGCCCCGCCAGCGAAGATCGGTAGGCCGACCACGCCCAGACCGAGGTAGAGAGTCAGGCTGAGTAACCCGCGCCGCGAGCCGAGCGTCGCGCCAACCAGCAGCACGCCCAGCGTTTGCCCGGTGATGGGAACCGGCGTGAACGGCAGCGGGATGCGGATGCGGGCGAAGACCGCCATCAGCAGGCTGCCGCTGACGATAAGCACCAGGTCGCGCAGCAGGCGGCTGGTTTGGGGAAACAGGCGGTCACTCAGGGTGGGAGCGAGGGTGGTGTGCATGGGGTCTCCTATACGAAGCGTAGAGTTTTGATGGATACCATGGAGACACGGAGAGCATAGAGTTTTTAGGAAAAATACCTAACGCATTTTGACTCCGTGTGCTCCGTGTCTCGGTGGTTGAATTATTTTTTCCCAAAACGGGCTTTGAGCAGATCTTCCAGCGTGGGTTGGCCGATTTCCTGCAATTCGTAGCGCACCCGCTGGGTGGGTTTGTTGATCTTCAGGATGCGGCCGAGGTCAATCGGCGTGCCGATGATGACCAGGTCGGCGTCACTGTTGTTGATGGTTTGCTCCAGCTCTTTCATCTGGGCTTTGCCGTAGCCCATAGCGGGGAGCACGTCGCCGGTGGTGGGGTATTTGGCATAGGTATCTTTGATCGAGCCGACGGCGAAGGGCCGTGGGTCAATAATCTCCGCCGCGCCGAAGCGACGGGCGGCCACCCAGCCCGCGCCGAAGGCCATCTCACCGTGCGTCAGGGTGGGGCCATCTTCAACCACCAGGGCGCGCTTTCCCTGGATGGCGGCGGGGTCGTCTACGAAGAGCGGCGAGGCCGCCTCGATGATCGTCGCTGCGGGTTGCAGGGCGCGCAGGTTCTCTTGGACGGCGATCACCGCCTCGGGGTCGGCTGTATCCACCTTGTTGATGACGAAAACGTCTGCCATGCGGGCATTGGCCTCGCCGGGGTGGTAGCTCACCTCATGGCCGGGGCGGTGCGGATCGGCCACCACGATGTGGAAATCGGGGACGTAGAAGGGCAAGTCGTTGTTGCCGCCATCCCAGAGGATGATGTCGGCTTCTTGCTCGGCCTGGCGCAGGATGGCTTCGTAATCCACACCGGCGTAAACGATCACACCGTTATCAATGTGCGGCTCGTATTCCTCGCGCTCCTCGATGGTGCATTCGTATTCGTCCAGGTCGTCGAGTTCAGCGAAGCGCTGCACTCTTTGCACAATCAAATTGCCGTAAGGCATGGGGTGGCGGATGGCGGCCACTTTAAAGCCCATCTCGCGCAGGATCAGGGAAACGCGGCGGGTGGTCTGGCTCTTGCCGGAACCGGTGCGCACCGCGCACACCGAGACGACCGGTTTGGAGGATTTCAGTTGCGTGCTGTTCAGCCCCATCAGGCGGAAATCGGCTCCGGCGGCCAGCACGGTGGAAGCTTTGTGCATCACGTATTCGTGCGGCACATCGCTATAGGCGAAAACCACTTGCTCGATGCGATGTTCCTTGATCAGCCGGACCAGGTCGCTCTCTGGGCAGATCGGAATCCCCTCGGGATAGAGCGAGCCGGCCAGCTCGGCGGGGTACTGCCGCCCCTCGATGTTAGGGATCTGCGTGGCGGTGAAGGCCACTACCTGGTATTCGGGGTTATCCCGGAAGAAGACGTTGAAGTTGTGGAAATCGCGCCCGGCAGCGCCCATGATGAGGGTTTTGATCGGCATAGAGTTCTCCTGGTCAAAATAATTGTAAAGCAAACCGGCAATTTGGCGGAGAAGACCTGTAACCAAATTGCCGGAGGGTTTACATAATTTCGGGGGCCTGGATCGCCAGCAGGCGCAGGGCGTTCGCCAGGGTTTGTTTGGCCGCGGCGACCAGTCGCAGGCGAGCGGCGCGCTGGGCCTCGCTCTCGGCCTGGATCACCGGCACCACGTGGTAGAAGCTGTGGAAAACGGTCGCCAGCTCGAAGGCGTAGGTCGCCATCACCAGCGGGCGGTACTCCTCGGCAGCCTGCTGCACCACCGCGGGGAAGCGGGAGATCAAATCCACCAGCTCCACCTCGTGGCTGCTGAGGTCGTATTCAAAATCGGCTTCCGGCGGCAGTGCGCCAGCCTTGCGCAGGATGCTGCTGGCGCGCACGTGCGCGTTCTGAATGTACGGGCCGGTGTGGCCGTCGAAGCTCAGGGCGGAGTCCATATCAAAGACGATGTCTTTGTTGTTGTCCACCGAGAGCATGGCATACGCCAGCGCGCCCAGCCCCACCTGTAGGGCGATATCCTCCCGTTTGTCAACGGGCATGGAGGGGTTCTTGACGGCGATTTCGGCAAGTACGCGGCGCACGGCTTCATCGGCCACATCTTTGAACAGCACCACGCGTCCGCGCCGCGCCGACATCGCCCCCTCCGGCAGGCTGACGAAGCCGTAGCCGAGGTGGTAGCACTTTTCGGCCTGGGGGAAGCCCATCAGTTTGAGGATGGCGAAGGCCTGTTGCAGGTGCAGGCTCTGGCGCACATCCACCACGTAGATCGAGCGATCCACGTGATATTTCTCAAATTTCATCTTCGCCAGTGCCAGGTCTTTGGTCAGGTAGAGGGTGGTGCCGTCGTTGCGCAGCACCACATTTGTGCGATATTTCTCTTTTTTCAGGCCCAGTTTTTCATCAATGCGAACCAGTACCGGCCCGCCCTGGGGACGTTCGTCGTCGGCGATGCCTCTTTCGATCAGCTCTTCAACGATCGCCTTGGCCGGCTCATCCACCTCGCTCTCGTAGAACCACACGTCAATGTGGATGTCCATCATCTCGAGGATGTCGCGCAGCTCCTCCAGACTCCACTCGCGGGTGGTCAGCCACAACTGGCGGACGTACTCGTCCCCGGCATCCCACTTGCGATACATCTCGCGGCGCTCGGAGTCGTAGGCCTCGCGGCGGTCTTTCTCCTCGGGGGTTTCCCCCTCCTTCGGGGTGAGCAGGTCGGTGGCCTCGACGTACAGTTTGAGCAGCCACTGGCCGCGTTCGTGGATATCTTCCGGCTCCTGGCCTTTGTAGAACTTATCGTAAATCCACAGCACAGTGATCACGCCCAGGCCGATATCGCCGGGGTAGGAGGCGCGGATGGTCTCGAAACCGGCGAACTCCACCAGGCGGGCGAGTACTTCGCCCAGGATGGCGTTGCGGTAATGACCGATGTGGAAGGAGTGATGCGTGTTGGGCTGGGCGTATTCCACCATCACGCGCTCCTCGCGCGGGGCGCCGCGCCCGAAGTCAACACCCTGTTCCAGGACGGTGTCTACCACGCGGCGGGCGAACGCCTTAGGGGAGAAGTACAGGTTGAGGTAGCCTTTTTCCGCTTCCACGCGCGAGAAGCCGGGCGGTGTGCCCAGGGCCGCGGCGACGCCGGCAGCGATCTCCTGCGCCCGCTGTGGCACGTTGACCTTCTTGCCGCGTCGCGCTTCCTGGGCGGCGAGCTGGAAGAAGGAGGTAAACATTCCCGACTCGCCGCTGAATGGAAGCGGCCTCCAGGAGATACTCTCTGGTAGGGGGATGTCGTTTTGTGTGCAGTACTCGCGGATTTGGGCTTCGATGGCTTGGATTTCGGCTGTGAACATGATATGCTCGTGGTTAAAATTTGTGGCGGAGATGGTCTCCGCAACGAGGGGAGATTATATCACGCGCTTAAGCAGCACAAAAAGCGGGAGCCTGTTTGCAAGCTCCCGCTGGATGAGAACAGTGGTCATCCGAGAGGCGCGGAGTTACTTTTCGAGCGCGGCCAGTTGCTTCATCAGGCGGCTCTTGCGGCGCGAGGCGTTGTTCTTGTGAATGATGCCTTTTTCCGCCGCTTTATCGAGCGCGCTGATGGCCTGCCGGGTGGCGGCGCGAGCTGCTTCCAGATCGCCGCTCTCGATTGCCAGGCGGGCCTTCTTCACAAAGGAGCGGGCGCGGCCGCGGAAAATACGGTTGCGCAGGCGGCGTTTCTCGTTTTGCCGGTTGCGTTTGATTTGCGATTTGATGTTCGCCAAGTCAGACCTCCGAAACTTGGATAAATCCTGGATTGTGACAAGGGCGTATTGTACATGAGGGGTTGGATTTTGTCTACCCCCGATGGGCGCTTCATGGTAACATGAAATTCCCCAGGCTGGCCGGGCGATCGCAATCGGTTTTCGATTGTGGATTGCTGATGGCTGATTGGCGTTGGCTTACCAACTCGATCAGAAATCTCAGTTCATCAATCTGAAATCGGTTGAGGAAAGTCCGCACTCCGCAGAGCACGGCGCCGGGTAACGCCCGGAGAGGAGCAATCTTCTGGACAGGGCCACAGAAACAGACCGCCGGTGGATTGCTGATTTTTGGTTGTAGATTGCTGATTGGGATGGCTCAATCAACAATCAATAATCGTCAATCAGCAATCCACCGGTAAGGGTGAAAAGGTGGTGTAAGAGACCACCGGCGCGGGTGGTAACATCCGCGGCCAGGCAACCCCCGTCGGGAGCAAGGCCAAGCAGACGCGAGGGGCTGCTCGTCCCGTTTGAGCGTCGGGTAGGCTGCACGAGGCGCGCCGAGAGGCACGTCCCAGATAGATGATCGCCCACGCGGTGGAGGAGGGAGGAAGTCCTGCGGGATGTAAACCTCCCCCACCGCCGGACAGAATGCGGCTTACAGGCCAGCCTGGGGGCCTCCTAAGAGGCCTCATTTTAGGTATTGTAGTGGTCCCCTAGAACTGGACACTTTTTAGGCGATTTTTAGGGGGATGTC
>CAZZFZ010000111.1:0-9340 GCA_964653835.1 uncultured Anaerolineales bacterium
GGGCAATGGAAAGTGCGCTTCTACGCCCCTCCGGGGACGAAATAACCAACGGGCGGATGACGGGTTACAACCGCCCTCCGCCTGTTCTGTACAACACCGGATCAAATTCTTTGCACCACCGAATCCAACAAATCGGTAAAAGCATCTGCAAATTTACGCACCCCTTTGGCCTCCAGTTCCACCGTCACCTCTGCCATCGAAATCACCAGACTGGCAAGCGCCTCCATTTGAGCCTGCGCGGTTTCCAGATCTTCCTCCAGGGTCAGCGCAGCCGTCCCATGATCGCGAAAAGCATCCAGCGTCTTCGGAGGCACGGTGTTGACCGTGTTGGGACCAATCAACTCGTCCACATATAATGAATCGGGATAAGCCGGGTTTTTGATGCTGGTAGAGGCCCACAACGCCCGTTGCACCCGCCCCCCGGCTGCCGCCAGTTGCTCCCAGCGTGCGCCGGGAAAGACATCTTTGTGGCGGGAATAAGCCAATTTCGCATTGGCAATGGCGATCTTGCCCAACAGCGTCCGGGCGACCTCGGCGCGCTCCCCGCCTTGCTCTGCAATCTCTTGCAAGCGGGCATCCACGTTGGTATCAATGCGCGAGATGAAAAACGAGGCCACTGAGGCAATCTTTCCAATCGGGTGTCCGGCCTCCAGACGCTCCTCCAATCCCCGCAGATAAGCATCCAACACTTCTTCGTAGCGCTGAATGGAGAAAATCAACGTCACGTTGACATTAATCCCCGTGGCGATGGAACGCGTGATCGCTGGCAACCCCATCTTTGGTAACCGGGATGTTGATCATCAAGTTCGGGCGGTCTACCTGCTCCCAGAGACGGGCTGCCTCCTTGCAGGTTGCCTCGGTGTCATGCGCCAGGTAAGGGCTGACCTCCATAACCATCCCCGCCCCCCGCAGCATCATACAAGGGGCGAAACAAATCACATGCCGCCTGATTATCCGCAATTGCCAGGCGTTCATAAATTGCCTCTTTGGAGAGACCCTGCTGCGCTAGCGGCACCAGATCCTCATCGTAATCAGACGAGTTCACAATGGCATTCTAAAAAATGCTCGGGTTGGAGGTCACCCCGCGGATATCACCGCGCTCGATCATTGCAGCCAGTTCGCCGTTCTTGAGCAAACGACGTTCGATGTTGTCGTACCATATCGATTGACCTAACGAATGCAACTTAAATATCGGATTCATATTATCCCTTCCAAATGCTCTGTTGACAGCGTTGGAGCAAATGGCCATTACAAGCTCTGTTCTACTTCGTCAAATTGTGCCGCAAAGCTGTTTGCAACAATACAGACGCGCTCCGCCACCCCCATCTCCTTGCACATCCCCCACCTGTAAAACAATTCGCATTGCGTCACTCGTCACTTTTTTATTACATTTTTTCCTAATGTCAACCAATAAAATTTAAGATCTTCGCACTTGTGACAATCATCACACCCTATTGTGTTTTTTATCACTAACGCTAGCGAGATTCTCACCTACCATTAATATAGGCCAGTTACTAAACGCAAGTGTCCGTTTTGCTCTCCACAACGCACATCGGAATCATTGCTCAGTTCATTGCTGGCTGGGTTCAAGGGGGACACTCAGCCGGGTGTGCGCTCCAACATCATCCATTCCTATCATTCTGCTTCGCTTTAAGGAGGTCGCCATATGGCCAAAGCCGCTACTCTAGCCAGAGCGCCAACGTTCCTGGAGGAGGTGGTAGCCTACACGCCTGGGGGGGATCCTCACCTGGAGTTGTGCCTCCAGTGTGGAACCTGCGGAGGCTCTTGTCCATCAGGCCCCGACATGGATCATACGCCGCGAGGGTTGTTCGCGATGATTGAGGCCGGACTGAGGGAGGATGTTCTCCGCAGCAATACCCCCTGGTATTGCGTCTCTTGCTACTACTGCATGGAACGCTGCCCTCAAGAAATTCACATCACGGATATTATGTACACGCTCAAGCGCATGGCAATCCGTGAAGGATACTCACGCAAATCCAGCGTCCCGGATGCGCCCGGGTTCTCCAAAACCTTCATTGATTACGTTGATGAGTACGGACGCAGTTATGAACTCGGCGTAGCCGCCCGCCACCATCTCAAGCACCACCCACTCAAAGCTGTCAGCATGGCCACCGGGCTGGGATTGGGGATGATCCTCAAAGGACGCATGGAAATCATCCCAACACGTATCGAAGGCATTGATCAGCTCAAGGCAATTCTCAACAAAGCCAAGAAATTAGGAGATGCGGCATGAAATACGGCTACTACCCCGGCTGCTCGCTGGAGAAAAATGCCCTTGCCTACCACCAGTCTGCTATGGCGTTGGCGAAACCCTTCGAGCTGGAATTCATCGAAGTGGACGACTGGAACTGCTGCGGCGCCACGGAATACTTCTCTGTGGACGCACTGCCAGCCTATGCGCTAGTCGGGCGCAACCTGGCACTGGCTGCCCAACAAAAGCTCAACGGAAACGGCAATCACCTGGTAGCTCCATGTAGCGCCTGTTTCCTCAACCTAAAAAAAACCGACCACTACATGCAGACCTCGCCCGAGTTGAGCGAGCAGGTCAACACCGCCCTGGCGGCCGGCGGCCTGCACTACAAAGCCGGCAGTGTGACCGTTCATCACCTGCTGGATATCTTCGTCAACGATGTCGGCTTTGATGCCATAGCCAAAAAAGTCACCCGCCCATTGTACAACCTGCGGGTGGCTCCCTACTACGGATGCCTGGTCACTCGCCCGGCGAAAACCGGCTCTTTCGATGACGCAGAATACCCCACAACTCTGGACGAGCTGATGAAGAAGCTGGGCGCCACAGTTGTGGACTATCCAATGAAAGCCCATTGCTGCGGTGGGCACATGACCCAAATCAGCGAGGAGGTCGCGCTGGAACTGATCCGCCAGTTGCTCAAGAACGCCGCCGACTACGATGCCGATGTGATCGCCACGCTATGCCCAATGTGCCAGCTCAACCTGGACGCTTACCAAGACGCCGTCAACAAGCATTTTGGCACCGACTATCATATCCCTGTTCTCTACTTCACCCAGTTGATCGGTTTGGCCCTAGATCTTCCAGCCAAGGACTTAGGTTTTGGCAAAGAGTTTGTAGATGCCAACCCGGCGCTGGCAAAAATCGGCGTAGAGCCGCCCCCAAAACCGAAGAAACAGCGACCTCCCAAAGATGCGTTGCCAATGCCCGCAAGGAAGGAGGGATAAGCCATGAATGAAGAGAAAGTTGGCGTCTATATCTGCCATTGCGGAACGAATATCGCCGGGACAGTGGATGTCGAGGCGGTTGCCGATTGGGCTAGAGAACACCCCAATGTAGTGATCGCCCGCGATTACAAATTCATGTGTTCCAGCCTGGGCCAAGATTTGATCGAGGATGACATCAAGGAAAAAGGGCTTACTCGCGTGGTCGTAGCGGCCTGTTCCCCCCACATGCACGAAAAAACCTTCCAGGGGGCATGCCAGCGAGCGGGGTTGAACCCATTCCTGTTCGAGATGGCTAACATCCGCGAGCACAATTCATGGGCCACCAACGACAAAGTCGCCGCCACCCAAAAAGCCAAAGCTTTGGTCAACGCCGCCGTGGAACGCGTTATTCACCACCAACCGCTGGAACGCATTCCGGTGGAGATCAACCCCAACTCTCTGATCGTCGGCGGAGGGATCGCCGGCATCACCGCGGCGCTGGAGCTGGCCGAGGGAGGCAACCATATCTACCTCGTGGAACGAGAACCCAGCATCGGCGGCCACATGGCCCAGTTGGACAAAACCTTCCCTACCCTGGACTGTTCAGCCTGCATCCTGACACCCAAAATGGTCGAGGTCGACCAACATCCCAACATCACCCTGCTAAGTTACAGCGAGGTTGAGGAGGTGGACGGCTACGTTGGCAACTTCACCGTCACCGTCCGCAAGAAAGCCCGCTACGTCAACGAAGAGCTTTGCACCGGCTGCGGCATCTGCGAAGAAAAATGCCCCATGAAGGTGGTGGATGAAGTCTTCGAGGCCGGTTTGGGCTACCGTAAGGTGATCTACCGTCCTTTCCCCCAGGCTGTGCCCAAATACCCGGTGATTGACAAGGAGAACTGCACCTACTTCCTGCGGGGCAAGTGCAAAGCCTGCCAGATTTTCTGTCCCACTGAGGCAATTGACTTCGAACAAGAAGACGAAATCGTCCAATTTGAAGTAGGCAACATCATCATCGCCACCGGTTACGACTTGTTCGACGCCCGTCGCATTCCGCAATACGGCTACGGGCGGCTGGCGAATGTCTTCACCAGTTTGGAATTCGAGCGCATGGTCAACGCCGCCGGTCCAACAGCAGGCAAAGTCGTTTTGAGAGACGGCGTGACCGAACCCAAAAGCGTAGCCATCATCCACTGCGTTGGCTCGCGTGATAAGAATTACAACGAATACTGCTCGAAGGTCTGCTGCATGTATTCGTTGAAATTCGCCCATCTGGTTCACGAGCGCGTGCCCGATGCGGAAGTCTACAACTTCTATATTGACATGCGCACACCCGGTAAAGGTTATGAGGAGTTCTACCACCGTCTACTGGAGGAAGGAACCCACTTCATCCGCGGGCGCGTTGCGGAAGTCACCGACGCTGCCCGCCTGCCCGGCGAAGAAGGCAAGATCATCATCCAGGCCGAGGACACGCTTATCGGCAAACAACGCCGCATCCCGGTGGATATGGTTATTCTCAGCGCGGGCATCGAGGCCCGGGGCGACTCAAAAGAGATCTCCAATCTCTTCAAGATGGGTTGCGATTTCGACGGTTTCTTTGTGGAACGCCACCCTAAACTCGACCCGGTTGCCACCATGACGGAAGGCATCCTCATTGCCGGGGCCTGCCAGGGACCAAAGGACATCCCCGATACCGTCGCCCAGGGGGCCGCGGCGGCAGCCCGCGTCTCCGGTTTAATCAACCAGGGCACGGTGATGATGGATCCGGTGCGCGCTCACATTGACGAAGAACACTGTTCCGGCTGCCGCATCTGTAACAACCTGTGCCCCTACAACGCCATCGTCTACCACGAGGAACGTAACGCATCCGAGGTCATCACAGCGCTCTGCCAGGGCTGCGGAACCTGCGTGGCAGCCTGCCCCAGCAACGTGATCAGCGGCGCCCACTTCACCAACGATCAGGTGATCTCGCAAATTGAGGGCATTCTGTGGGACGTGAAAGCCGCACCAGAGAAAATACCCGCATAGGAGGAAGAAATGAGTGAAACTTTTGAACCCGTAATCGTTGGCTTCCTGTGCAACTGGTGCTCCTACCGCGCTGCCGACCTGGCAGGTACGGCCCGCATTAAATACGCCCCCAATATGCGCGTGATCCGGGTGATGTGCAGCGGGCGCGTGGACCCCCAGTTTGTGCTCAAAGCCCTGCGTGAGGGCGCCGACGGCGTGCTCATCGCCGGCTGTCATCCCGGAGAATGCCACTACGTCAACGGTAACATTAAAGCCCTGCGGCGCTTCATCCTCCTCAAGAAGATGCTGCGCCAATGGGGAATTGAGGAGGAGCGTGTACAACTTGTGTGGGCATCGGCATCTGAAGGCACGGTGCTGGCCGAGAAAGTAAACCAGATGACCAAACAAATTCGCGCCCTGGAGCCGCTCAACTGGCAGGAAACGGTCCTGGGCGGCGGAAACGGGCACCCCGTGAACGCCCCCCTAGCCGAGGAGGTCTAAAATGACAAACAATGGCAAACCCAAACTCGCGATGTACTGGGCCGCCTCCTGCGGTGGTTGTGAAATCTCTGTGCTCAACATCCACGAACACATCCTCACAGTGGATGAAATCTTCGACATCGCTTTCTTCCCCTGCATCGCCGACTTCAAAACCAAAGACGTGGAAAGCTACCCCGACGGCTATATTGATGTCTGCCTGTGGAACGGCGCCATCCGCAACTCGGAGAACGAGGAAATGGCCCACCTGCTGCGCCGGAAATCCAAAATACTGGTGGCGTTCGGCTCCTGTGCCTATGAGGGCTGCATTCCCGCCCTCTCCAACCTGACATCCAAACAAGCCACCCTGGAAACCGTCTACCTGGACAATCCCTCCATTGACAACCCGGATGGTGTGCTGCCCCAAACAAAAACCGAGGTCCCCGAAGGCGAACTCGAACTTCCGGAGTTTTATCACACCGTAAAAGCGCTCGACCAGGTGGTGGATGTGGACTACTACCTTCCAGGCTGCCCGCCAGAGCCGCCGCAGGTTTGGGCGGTCCTGCAGATTGTGGTGGCTGGTCTGTTGGATGGCGCGCCACTGCCCCCCAAGGGGTCCATCGTAGGCGCGGGAGATGTTGCTATTTGTGAGAAGTGCGACCGGACGCGGGGCGAGAAATCCATCACCCGCTTCTACCGTCCCTATGAGATCAACCCCGAACCCGAGCTTTGCCTGCTAGAACAGGGCATCGTGTGTTTGGGGCCAGCCACCCGTTCCGGCTGCGGCGCGCTCTGCCCGCAAGTGGGCATGGGTTGCCGCGGCTGCTACGGCCCGCTGCCAGGCGTGTTAGACCAGGGGGCCAAAATGCTCTCTGCCATCGCCTCTGTTATCGAAGCAGGAGAGCCCGGTATGGAAGAAGCCGAAATCGTGCGCCAGATCGAGGCTGTGGTGAACACCCTGGCCGACCCGGCGGGCACTTTCTACCGCTTCAGCATGGCGCACTCACTGCTCCGCCGCGTCAAAACCAATGAAAACGGCTCCAACGGGAAAGGAGAAGCCTGATGAAACGTATCACCATTGACCCCATCACCCGGCTGGAAGGCCACGGTAAAATCGAAATCTTCCTCGACGATGAGGGAAACGTCGCCAACGCCTATCTCCAAATCCCCGAACTGCGCGGCTTTGAGCAGTTCTCCGTAGGTCGCCCCGCTGAGGAGATGCCCCGCATAACCAACCGCATCTGCGGCGTGTGCCCGGAGGCTCATCACATGGCGGGCACCAAAGCGCTCGACGCTCTCTTCCACATCGAGCCGCCCCCCGTGGTCAAGAAGATCCGCGAGATGTTCTACTCCGCCTTCTACTGTACCGACCACACTGTGCATTTCTACGCCCTGGGCGGCCCCGACTTCATACTCGGCCCCGATGCCAACCCGGCAGAGCGCAACATCCTGGGCGTAATCCACAAGGTCGGCGTGGATATCGGCAAGCAAGTCATCGCCTGCCGCAAACGCAACCATGAGGTCATCCAGTGGTTGGGCGGGCGCGGCATCCACCCCGTGGCCGGGCTACCCGGTGGATGGAGCGTGGCTGTCACCGAGGAGTTACGCCAAAAGATCGAGCAAATCGCCCGCGAGAACATCGAATTCGCCGAGTTCAGCCTGAAGTTATTCGATGACCTGGTGCTAGGCAATCCAGACTATGTGGATCTGATCTTCTCGGATGTCTTCACCCACCAGACCTATTACATGGGCACGGTGGATGAGAACAACCACATCAACTTCTATGATGGCATGATCCGCGTGGTGGCCCCGGACGGAGAAGAATTCGTCAAGTATCACCCCAAGGACTACGCCCAACACATCGCAGAACACGTGGAACCCTGGTCGTACCTCAAGTTCCCCTACTTAAAGGGCGTGGGCTGGAAGGGCTTTGTGGACGGCAAGGATAGCGGCGTCTACTGCGCCACCCCGCTCTCCCGGCTCAACGCCGCCGACGGGATGGCAACCCCCAAGGCCCAGGAGCATTTTGAGCGCTTCTACGAGACGTTTGGCAGCAAGAAGGTGAACGGGCGCTATCAGCCAGTGCACCATCGCCTGGCAACCCACTGGGCGCGGCTGATCGAATTGCTCTACGCCGCCGAGCGCATGTTGGAACTGGCAACCGACCCGGAAATCACCGATCCCAACGTCAGGCCTGTCGTCACCAACACCCCTGATGAGGGCATAGGCAGCGTGGAGGCGCCGCGCGGCACCCTCACCCACCACTACCAGACTGATGAAAACGGCATCCTCACTAAAGTCAACCTGATCGTCGGGACAACCAACAACAACGCCCCCATCGCCATGTCCATCAAGAAAGCCGCCCAAGGCCTGATAACCAAAGGCACAGAAGTCCAGGAAAGCATCCTGAACATGATCGAGATGGCCTTCCGCAACTATGACCCCTGCATGTCTTGCGCTACACATTCACTGCCAGGACAAATGCCGCTCGAGGTCATCATCCGGGATGCTGAGGGGACCATCGTGCAGGTGCTGAAACAATATGTTGATTGACTGCCAGAGAAGACCACCGACCGTAGATAAACTTCAACGGCGGTCGGTGGTCCCTGGGAAATAGGGAGTTTCGCTTTGAAAACCATCGTGGTCGGCCTCGGCAACCCCATCCTCACCGATGACGGTGTAGGCGTCATGGTCGCTTACGCTGTAGAAGAAGCTTTAAGAAACCAGACTTCTGACAACGAGATCACCGTCACAGAGGCCAGTGTAGGCGGCCTGCGCCTGATGGAATTGCTGGAAGGGTATGAGCGCGCTATCATCATTGACACCATCCAAACCCACAACGGTCAGCCCGTAGGAACGATCTATCGCTTAAGTCTGGATGATTTGCGAGCCATCAGTCCTACCCAGCACAGCGCTTCCGCTCACGACACATCACTAGTCAACGCACTAGAGGTCGGCTTCCAGTTGGGTATGCAACTCCCCAAAGAAATAAGTATCCTGGCCATTGAGGTCGAGAACATCCAGGATTTCAACGAAGAACCTACCCCTGCGGTCGCCGCGGTTATTCCCCAGGCGACTGCCATGGTTTTAGAAATACTGCAAGTACACCCCGTCGAGACGTGAACAGCAATCACCACACAGGGTGCAACTGCGAACAGGAGGAAACATGATTTCACCAGAACTCATCCGCCGATATCCTTTTTCCGCCGGTCTGAACGACGAGCAAATCGTTACGCTGGCTAAATCCGCCACTGAGGAGACGGTCTCCACAGGGGAGTATATCTTCCGCGAGGGAGAAAAACTGTGCTGCTTCTACATTGTCACTCAAGGAGCGGTCGCCATCGTCATCGAAGTGCCCGATAAATCCGCCGCGCAACCCATTGCTGACCAGCTGGCTGGGGAGTTAACAACCAAAGACATCACCGTCAGCACCGTGGGTACCGGCGAAATGTTCGGCTGGTCAGGCCTGGTTGACCCGCACACCGCAACCGCCAGCGCCAAAGCGCTAACACCCTGCCGGTTAATCGCTTTCAACTGCGACAAACTGCGCAAAGCCTTTGAGAAGGAATGCCGCTTTGGCTATTTGATGATGCAAAAAGCCGCCCAGATCAGCCGCGACCGTCTCAGAGATATACGTATCGAATCCCTGGCCTTCAAAACC
>CAZZFZ010000112.1:0-6380 GCA_964653835.1 uncultured Anaerolineales bacterium
ACTGAGATGTGTACAGCCGGTAGTAGTGGCCGCGCTGGCGTAGCAATTCGGCGTGTGTACCCATCTCCACGATGCGCCCCTTCTGGATGACCAGGATGCGGTCGGCGCGTTTGATGGTGGAGAGGCGGTGGGCGATGATGAAGCTGGTGCGTCCCGCCATCAGGTTTTCCATGCCGCGCTGGATCAGCGCCTCGGTCAGCGTGTCCACCGAGCTGGTGGCCTCGTCCATGATGAAGATATCGGGCTGGCGCAGCACGGCGCGCGCCAGGCTGATAAGCTGTTTCTGCCCCACGGAGAGCAGCACGCCGCCCTCGCCGACCTGCTCATCGTACCCCTTTTCCAGGGCGATGATGAATTCGTGCGCACCGGCCAGCTTCGCCGCGGCCTCAATTTCCTCATCTGTGGCGTCGAGCTTGCCGTAGCGGATGTTCTCGCGGATGGTGCCGGAGAACAGGTGCGGGGTTTGCAGCACCACCCCCAGGCGGGACTGGATGGCCTCCAGGGAATACTCGCG
This sequence comes from uncultured Anaerolineales bacterium, assembly GCA_964653835.1. Taxonomy (GTDB): domain Bacteria; phylum Chloroflexota; class Anaerolineae; order Anaerolineales; family UBA11858; genus J130. The sequence continues at coordinate 515 of CAZZFZ010000112.1, forward strand.
GTAATCCCGCCCGTTGATCAGAATCCGCCCACGGGTGGGTTCAAAGAAGCGCCCCAGCAGGTTGATTATGGTGGATTTCCCGCCGCCGGTGGGCCCCACCAGAGCGATGGTCTCTCCCTGGCGGACGTGCAGGTTGAAATCCTGCAGGACGGGCGCGCCGTCCTCGTAGTGGAAATCCACGTGCTCGAAGATGATGTCGCCGCGCAGCGAGCCGGGGTCAAAAGCCCTGGGATGGTCGGCGATCTCCGGGGGCGAATCCATCAGCGAGAAGATGCGCTCGGCCGAGGCGATGGCGTGCTGCATCTCGGCGTAGACGCGGGCGATGTCCTGAATCGGCCAGATCATGAAGACCACATAGGAGATGAAAGCCTGGATGCCGCCGATGGTGATCTCGCCGCTGAGGGCTTGCAGTCCGCCGTACCACACGATGCTACCCAGCGCGGCGGCGCTGATGATCTGCACGATTGGCAGGAAGAGCGCCGAGAGCCAAGCGGCGCGGTAGGCGGCGCGGTACATCTCGCTGGTGAGCTGGCTGAACTCGGCCATGTTGCGCGCCTCGCGCCCAAACGCCTTGACCACTCGCACGCCGGTGATGTTCTCGTTGTAGGCGCCGGTGATTTTCGAGTTGATCTTGCGCACTTTGCGGAACTCGGTGATGACGCGTTTTTTGAACTCGGCGGCCACCAGCACCAGGATGGGGATGATGGCGAAGACGATCAGGCCGAGCCGCCAGTGGATGCGCAGCATGAAGTAGGTGGCGGCGGCGATGTTGAGCACGCCCCAGGTGATGTCCAGTAACCCCCAGGTGACCAGCTCTGCCACCCGGTCGGTGTCGGAGGTCACCCGCGAGATGATCCAGCCGATCGGCGTGCGGTTGTAGTAGGAGAGCGAGAGGTCTTGCAGGTGGTTGAAAAGTTTCTGGCGCAGGTCGTAGCGCACGCGCTCGCCGAGCACGCCGGTCAGGTAGATGAAGCCGAACACCGCGGCGGCCTGCACGAAGATCAGGGCGCCGTACTGGAGGACGATGCGCCGCAGGGCGAGCATGTCGCCGGCGACGATGCCCTCGTCAATCATGCGCTTGCTGAGGAAGGTGAAATACGAATCCAGCGCCGAGACCACGGCGATCATGGCGATGAAGCCGATGATCCAGCGCCAATGCCGCCTGATCTGCGCGAAGATACGCAGCACGGTGCGACCGTTGAAGCGTGTGTAAAACTCTTCTTCCTCGAAATAGGGATTGGTGGTCATGTGGGTCTCACCTGCTATTCATTGAGCGTACTGGCGATCTCTTGCGCCAGTTCTTCTTCGATGCGCGTCTGAATGGCAAAGATGCGCCGGTACGGGCCTTCCTGGGCAAGCAATTCAGCGTGCGTGCCCTGTTGCACCACGCGCCCGCCATCTAGCACCAGGATCAGGTCGGCGTCCATCACGCTTTGCACGCGGTGGGCGATGATGAAGCTGGTGCGCAGGCCGCCCCGCATCAGTTCGGCCAGCGCGCTGCGGATGGCGCTCTCGGTTTCCAGGTCTACGGACGATGTGGCGTCATCCAGGATCAGGATGGGTGGGTTCTTGATGATCGCCCGCGCCAGGGCGACGCGTTGCTTTTGCCCGCCGGAGAGGGTGACGCCGCGCTCCCCAACCAGGGTGTCGTAACCCTCGGGGAAACTCATGATGTTCTCGTGGATGGAAGCTGCCTTCGCCGCGGCGATGATCTCCTCCTCGGAGACCGTGCGATTAAGCCCGTAGACGATGTTCTCGCGGATGGTGCGCGAGAAGAGGAACGGCTCCTGCTCGACGATGCCGATCTGACTCCGCAGGTAGGCGCGCGGGTAGCGTTTGAGTTCCACGCCGTCGAGGGTGATGCTGCCCTCGGTGTAATCGTAAAAGCGTGGCAGCAGGTTGGCGAGTGTGGTTTTCCCGGAACCGGTAGAGCCGAGCAGCGCGACGACCTGCCCCGGCTGGCAGCGGAAGCTGATCCCCTTCAGGATGGGCTGCCCGGATTCGTATTCAAAGCCGACGTTGCGGAATTCGATTTCACCGCGGATGCCCTCAGTGGGGATGTAATCGCCCTCGTCCAGGGGTTCGCGCGGCTGGCGGATGATCTCCACCAAGCGGTTGAACGAAACCAGGCCGGTGGACATCTGTACAATCAGGCGACCCATGTTGCGGATCGGCCAGAGGATCCACACCACCAGCCCGGCGTAGGTCAGGTAATCGCCGGTGGAGATTTCGCCACGCATTGCCATGACCGCCCCCAGGTAAAGCCCGGCCAGCATCTGCGCGCCGGTGAGGATATCGGAGACCGGCCAGTAGAGCGAGTGCATCAGCAGCAACCGCCGACCGCGCAGGAATTTCTCCCAGTTCTCGGCCTGGAATTTCTGACGTTCGAACTTTTGGCGGGCAAAGGCCTTGACCACGCGCACCCCGGCGAGGTTCTCTTGCAGCGTGGAAGAAAGCACAGACTCCTGCTTCTGGTATTCCTCGTAGGCTTTGGAGACGCGCTGGAAAAACAGGTAGGAGAGCAGTATGGTGAAAGGAACGACCACGATGGAAGACAGCGCCAGCTTCCAGTTCAGCCAGAGCAGCACGCTGAGGTTGACCAGGAAGAGCAGTAGAATGCGCCCGGCACCGATGGCCTGGTCAGCGAAGAAGCGCCGCACGGCGTCAATATCTGAGGTGGCGCGTTGGATCAGGTCACCGGTTTTTGCCTCGTCGTGATAGCTGAACGGCAGGTGCTGGATGTGGTCGTAGATGTAATTGCGCAGGCGGCGGGCGATGCTTTCGGAGGTGCGCGCCGCCAGCGCGCCGCTGAGGAAGGTGAAGCCGCCGGTGAAGGCGGCAAGCGCCACAAAGCTGAGCGCAAACCAGGGGAGCTGGTGAGCGGCGTCGCTTTTTCCCAGCACATCGTCGGTGAAGCGGCCGACGAGCACATAGGTGGCCGCGCGCGAGATGGCCGCCAGTCCCAGGCTCAGGGCGGCTCCCAGGTAGAGCCAGCGGTAATCGCGTAGCAGGCGGAGCATGGCGATCAACGGCTTGGCGGATAAGATGGCGCGCACATTCAGCGCGGTGTTCTGCGGGTCGTTGTTGGTGGTCATATGTGGCTTTTCAGGCAGGTCAGGCGGTGGAGGGGCGCAGCGCTCCGTGGGGCATGATCGCGGCCGGGTTGCTGGCGATGACCTCAGCGCTCAGTTTCCCGTGGCTGAGTTCATCGAGCGCGGCCTGAAAGGCGGGCAGCCCGTCGGCGGCGAATTCGCATTGCAGGGTGACTTCGGCGGCGAATTCTTCGGCGCGGATCAAACCGTTGTGCTGTTCGATCAGTAGTCGGATGCGTTCGTACAGGGCGTAAGGGCAGGTCAGCTGGACAGTGCGGGTGGCGACTTTCTCAGCCCGCGGGGTGATTTCCAAAACGGCGCGCACAGCCTCGCTGTAGGCGCGCACCAGGCCGCCGGTGCCCAGCTTGGTGCCCCCGAAGTAGCGCGTCACCACCACGGCGACATCCCCCAGGCCGCTGCCCTGCAACACGGCCAGCGCCGGGCGGCCGGCCGTCCCCGACGGTTCGCCGTCATCGCTGCTGTGCGTGATCACCGAGGCCCCATGCCCAATGATGAATGCCGGTACGTTGTGGGTGGCGTCGCTGAACTCGGATTTGATTTCGGCGATGAAGGCGCGCGCCTCTTCCACGCTGAAGGCCGGGGCCAGCGTGGCGATGAAGCGCGAGTTGGCGACCTGAGTCTCGGCGCGCGTGCGTTGGGCGGGGATCAGATATTCGGACATAGCCACCCAATTCTACCAGATGTGCGCCTCTGGTATACTGATGGGGAAAATAGAAAATAGATGTAGATATTGCGCCAGTCGGTGTCTCCGTGGTAAAAAGTAAGTGTAGCTGCTACATCATTTGAGGCCATCACAAAACAGATACGATGACGAAACTTGTCCGTTGCAAATACGTTCACATCTGGTCGTCGGAGGAGGAAGTGCGCGTCAAGTGCACTGATCCCGGCACGCTGGAAGCAGCCATTCTCGCCATCCGCCGTTCGGGAGAGAAGGACAGTAATTTTGCTCAACTTCAGATTGAGCGCCACAAGGATATCTCCGGCCTGCTGAATGTCATCAGCATCAAGGGGTTTCCCGAGGCGAGTGACTACCCTCGCCTGGCGTGGTGGTTGTTCCGCGCCCTGTGCGATAAGGGCTGGGAGCCGATGTACACCGGCGAGCGCACTTACAAACTGATCTTTCGCGAGCTGGCGGATTGACTGTATCCTGGCGACAGGGTCGTAAAGAACGTAAAGGAAAAAAAAGAATATGTTTAAAAGAGCAATTGTAAGAACGCCGGGGAAGAGCATGGTCAACGGGTTGACCACGGCAAACTTGGGCCCTCCGGATTATGAAAAGGCGCTTCTCCAGCACGCCGACTACATCAAAGCGCTGGAGGAATGTGGGTTGGAAGTTGTGGTGTTGCCGCCCGATGAGCGTTATCCCGATTCAACCTTCGTTGAAGACGTCGCCTTGCTGACGAAGAACTGTGCCATCATCACCAATCCGGGGGCACCATCGCGCAGGGGGGAGACAGCGGACATCAAGAGGGTTTTGATGGATTTCTACAGCAATATCGAAGAAGTCCAGGAGCCGGGCACGGTTGAGGCCGGGGACATCATGATGGTGGGGTCGCATTTCTACATCGGGCTATCTGAGCGGACGAACGAAGATGGCGCGCGGCAGGTGATCGCGTATCTGGAAAAATATGGGTTGAGTGGATCCGTGGTCAGGCTGGAAAAGATGCTCCATTTGAAGACGGGCGTGGCGTATCTGGAGAACAACAACTTGCTGGCGTGTGGGGAATTTTTAACAAAAGAGGAGTTTCAGCGCTTTAACATCCTCGAAGTGGATGAAGATGAGAGCTATGCTGCAAACTGCATTTGGGTGAATGACGTTGTGTTGGTGCCCAAAGGTTACCCTAAAACAAAGCGGACGATTGAGAAAGCCGGTTACGCGGTCAGGGAAGTGGATGTATCGGAATTTCGGAAACTGGATGGGGGATTGAGCTGTCTTTCCTTGAGGTTTTAGGTAAAGGATAGAAGAATAAATAGTATGCATAACGCGCAAACGTTCTCGATTCAGTCTGCACAATATGCGCAATACAGGCCGTCATACCCTGGCGCGCTGTTTGCTTATCTGAGCGGCCTCACTCGGCGGCATGAACGCGTTTGGGATTGTGCCACGGGAAACGGACAGGCCGCCGTTGGTTGTGTTGATTATTTCGCCTGGGTGGCCGCAACCGATATCAGCGCAGAACAAATCCGTCACGCTGTTTTTCATCCCAGAATAAAATATGCTGTGTGTTCAGCCGAGGCGCCTCCTTTTTCCAGCCATACGTTTGACCTGATCGTGGTTGCTCAGGCGGTGCACTGGTTCAACCTGGATACGTTCTATCCGGAAAGCTTGAGCTTGCTCAGGGCGGGTGGGGTTTTGGCCGTGATGGGCTACGGTTTTCTTGAGATCACCCCGGAGATTGACGCCCTTGTTGCTGAGAAATTGCTCGAGGCTCTTGACCCGTTTTGGGCAGGAGGGAATCGCCTGGTGATGGACGCTTATCGCTCTCTGCCTTTCCCGCTCGCTGAGATCCAGGATTTGCCAGATTTCGCCATCCAGGTTGAATGGAGCCTGGAACAACTTTTGGCGTATTTGCGTACCTGGTCTGCGATAAAGCGCTACGTGGCGGAGCTTGGGGAGGACCCGGTGCGTCCGCTGGCTGCTGCGCTGAGGGAGGTATGGGGGGCGCCTGAAAGAACCCGGGTGGTGAAAATGCCTCTGGCGCTCAAGATTGGTCGCCTGCCTCGATAACCAGACCCAGCCTCGCATCGAGGAG
>CAZZFZ010000112.1:6480-9310 GCA_964653835.1 uncultured Anaerolineales bacterium
GCGCTCAAGATTGGTCGCCTGCCTCGATAACCAGACCCAGCCTCGCATCGAGGAGTAGTAGATATGGCAGTTTCAAGAAGTTCGGATCGTTTATTGTTTCAGTTTGCGGTCATTGCAGATTCGCACATTCGCCTGCCAGATGCTGTCAAAGAGGGAGGCTATGCCTCGAATCGCTTGACGGTGGAGCGCGCCAGGTATGTAGTGCAATGCCTCAACAGGCTGCAGCCGGATTTCGTTGTTCATCTCGGCGATCTGGTTCATCCCATCCCGGCGTTGCGCATCCACGAGGAAACGGTAAAGCTGGCACGTCAGATCTTTGCAGAGATCAAAGCCGATTTTTACGCCTTGCCCGGCAATCACGATATCGGCGATAAGCCCAACGCCTGGTTGCCGGCACCTGTTGTTGAAGAGGATAGCCATTGGATATTTGCAAATCACTGGGGGCCTTTATACCAATCCTTTTCTGCAGATGGCTGCCATTTTATTTGTCTGGATACGCCCGTTATGAATAGTGGCTTTGAGCGGGAGCAAGAGCAACGCGACTGGCTGGAGGACGAACTCCGCCGCGCAAAGGAGAGCGGTCTGCGCGTTTTTGTCTTTATGCATTACCCGCTTTTTATCTGCGACCCGAAGGAACCCACGCATTACGATAACGTTGACGAGCCTGCGCGCAGCTGGTTGTTGTCGTTGTTCAGGCAGTATGGCGTGGAAGCTGTGTTCTCAGGGCATGTGCATAATGTGTTTGTCGGCGTTCATGAGGATACGGTTTACTATAGCGTGCCCTCGATGGCGTTCGTCCGCCCGGAGTATTCGGAGCTGGCTACCGTTGGGCCGGGAGACGAATACGGTCGTAACGATACGGCTAAACTCGGCTTTTTCCTCGTGCGCGTCTACGCGGATGGGCATGAGGTTTTGCCCATCCGCACCTATGGAGCTGGAGAGCTGGATGCGGGCATGCCTCCAGTTGAGCCATATGAGATGACCGGACGGCCCTCTCGGATGTTGGGGATGACCTTGCGCCGGGGGTGGGGGCGGCGCGTTGAGCTGGCCGCCGATGGTCTGGACGAGTTCAGGCGTAAAGAGGCATATCGGGACGGCTTGTTGATCGCGCTCCTTGAGCTTGGTGTCACGGCTTTGCGCGTACCCTTTGCTGACCTGGCCAACGCCGACGTCCGGCAGCGGTTGGCGGATTACGTCCGGCTGGGGTTTGAGTTTACGGTGTATAGCCTCGGCGTGCCGGATGCAACGACGTTGGCAACGGTGAAGACGCATGGCAACCTGTTGGCGAATTGGGAGATTATTTTCCCTGAACACGCCATGCCCCGCATCGGGGAGGCTCTCCATCGGGCGCAGAGCGTATTTCCGGGTCGCTTGTTCGTTGCCCCCGTTGTGCCAATTAAGGAAGATGGCGGCGATGGTAAGACCTTTCAGCATTTTGCCAGCCACGGCTTTTCCTGGAAGCAAGCGGACGAGGCGGAGGCCTGGCTATCGGGGGTTGGCGATCTGGCCGATGACGTTGGCCTGACCTTCAGGGTCTCACCCTGGGATGAGCCTGCCAGCACGTTGCGGGAGATTGAGCGCCGCAGCAGGCGTGCCAGGTTAATCAACCTGCAATTGCCGCGCCTGGACGAGGGCGTCTGTTTCGATGATGATGAACGCTTGCAAGCGTTCATCGTTGAAGCGTATAACGCCAGCCGGACGATGGCGAACACGACCGTTTTCGTGGATACGTTTGTAGATAGTGATCGCGGCTATTATCCGCGCATCGGGTTGCTGGATCGACGCTTTAATCCACGGCCTGCGTTTTACGCGTTGAAGCTGGCCTCGCTTAAAGTTTCGTTACAATGAAATATGAGGTTTCGGATGCAATCAACAAAGACACAAGTGATCTTGTTGGGTACGGGAAATCCAAATCCTGACCCTCGGCATCAAGGGTGTTCGCTGATGATCCTGGTGGGCGAGAAGCCCTATCTTGTGGATTTCGGCGCGGGGCTGGTCCGCCAGGCGGCTGCGCTGACGCCGGAGTATGGCGGCCCAATTGATGGACTGGATATCGCGAACCTCAAGATCGCTTTTCTGACTCACATGCACTCCGACCACACCATCGGCTACCCCGATTTGATCCTCACGCCTTGGGTGATGGGTAGGGAAACGCCGTTGGAGGTGTATGGCCCTGATGGCATCATTGAGATGACCGATCGTGTTTTAGATGCGTATCGAGAAGATATCCGCTATCGCGTGTACGGCCTGGAGCCGACGAATGATCAGGGCTGGCGCGTCAACGCGCACGAAATCAAGGAGGGGTTGATCTACGAAGATGCGGCCGTAAAAGTTGAGGCGTTTCTGGTGCGGCATGGTAGCTGGCCGAACGCCTACGGCTTTCGCTTTACCACCGCCGATAAAACGATCGTCGTTTCCGGCGATACGGCACCGTGCGAGAACATCATCCGATACAGTCAGAGAGCGGATATCCTGATTCATGAGGTCTATTACCAGAAAGCGTTCGATGAGAAGGATGCGCTTTGGAAGCAGTACCATTCAGACCACCACACGTCGACGTATGAACTTGCAGAGATCGCCAGCAAAACTCGGCCCGGCTTGCTGATCTTGTATCACACTTTGTTTTGGGGGGCGAGCGAGCGGGATATACTGGCGGAGATCGCGCAGGGCTATGATGGGCCGATTGCCGTAGGAGCCGATTTGCAGATTTACGAGTAAATGCGCATAGCCATTATTGGGTAGCCATTGTTGGGGTGTTCTTATTTTAAGTTTTCTTTACTCGAGAGAAGAGTGATTCATGCAGCCGCAGTTGGAAGTCGTGGTGAGAAAA
>CAZZFZ010000113.1:0-9213 GCA_964653835.1 uncultured Anaerolineales bacterium
GCTGAGAAGTATGTGGCGGGCGATGCCTTCCAGGGTGGGGCGGGCGTCATCGAGCGACGTGCTCATGCGGCGCAGATACGCCTCGATGGCGGCGCGCAGCCCCGGCCCTCGCTGGTCTCCGGCATAGACCCCCCAGGCTTGCAGGGTGAGCTCCAGGGGCGTGATCGCCGCCGCGCGGTTGAGCATCCAGTTGTTCAGCAGCAGCGGCTCAACGGGGTTATAGGAATCCTGCAAGGCGGGGCCAATGTGTTCGCGCCAAAGCTCGCCCCACGTGCTCAGGAAGCGCGCCTGCTCACGCGCGCCCCAGATTCTCAAGGGGAGGACGGCCGCGTTCAGGCGCGTGAAGCCATCGTAGTACAGCGGCGATGCCGCAGCGACGAAACGCACGTGGCGGTATTCCCGCTGTAAGGCGGATATATACTCCACCGTGTCGTTCAGCGCTTCGGGAGGTAGCTCGTCGCAACCATCAATGATGAGCAGCGGGTTGCCGCGTTCAAACGTTCGGCGGACGAAGGCGGGGAGGCGCGGCACGCTTAAGGCGGAGCTGTAGAGCGCCACCGCGTCGGCGATCAGGTCGAGCAGCTCGCGACCCTCATTGGCGGCCAGGTTGAGATCCATGGCGTGGACGAAGAACGGCGTGGTGTCAACGGGGAGGCTATCAATCTCGCCGCGCAGCACAGCCGTGGTCAGCCAGGCCAGGGCGGTGGTCTTCCCCCCGCCTGCGGGCGCGACCAGCACCAGGTTCATCCCTCCTGCGAGGGCCTCGTCCAGCGAGAGCGTGTGCGCCTCAAAGGCTGTGGCGAACTCCGGGCGGTCGGGCATGTAGGGGATCGCCTCGGTGACGATGTCTTCGGTGTAGGGTTCGCCCTCCGGGTCAAAGGGGACGCGCCGGGTAAACACGCGCGGCGGGATGACGATTTCATCCAGCGAAAAAAGTGGCGCAGCGATGTGCAACTGCTGAACGTGTTTGAACGTGTCCTGGCGGTGGCGTTCGCCGATGTCGGAGCGCAGGGTTTCCAGGAGCGCGGCGCCGCGCTTGCGCAGCGACTTTGGCCCGCGAGAAAGCCGCGGCCAGAAGATGCGCACAATCCACCAGAAGAGCGTGGCGGCAAGGAAACCCAGCCAGAATGAGGTGCGGTCAATCTCCAGGGAGCGCAGGAAGTTGAGCATAGCCTGTCCGGGTCAGTCGGCGTAGAGGATTCGGCCGCAGGTATCGCAAAGGGTGATGGCGTTGGGTGAGCGCGCCTGCTGATGCGTCGCCGAGATCAGCATTGAGCCGCAGGCGGCGCAGGTGCCCTCCTGGACGCGGGCGACGGCGATGCGGCCGCGCGCCGCGCGCAGGCGTTCGTACAGTTCAAAATCTTCGGGTTCGATGCGGGCGCTTTGTTGCTCGCGTTGCGCTTCCAGTTTGGCGCGCTGGTTTCTCAGCGCCTCACGCTCGGCGATCAACGTGTGGTTGCGCTGAGCGCTTTCAGCTTCGACCGCCTCGAGCGCCTGATGGGCGCGTTCGCTGGCGGCGCTGGCCTCGTCAACGAGCAGCATGGCCTCAATCTGGCGTTCTTCCAGGGTGTCGAGGTGACGTTTGAGCGCGGCGACTTCGTTCTGCAGGTCGCTTAATTCTTTGGGGTTGGCCACCCGACCGCTGTAGAGTTTCTCTTCCTCTTGTTGGATTTTGGAGCGTTGCGCCTGCACGACTTGCCGGGCCTGCTGGAGTTGCTTTTGCGCGCTCGCCAGGTGTTGATCGGCTTTATCGGCTTCCCCCTGAGCCTGGCGCACGGCCTGGTCATCCGCCAGGATGGCGGCGATCTCTTTCAGGCGGGCGTTGATCCGGTCTAGCTTGCTGTCAATTTGTTGCAGGTCGTAGAGGGTCTTCGGGCGGCTCATCGGCTCCCTTTCATCGGCGTTGGAATACAGTGATTATAGATGGGCTTTCCCTGGAAGGCAAGGGAACGGCCGATAACTTGCGTTACAATTGCCCCCATGGACGTTAATGTAAACGCTAAGGGCGCACCGCGCTTCCCCTGGGGTATCGCCGTCCTGGTTTTTGTGGCCATCATGTTGCCTTTCCTGGTGGCCTGGCGCACCGCGGGGGCGGAATGGCGCTTCAGTGGATTTTTGCTCAACCCCGTGGATGGCTACTCCTACCTCGCCAAGATGTACCAGGGGTGGTTGGGGAGCTGGCGATATCGCCTGCTTTACAGCGCCGAACCCGGGGCAGGGGCGCATATCCAGTTGTTTTACCTCTTTCTGGGGCATCTGGCGCGCTGGCTGGGGGCGGAGGCTATTGTTGTGTTTCACGTTGCCCGGCTGATCGCTGCCGGTGTGCTCCTCGCCGCGTTATGGCGCTTTTTTGGGGTGGTGTTACCCTCCAGACGCGCCCGGCGGATGGCGTTCGCTTTGGCCGCGCTCGGCTCCGGCATGGGGTGGCTGGCTTTGCCATTTGGGCTTTTTACGGTGGACTTCTGGGTGGCCGAGGCCTTTCCCTTCCTGACTATGTACGCCAACCCGCATTTTCCGCTTGGCCTGGCTTTGATGGTGTTTTTGCTGACCCCCGGGCCGGAGGATAGCTACCGATGGCGGGTGGGCGCGTTGCTGACCGCCGCGCTTTTGAGCGTGGTCAGCCCTTTTGGGGTGATCCTCGTCCTGACGGTACGCGCCGGATGGGCGTTCTATGGCTGGCTGCGCCGCCGCCGACTCTATTGGCAGCCGCTGGCCTTTATCGCGACGGGCGGCGCTCCTTTGCTGTTCTACTACGCCTGGGTCACACGGACTGATCCGGTGGTCGCTCAGTGGAACGCGCAGAATCAGACGCCCTCGCCGCCGTTGTGGAATCTGCTGATCGCCCTCTCGCCGATCATTTTGCTGGCCGTGTGGGCAGTCTGGCGTCTGTTACCCGTCGCCCGCCAGCCGCTGTCCGCTGCCCATCTGGCGATCTGGGCTGCTCTGGGGCTGGCGCTGCTTTACCTCCCCGTGGGCCTCCAGCGGCGTTTTATGATGGGGTTGTATGTCCCGCTGGCGGGGCTGGCGACGCTGGCGCTGGAAAGACAACGGCAGCATGCGCCGCGCCGTTACCGGCTTTTAGCCACAACGCTGTTTTTGCTGGCGCTTCCGACCAACTTGCTGGTGCTGCTCAGCGGGGTTGACGCCGCGGCCCGTCACGATCCACTTCTCTATCTCCAGGGCGGCGAGGCGCGCGCCCTGGCGTGGATCGCGGCTAACGCCCCGCCAGACGCGCTGGTGCTGGCTTCACCCCAGAGCGGGACCTTTATCCCCGCTTACACCGGCAGGCGGGTGATCTATGGGCATCCTTTTGAAACCGTCAACGCCGAAGCCGAGCGTGCCGCGGTGGAGGGCTTTTTCCGCAGCGAGATCGACGCAGAGGCGTTCCTCGCCCGGCGTGGGGTGACGCTGATCTTCTACGGGCCGCGAGAGGCTGCCCTGGGAGCGTTGCCCGATGTGCCGGGATTTACGCAGGTTTTTCAAGATGATGGCGTGACGATCTACGGGCGGGGGGAGTGAGTTGAGCACATCACGTTGGAGACGCTCCTGGAGGGCGCTGGCTCGCTTCTGGCCGTTGCTGCTGCCCATCTGGCTTTATCTGCCCGGCCTGTTTGCTGTGGCGTTCCCCGGAGCGCAGGCGCGCTTCACCGATCTGCTGATCTCGCATTACCCCAATGCTGTGTTTTTGCGACGCGCCTTGCTGGAAACCCATGCCGTCCCTTTGTGGTCGCCGTTAATCCTTAGCGGTTATCCCTTCGCTGCGGATCCGCTATCTGGCCTGTGGTATCCGCCGGGCTGGCTGGCGTTGGCTCTGCCGCTACCGCAGGGGTTCGCCGCACTGGTGATGCTTCACCTGCTGTGGGGCGGGCTGGGGGTGTACCGGCTGGCACGTCGAGAAGGCGCGGGGCATGCCGCTGCCTTGACGGGGGGCTTGATCTTCGTCGCCATGCCGCGGTTTGTGGCGCAGTTCGCCGCTGGGCATGTGACGCTGCTCTACGCCTCGGCCTGGCTGCCCTGGGTGCTGCTGGCGAGCGGGCGCGCCGCCTGGCGTGCGGGGGCGCTGCTGGCTCTGACCTTTCTGGCCGACCCGCGGATGGCGGTGTACGCCGGGGGTGTGTGGCTGGTTTACGATAATGCGCATAGCCATATTATAAGCAGAAAAGTAAACAAATTTGCCATTCATATCATCAAAACACTCACGCTGACCACGTTGTTATCCGCCCCGCTGGCGCTGCCCCTGTGGGAGTACGCCCGCCTCTCCACGCGCGCCGCCTTGCAGGCCGGGGAAGGACTGGTCTTCTCTTTGCCACCGGCGCGCCTGTTGGGGCTGCTCTTCCCGGATTTTGGTGGTTTCCAGGAATGGATGCTGTACCTCGGCGGCGCGGTGGCGCTGCTGGCCCTGGCGGGGCTGATGTTGTCAGAGCAGCGGCGGAGCGCTCGCTTCTGGGTGTTCATTGGGGTAGGGGCGCTGTTACTTTCTTTAGGGGAGTATCTTCCGTTTCTCTCCTCGTTGTTCACTTTGCCGGGGTTGAGCTGGATGCGCGTACCGCCGCGCTCCCTGACCCTGGCAGGCCTGGCCGCGGCGATGCTGGCGGTGCATGGCGTGGAAGCGTTGCTCAATGATGAGAACGTGCCGGAAAAGGGAGCGCGGCGCTTCTCTTTGACGGCAGTCGCGTTGGCGGCTTTCGGCGTTGCGCTGGCTTTTGGCGCGCGGGTGTTGACCGGTCGGTGGGGGTGGAGTTATCCCTGGGGGGCGGGCGCGCTGGTGCTGGGCGCGCTGGGGGCGTTGACACGCCTGCGGGGACGGCTGCCAGCTAAAACCTGGATGACGATTCTCTATGCGCTGATCCTGTTCGACCTCGGCGTGGTCGGTCTTTCCCAGCTGGATTATCGCCCCCTGGATGTTGTGATGGCAGAGGGCGAGGCCGCGGCGGAGTACCTCGCCGATCAACCAGGCGTTTTTAGGGTGTATTCGCCTTCCTACAGCCTGCCGCAGCACACCGCCGCACGTTACGACCTGGAGCTGGCCGACGGGGTGGATCCCCTGCAACTGGCGGCCTATGTGGAATACATGACGGACGCCAGCGGCGTTCCTCAACGGGGATACAGCGTCACGCTGCCGCCGTTTGCCGGGGGGGAGCCGCGGCGCGATAACGCCGCCTATGCGCCCGACGCCGCTGCGCTGGGGATGCTGAATGTGCGGTATGTGGCCGCTGGGTTTGAGCTGGATGTGCCGAGGCTGGAACCTGTAGCGCGCTTTGGTGAAACGCATCTGTATCTCAACGCGCGCGCCCGCCCGCGCGCCTGGGTGGAGCGCACTGGTGGGGAGTGGCGCGCCGCCGAGGTGACCTATCCCACACCCAACCGGATGGTCGTGCGCACCGTAGGGCCTGGTCGGCTGGTGCTCGCCGAGCTGGCGTATCCCGGCTGGCGGGCCTGGCTGGACGGCGAGCCGGTGGCCTGGGATGTTGCCTACCAGGTGTTGCGCGCTGTGGACTTACCCTCCGGCGAGCACGTGGTTGCGTTTCGTTTTCAGCCGCGCAGCGTTTACCTCGGCCTGGCCTTATGGGGCGTTGGGATGGCACTGGTGATGCTGGCGTGGCGTGCCGAGAGGGAGGGCAGGCGTGGCTGAACGCGTGGCGAGAAGGTATCCGCGCGACCTGTGGCTTTTAGCCGCGGTGGTGATGCTGCTGACCACGCTGCCTTACCTGCTGGGGTACGCCAGCGCGGGGTCAGCGTGGCGCTTTACCGGCTTTGTGTTCGCCGTGGAGGACGGCAACAGCTACATTGCCAAGATGCTGCGCGGCGCGGCGGGGGAGTGGCTCTTCCGCACCCCTTATACATCTTATCCACAAGGCGGCGCGGTGGTGTATCTGCACTTTTTGTTGCTAGGGAAATTGAGTGCACCGCCGGCTCAGCATGAGCAACTGGTGGGGCTGTATCATCTTTTTCGTTTGTTTGCTGGCTTTCTTTACATATTCGCCAGTTATGACTTTTTGGGGCTGTTTGTGCGGGCAAAGCGCTGGCGGTTGTGGGGAGCGACGTTGGCGGCGGCAGGCGGCGGTCTGGGATGGCTGCTGATTTTGCTGGGACAGGGCGGCTGGTTGGGGTCGCTGCCGCTGGATCTTTATTCACCGGAGGCGTTCGGTTTTTTGATGCTCTATGGATTGCCGCATCTGGCGATGGCGCGCGCCTTGTTCTTGTGGGGGCTGGTGGCCTATCTTCGGCCGGAGCGCGCCCCCTGGGCGCGGCAGCCCGGCGCGTGGAGCGGCGCTCTGTGGCTGCTAATGGGGTTTTTGCAGCCGATCACGGTGGTGGTGACCTGGGCGGTGATTGGGGCACACGGTGCGCTGATGCTGGCGCGCCGCGACGACTGGCAGCGATGGCTGCGGCGGGGCGTCCTTGCCGTGGCAATATCAGCCCCGATTGTGTTGTATACCGTGATTGTGTTTAACACTGACCCGTTGTTGAGCCGCTGGACGGCGCAGAACATCATCCTTTCGCCGCATCCTTTACATTATCTGGTCGCTTATGGCTTGCTGTTGCCGCTGGCTTTTTTGGGCGCTTACGCCCTTGCGCGCGAGCGGGGAGACGCCGCCGTGTGGTTGTTGCCTGGCTGGGCGCTGGTGTTCCCTTTGCTGATCTATTTCCCCTATCCGGTGCAGCGCCGCCTGGGGGAGGGATTCTGGCTGGTAGTGCTCGCCCTGGCGCTGACGGCCGTGGAGCGCCGCCCTCGCTGGGGGCGGATCGCGCCCTGGATTTTTGTGCTGACCCTGCCCACGACGGCGTTGCTGCTGGCGGGCGGAGCACAAACCGCAGCGCATCCCTCGCAGCCCGCCTTTCGCCCCGCGGCGGAAGTGGCGGCCTTTGCCTGGCTGGACGAGCACGCGGCCAGCGACGCGGTTGTGCTGGCTGCTTTCTCCACCGGCAACGCGCTGCCCGCCTGGGCGCCGGTCTACGTGGTCATCGGGCACGGGCCGGAGAGCGTCAACCTGGCTGCCTTGATGCCGCGGGTGGAGGCGTTCTATCGCCGCGGGACGCCCGAGGCCGAGCGCGCCGCGCTGCTGGATGAATTCGGTGTGGATTACGTCTTTTGGGGGTCGGCGGAGCGCGCTCTGGGGGATTGGGACCCGCGGCAAGAGGCGCGTCTACGCCGGGTGTATGATCGCGACGGTTATGCCATCTTTGCAGTGATGGGTCAACCATGAGAAAAGCGATGAAGCGAATTCACCCTCCGTATCTATTTCTGGTGTTCCCTCCGCTGATCCTGTTCGCCCCCCTGCTGTTCGGCGGGAAGGCGTTGTTTTGGGGGACTCCGGCGTTGCAGTTCGTCCCCTGGTGGAAGCTGGCCTGGGATGCGGTGCTGGCCGGTCATCTACCTTTGTGGAATCCGCTCTCGGGGATGGGTGCGCCGCTGCTGGCGAATTATCAAACGGCGTTGCTCTACCCACCGACCTGGGTGTATTTCGGCTTTTACGTGCTCGGTGGCGTGGGGGCGATGGCCTGGGCGCAGGCGTTGATGATTTGTTTGCACCTGATCTGGGCGAGCGTGGGCATGGCCGCGCTGACGCGCCGGTTGGGGCTGGGCGCGCTGGCGCAGACGGTCAGCGGACTGGCATTTGGGCTTTCGGGATATTTGGTTGCGCGCGCCTGGTTTGCCAGCATCAACGCTACGGCGGCCTGGTTGCCGTGGGTGCTGCTCCTCACCTTGCAGGCGGCGCGTCGACGCGCCCGCGGGGATGTCGTCCGGCTGGCGCTGGCGATTGCCATGCTGCTGCTGGCTGGGCACGCGCAGACTGCCTGGTATACCCTGCTGCTGGCGGGGGTTTGGGCGTTTTACTGGGGCTGGCAGGCTGAGGAAGGCGCGGGTGGTTGGCGCGGCGCATGGGCGGCGTGCCAGCGTTTTAGCGGGGCGGCGCTGCTGGGAGCGGCGCTGGCGGCGGCGCAATTGCTCCCCACGGCTGAGTATCTCATGCAGTCGGCGCGGGTGGCGGCAGTGGAGTACGACTTCGCCATAACGTATTCCTTCTGGCCGTGGCGCCTGCTCGGGTTGCTTTCGCCGCATCTGTTCGGCAACCCGGCGGCGGGGGATTACTGGGGCTACGGCAACTACTGGGAGGACGCGGTATACGTGGGCCTGTTGCCGTTTTTGTTGGCGGTGGGGATGTTGATAAGACGGCAGACGGCAGACCGTAGACGGTCGTCCGTCGTCCGCGGTCCGCTGCCTTTAATTCTTGGAGGGCTTATCCTCGTCTCTTTTCTCCTCGCCCTGGGAAAAAACACCCCCCTCTTCCCCTGGATGTACCGCCACGTGCCTACCTTTTCCATGTTCCAAGCCCCGACGCGCTGGACGCTTTGGGCGGAGTTCGCCCTGGCTCTGCTGGCCGGACTGGGGGTGGAGCGTTGGCGGCGACCTGAAGGGCGGGTGCTCTACTGGACGCGGCTGGGTACAGCGGGCGCACTGGCAGTTGGCCTGGGCGCGGGTTTGACTACGCTGGCGTTGGGCGAGGTCAGGCTGACGCTGGTGCGCGGCGCGGCCCTGGCCGGATTCTGGGGGTTGGGAGCGGGCGCGCTGGCGCTGACTGCCCCGCCAAAAGAGACGTCGCGGCGGCGGAGCTGGTCGCTCGCGGTGGCCTTGTGGGTGGCTGCGGATTTGCTCTTTGCCGGTTGGGGGTTGAACCCCGGCGTGGAGGTGGAGTTTTATACAAACTCACCTCAGAATGTGGCGCAGGTGAAGGCGTTACTGGGCGAGGGGCGCCTGTATTTCCCGCTCGAAGAGGAAGAGGATCTGAAATACGCGCGCTACCTGCGCTTTGATACCTTTGACCCCGGCCTGGACTGGATGCAGATGCGCGCCGCGTTTTTGCCCAACCTCAACCTGCTGGATGGACTCGCCTCGGCCAATCAGTTTGACCCGCTGACGCCGGGGCGCTACGCCCGTTGGATGGAAGGGATGGAGGCCGCGGATGAAGCTGCCCGCGAGCGATTGCTGGATCTGATGGCGGTGAGCGTGGTTGAGCATCTCCGCGGGCCGGATGGCCCGGAAGTGGATTTTGTGCCCCGCGGCCAGCAGGTCCGCTGGTGGTGGGTGGGATGCGCACAATTCGCCCGGGACACGGCTGATGCCTGGGAGCAGGTTCTCGGCGGGCAATGGGATGCGCAGGAGCAGGTTATCCTGGAAGGGGAGCAGCCAGCCACGGTTCCAGGTTGCGC
>CAZZFZ010000114.1:0-3889 GCA_964653835.1 uncultured Anaerolineales bacterium
GTTCGTAATACGTCATCAGAAAATTCAACGCCTGAATGGCCTGCCGGTGCAATCGCTCGCGCGTGAGCACAAGCCACTCATCGAACATGCAGCTTTGACCAATATGCAGCCCCGCCAGAAATTCCCCCTGGTAGAGATCCACAGCCTGCTGCAACCGCCGTGCACATAGATAGCAGCGCTCTACATGCCGGTGGCGGTGATTCGTCACCGCCTGTAACAGGGCAGAGAACTCGGCAACGTCCATCCATACTGCGCTTGTTGGGTTAAAGCGCAACTGGTAACGGGATATCTCCAGGTAAGGGGGTGTGGCGCGGGCATCGCCGATCACTTTTCGCAGATTGGAAAGCGCCTGACGCAGATTCTTACGAGCGACGGCATCGGGCACATCCGGCCATAACAGCCCAGCCAGGGCATCCCGGCTGTGATACTTTCCTGCCTCCACCGCCAGGTAGGCCAGCAAGGCGCGCACTTTATTAGATTCAAACTCTGTCGCCGGACTTTCCCCCGCTTCAACACGATAAGTGCCCAAAAAATATAGCCGCAATGACGCTTCCATTCCAGAAATTATACATGATTGTCATGGTGTTGGAGGTGTCAATAGCCTGACGTTCTCCTGACGTTTTTTAGCTATGTTTCAGACAACTTGTCGCATCGGGTGGATTATGGGCACAGACAAATATACCTACCGCTCATATTTACTACGTCTCTGGCGGCGCAACAAACAACAGCAATCAAGCTGGTACGCCTCACTGGAAGACCCGGAAACGGGGACGCGTGTGGGATTTGCCGACTTGCAGGCATTGATCGCTTATCTTGAAGCCGAGCTGAACGACCTGGCCGAGCAAGACAACCCACAACCAGATTGATGGGCTATCCACCCCATGTCGATGGATTATCCAGCCGACCAAGTACGGAATGTTCAAAAGAGGTATCTGAAATGAACCGACTATCAATGCGCCCAATCGTCATCGCCGGCCTGCTAATGCTGCTCAGCCTGGCGTGCAACCTGCAAGTGAACACTGCCCCCTCCAACCCGGATGGTGGGAACAGCGCCAGCGACACCACGCCACCGGTGATTCAAAATCTCACCGTTTCCGGGCAAACGGTTTACTACAATGAACAAGGCTGCGGCCCTACCACCCTGACGCTCTCCATGAACGTCGGTGATGACTCCGGGTTGGTCAACGCCGTGGGCGTGCAATACCGCCTGGTTGGTAGCGCCGCCAACAGCAACCTGAGCGGAAGCTGGTTACAAGCTCCCTTCACTTTCGTCGGGAACGGGAAATTCACCGCCACAATTGACATCGGCCAGGAAGCCAAAACAGTCCTCAAAGGGCAGGACGGCGCGCTGGTTTATCAGGTCTACGCCATCGATCCTGCCGGCAACGCGCAGACCGAACCGGTCAACAGCGTCTACAGCCTCAACGTCAAAGCCTGCGTTGGTGGTCAGGCATCCTCTACCAATGTCACCGTATCCGGCAACGCCGCGGCACCCCCGCCGCCCCCATCCAGCGGCAGCACATCCTCCACGCCGCCAACCAGCAGCGCCAACACTCCGCCCACGCCGCCGGGCAACAATAACGCATCGGCAGGGAACTCCCCGCCGCCCCCAAGCGGAAGCAGCGGAGGTGCGGCAGGATCATCGGGAGGAAGCCAGGCAGCCCTCCAGATCACAAAAGTTGAAGCCACCCCGAAAACCGCCTACTACAACGGCTGCACCACCCAACCCACCACGGTGAAGGTGCAGGCATGGGTGAACGATAAGAGCCGGGTAACGCAGGTAGACCTGAACTACTCTTACACCAGCGCCTCACACGGATCGGCGCTGGCCATGTCGCTGGATCCCAACACAGGGACCTACACCGCCACAATTGACGTCGACCTGGAGGCAAATCCTTACCTACAGGGAGGAAGCGGCCAACTGGAGATCGCCGTCGGGGTCCACACCACCGATGGCAAATACATCACCAGCTCTCCCATCTACGTGACGGTGCAGCCCTGCACTGCGCTCGGCCAGCCGCCTCAGCCACCCCAGCAGCCGCAACAACCGCCCGCCGCGCAGCCCATCTCGATTGGCACTCCACGCCTCTACCCCAACCCAGTGTACTACGGCCTGTGCATGAGCGGAGAAGAAACCTTACTGCGGGTTGAGGCCACCATTGACCCCCTCAATCAGATCGCTTCTGCTGTGGTGCGGTATGACTACGGTCAGGGATTGATGCTAGTCGCCTCGTACACACGCAGCGTCAGCATGTATCAATTAGGCATCGGCGATTACGCCGCCGATATTGACGTTGGCAACGACCTGTTCGGCCAGATGAGCGGCGACGGCTGGATCGAAGGTGTCATCGAGGTCACCGACCTGCAAGGGCAGACGACCACCAGCGCAGTATTTTCCACTGATGTGCGCGAATGCCAGACGGTGCTTCTCCCGCTGCCCAGCATTAACTACTTCACCGGCCCCAGCGGGAACATCGCCCCCGGCGACAGCTACACCCTGCAATGGGATACCAGCGATGCCGTCTGCGGCGTCTTCCTGGATGGCATGCAGGTGAATGAGTCGGGCAGCCAGACGCTCACCGCCCCCGCCGACAACGTTTATCAAGCCTGGGCGCACACCCTGGTGGCCCGCGGCGGGGATTGCAGCAACCCCGATGAGGTCAGCGAATCGGTGCAAATCACGGTGGAGCCGCTTGCCACCATGGCTAAAGGCAGCGGCACGCTGAACAACAACTACAGCCTCGACCTGGGCGACGGCAACGGCGACGATATCATCTTCAGCCACACTGCCGACCGTGACACCGAACTGTACAGCGTGTGGGGCACACAGCTGGCCGTGTGGTATGGCGGACAACCCAGCGTGAGCGGCTGCAAAACTTATGTAGACTCTGGCGCTTACACTGTGGTTACCATCACTCTCTACGATGTCGTGTGCTACAAAACCGGCAGCGGCAACTACGGTTACCTGACTGTCACGGGGTTTTTCCTGGATTTGAACAATTACAGCACTTCATCAGTGGATATTTCCTACGTCACGGAGATCGCGCCGTGACACCTCGTCTCTCCCTGAGGACGATGACGGTTGCTGAATTACTTACCACGTGATGTTGCTAAGGAGAATGAACATGACAACAAAACGTTTTCTCATCATCACCCTTTTGGGATTGCTCCTAGCAGTGTTGAGCGCGTGCAATTTACCCGTCAGTGATGGCAGCAAAGTATCCAGCGCGCCTACGCCCACCTGGACGCCTTCCAATCCGTATGCCGGTGATATGCAACCTCCCTCATTGGTGGCGCTGCCGTTCGAGGTGCAGGAAGTGTTCTACAACGGCGCTTCCTGCGGCGATACCAAGCTTGTGCTCCGCGTCATGGCGCAGGATGACAGGAAGGTTTATGAGGTGGGCGTGCAATATCAGTTTTACCCCGCGGATGCCATGCCAGGCCATGATTGGAACATCATGCTGCTACTTCCCGAGGCGGATTCGACCTACTCGGCCACGATCTATGTGGATCAGGAAGCCGAGCGCTATCTAAAAGACGGTCATGGTGTGTTGGCGCTTCAGTATTACGTTGTGGACGCGGCCGGGAATTACCAGGTTGCGCCAGAGAACAATGTGCTCCGCCTCAACGTTAAAAACTGCACTCTGCTGGCCAGCGAGCAGAATGATAGCGCTATGGCGTCGGGCAGCAACAGCGCTGTTGCAGCCAGCGGGCATGCTTCTGGCGGCACCAACACGGCCGGCGGGAGCAGCGGAGCGGCAGCGGGCAACAGTGGCGGCACTTCCGTCGCCGGCGGGGGCTCGGCAGGCAGCAGTGGAAGTTCATCCTCCGGTGGAGGTTCTGCTGGAAGCAGCGGTGGTGGAGCTTCTAACAATAGCGGCAGCGGCTC
>CAZZFZ010000114.1:3989-9175 GCA_964653835.1 uncultured Anaerolineales bacterium
AGCAACAACAGTTCATCAGGCGGCTCCGGCGACACAGACGCCACGATGGTAGATTGCAACCTCTACCCCAATGACCCACTCTGTCAACCCGTGGTTCAACTGGATCCGGCAACGCCTACACCCGAAGTGTATACCCTCGCGGAAACGGAGACGCCGATACCGCAGGTCGGAGGTGGAGATACAGTCATCATCCCGCCCGCCAACCCGTGTGACCAAAACCCCGACCTGTGCGCCCAACAGCCCTGAACCTGACGCATTGTCTGGCGGCTTATGTCCGGCCCAACGGAGGCTTCTCTCGGCTTGATGTTCAAACGCCAGCCCTTCTGAAGGAGGTCAACCATGCGCACACCCAACAAATATCCGATTGTGTCTATCCTGATCGTCGTCGCTCTTGGCCTGAGCGCCTTTAGCGGATATCAACCTGGAATTCGCTCGGCGATGGATCCGTCCCCCGCAACAGCCACTTCACCGCAATTTGAGGATGCGCCGAAAGGGATGGCTGTAGGCCCTAACGGCGAGGTCTTCGTGATCACCCAGGGTCGTATCATCAAGTACAGCCCACATGGTGAACCCTTACAAAGAATGGGAAGTCGAAGGTGAACCCGGTGGCATCGCCGTCGGCCCCGATGGCAGTGTCTATGTCAAAATCAATCAGAATCACCGCATCGTCAAATACAGCGCCGAAGGCGAACTGCTCGGCGAATGGCAGACCGATGGCGAGCCCGCGGGCATCGCCGTGGGCCCTGACGGCCAGGTCTTCGTCAAGATCAACCAGAACCACCGCATCCTCCGATACAGCCCGCTGGGTGAACTGCTGGGCGAATGGCAGACCGAGGGCGAACCCGGCGACATCGCCGTCGGCCCTGGTGGTCAGGTCTTCGTCAAGATCAACCAGAACCACCGCATCCTCCGATACAGCCCGTTGGGTGAACTGCTCGGCGAGTGGCAGACCGATGGCGAACCTGGCGACATCGCCGTGGGGCCGGATGGCACGGTCTACGTCAAAATCAACCAGAACCACCGTATCGTCAAATACAGCGCCGAGGGCGAACTGCTCGGCGAGTTGCAAATCGATGAAGAACCCGACGACATCGCCGTCGGCCCCAAAGGTCAGCTCTTCGTCAAAATCAACCAGAACCATCGCATCGTTCAGTACAGCCCCGAGGGAAAACTCCTCAGCGAATGGCAGGCCGAAGGTGAACCTGGCAGCGTCAGTAGCAACGGTTCATCGGATGGCGACAGCGCTGCCAGTAGCAACAGCAACGGCGGATCGTCCAACGCTTCCGACCAGAGCGACACCCCGTCAGATGTCAGCAGTGCTTCCACCCAGAACAGCAGCTCATCGGGCGGCGGCAATGGTTCCACCGATCTCGCCATCGCAACCTATGATTATCTCTGCTACAAGACGGGCAGCAGGAACTACGGGATTCTATCCATCTACAGCATGGGCCTCTCCCCCGTCCCCTTCATCGGGATCGCCTATGAAACCGAAATCCCATAAGCGGGATAACAGCAACAATGAACCACCCCGATTGATTCCATTTCACGCGGAGATCGATCTTCTGGAGAAAACACAATGAACGCACAAAACGCCAAAATATGGACTGGTATCACAGGCCTGGCAGTTGCCTGCCCATCGCTTTTCTGCTGCGCCATGGGATTGGGCACGCTGCTGGGCGGCGGCACTTATGAACTTGGTTCCAGCAGCGGGCAGATGCCGCCCTGGGTCGGCGTGCCGCTCCTCTGCCTGAGTCTGCTTCCCTGGCTGTTGCCCATTGGTGTGTGGCGCTATGCCAGCAAACGCCCTGCTCCGACCGACTTTGAAAAACTGGAGCAGAAAGGGCAAAACCAGGAAAGTTATTCCCCCTTTACGATTGACCCTAACTACGACGCCGACGCGAGCACGTCTTCCACGGATTCCGACGTCTAAACCACTGGAGAACCGACAATGGAACCAACATCGAGGGTGCTGATCGCCCTCCTGCCAGTATGCCTGTTTCTGCTTTGCGGGACGCTGGCCTTCGGCGTGGCAGGTTTCCTTGTTTTCCGTACCGTGAGGCGGGCGCAGAGCATGCCCCGCGTCGACCGTGAAACGTTCCTGACTCAGGTCGGGGAAATGCTGCTCCCGTGGGGTCAGGACGCCTTCAAAGACCTGGCAGCGCATTGGCGTGGCAACTGGATGGCCGTCGCGGCGTGCGCGGTTATTTCCAGGGCGTGGTGAAGAGCCTGCGGCAGCCTGAGGCGAGCGGCTGGCTGGTCTTCCACATAGAGCGGCCAGACGAAAAAGAAGCGCAGGTGACCATGTGCACATCAGAGAAGCAGCTCGTGCTCGACCTGCGGCTCGAGAAGATAGCCCCACCCACCGGTGAAGCGTCCATCACGCTGGAGGGCCGGCCTTTTGGCTGTATCCGCCTGCCCGAATGCGCCCTCCTGGACGCTTACGAGACCCAGGTGGGGTATTACAAGCGGCGCTACTCCGGCCTGCGCGCGCAGCGCTACTATGGCGCGGTGGTGATCGGCGCGCGCACAGTTGCCGAACTGACCGATGTGTGGATGCGCCTGCCAGCGCAATTCAAAGGGCGCTTTTACCGCTCTTTCACGCCGCTGCCAAAACCGTGGCCCGCGTTGCGCAACCTGGCGCTCGATCTCACCCCCGTGGAAGAAAATTGGTTGCTGGCTGTGCTGGCGCTGGAACTGTTCTTCGATACCAACTGGGTGCGGGATACCTGGTGAACGGAAATGCAGCCAACTCAATGGACGAACAAGCTTCGATTTCTCATCAATGAAGAAACGCAAAACAGGAGTGTAACATGTCATTAAAAAAATCTTCTCTCGTAGTTCTGGGGATCATGATGCTGGCGGCGCTGGCCTGCAACATCCCCGCGCTGGTTCCCGCCCTGGGCGGAGCAACGCCAACGCCAACCCGCACCCGCATCCCCACAAACACCCCGCGCCCAACGTCCACACCCACCCCACTGCCCGCAGCCGACCTGCAAATCCAGCAAATCCTGCTGCGCTATGATCCACTGAAATCCCTCGGCAACGTCGAAGTCACCGTGTGCAACTGGGGCGACGTAGCTTCGGCGTATTTCGAAGTCTCGGTCAGCGTCGGCGGGGTGCAGCACCGCATCGCCCACACAGATGCCATCTAGCCTGGCCTATGCGCTGATGTTTACGATCCCCAGGCCGATTTCAACGCCTACGGCATCACCGCGCCGGGGCAGATGGACCTTCGGGCGGAGATTGTGGGCGCCGAGGAGACAGCCCCGCCGGAGAACAACGTGCTGCAAACCACGCTTAACGTGCCGTTCCTCCAGGCGCCCGAAATCATGCCGGGGACCGCAGATATGCCCCTGCGTGCCGAAGGGCCGCACGAAGTATTGAAGAACATCAATCACTTTTACACCAAAGCCCCTCTGGTGTATGAGAAGCTGGCCACACTGACGCTTGCTGAAATACAGGTTTGCATGCCCAAGGTGGCCGACATCCTGGGCGTACCCATGCCGGCGACCGTGACGTGGAGTCACGAAATAGACCCCTATTCAGGAAGTGGCACAGGAGCGCACCCGATCTCAGGCGTCAGCACCATCTATCACTCGCTGGAGGATCTTGCCGAGTATATGAACTGGATTGACCTCCCATTTGAATGGGAGGATGTCCGGCAGGGGTATTGCCAGGGTGTCGTGGCTCATGAACTCACTCATTTGCTAATCACTGTGACGCCGCTGCCGGGGTTCCTGAACGAAGGGTTGGCTACTTATATGGAGCAGCGAGTGGCCGCCGAGACTTCGGTGGACTATGTGTGCCGGGAAGACGGCTCATACGGCCAGGACTTTTACGGAACCGGCCCGCATTTCGTGCCTTATTTCAATCTGTCCACGGATCCCTATTCTTCCCTGACGGATGAAGAGTTGCTCAACATGTACATCACCGCCATGTGTTTTTGGGATTACGTGGAGAAGACCTACGGCCACGAGAAACTCCAAGCTGTCGCCCGAAGGCTTAACGAGATTCAGGCCGAGTGGATTGCCCAAGGATACGTCTTCCCGGAAGACAGGTGCGACATCTACTTCATCCGCGACATCCTCAACCCTGTCCTGGGCGAAGACATCACCTCCGTCACCGAACCGCGCTTCGGTGTGGGGCTGATGATGAGCGATTGTCAGTAAGGATGAACAACGAAACATGGGTTTCCCTGCTCTGCCTGTTGCCCTGGTGCCTGGGGGTGCTGGGGATCCTGGGCGGCGGCGCGCTGCTGATCTGGCTCTACCGCCGCTCGCAGCCGCCCAAAAGCGATGCCGAGTGGGCCGCTGCGCAGCGCAAGAATCAGGCCGAGGTGGATGCACTGATGCCCCAGGTGCAACCCTGGCGGCAAGAAGCGCTCGCCGACCTGCACACCTTCCGGGATATTCGCTGGAGCGTCTTCGGACGCCACGCCCGCGCCCGCGGCCTGATCGCTGCCTCCAAGGATGACAAAGAGCGTACCTGGGCGGCCTTCGCCCTGCGCGGACGCCGCGTGTATCGCCGCCCGGTCAGCTTCGAGGGGAAAGCGCACGCCCGCACCTCGGCGCAGTCCTTCGACTTCGAGACGGACTCCACCAACCGGGTTTCTATCCAGGCGGATGGCAGGTTGTTGGGAAGCCTGTTGCCCGATGGCGCGCTGGTCAATGCTTCGGGCACAGTGATTGGGCAAATGACGCGCGCGGACAAAGAGCGCCCTGCGTTTCTTGTGACCTTGAACGGACGTGTGGTTGCTCAAATGGCAGGCGAATTGTACCGCCGCGGGCAAACGCCCCGCCCGGCAGTAGAAATCACCGCGCCCGATGTTACCCCCGAGGAGCGTGACTGGCTGCTCGCCCTGGCGCTCTGGCGGACAATCAACTGGGCCGGAAGACAAATCAGTAACGACGGTCTCTCATCCCCTTGATGACGTGGTTATCACCGGGATGGATGAAATGATCGCTCCGTGGTAGGGCTACTCTGCAAACAGCGCTCCAGGCAAGGATGTCCAAGCATCGAGGCATGAAAAAATTATCGTTGCTGTTCCTGATCGTTACTGCGGCTTGTACGCCGCAGGTGGTTACGACGGCGGCGGATGTTCCTCCGACCGTGTTGCCTTCGCCCACCCACACGGCCACCGCGGTGGATGAAGAGGACTGGACAGATGTCCCGTTGCCCACGCCTAA
>CAZZFZ010000115.1:0-9123 GCA_964653835.1 uncultured Anaerolineales bacterium
TTACTTGGTGTTTTTGGTGGTTGATGGTTTGTTTGTTTTTTTGGTATTGTATGTTGGTTGTGTGTGTTGTGGGTTTTTTTTTTTTTTGGAGTAGAGGGGGGCAGACGAGTGTTCTGCCTGTCTCGTGGGCTCGGAGATGTGTGTAGGAGACAGGCGGGCGGGGGCGCTCTCGTCAAGTGGCTGGCTTGCGGCGGGGTTGACCGGCGGGGTAATCTTCGGCCTGGGGGGGCTTCCGTGGGCAGTGTTGTTGCTGACCTTTTTCGTCTCGTCCAGCGCGCTCTCAAAAGCCTTCGCTGGACGCAAAGCACGCCTGAGCGAGAAGTTTGCCAAAGGGAGCCGCCGCGATGCCGGGCAGGTGCTGGCGAACGGCGGCCTGGGCGCGGCGCTGGTCCTTGCCTTTCACCTGATTCCTGCTCCATTGGCGCTCTGGGCGGCGTACCTGGGTTCGCTGGCGGCGGTGAACGCAGATACCTGGGCGACCGAGCTGGGGGTGCTGAACCCGCAGCCGCCGCGCCTGATAACCTCAGGGAAACGCGTCGAAGCCGGGGCCTCGGGAGGGGTTTCGCTGTGGGGCTTTGCTGCCTCCCTGGGAGGGGCGTTGCTCATCGGGCTGATGGGAGGGCTGTTCTCCCCCGGGGAGCATTCCGTCGCCCTGATCGTCGCGGCCACCCTCGGGGGAGTTGGCGGGTCACTGTTCGATTCCTGGCTTGGCGCCACGGTGCAGGCGATCTACTTTTGCCCCTCCTGTCAAAAGGAAACCGAACGTCATCCCCGGCACATTTGTGGGGAGGAAACCAACCCGCTGCGCGGCTGGCGCTGGCTGAACAACGATTGGGTCAACGCTCTGGCCTCAGCGATGGGCGCGGGAATTGCGGGGGGACTGTTCAACCTCCTGCGATAAAGAAATCGCTTCCCTGCACAGGATGAGGGAAGCGATTTTCATGTTGTTGAGCCTGCTCAATCGGTCTGTTCGGAGGCCGGATCAAGCAGCGTGAGCAGCCCCAGCAGCCCCATATTGGCGAAGAGCAGGGGCGCCAGGAAGGGCGCGCCGCGCAGAAAACGTTCCTGGACGATCAGCCCCTCGGCGGTGAGATTGGCGCGAATGTGCAACAACAACCCCACTACGCCGGTAACCATTAACACCACCATCGTGCCAAAGAAAACCCATAAATCGCCACGCTGTGGCGTGTGAATCATACCCATTCCTGCCGCCACCACTACGCCGAAGACGCCCACCAGGGTAGGGATCCACAGCCAGGGGTTATCGAACGGCGTGCGGGCGTGGTCGAGCACGCTGCTCAGCAAAGTCGCCAGAATCCCCATGCTGACCATGAAGAAGTAGGCGCGAGTTTTACTGTAGGGCAGTTGCAGGCTGAAGCGCGGTGAGAAGATCAACTGTCCGCTGCCTGGTGGCGACTCTACCCAGGCGGCGCTCAACCCCAGCAACCCTACCAGCGAGAAGATCAGCGGCCCTGCAATCGGCGGCGCCCACACCAGCAAATCCACCGTGACGCGCGCCCCTGCAGGCCCGGCGGGGAGAAGCCCCCGCCGGATGTGGAAGTAGGATCCCAACAGCCCGATGACGATGCTGGCAATCAGCACGATGTTGGCGATCAGTGTAGCCAGCGGTCGTCGTTTGATGGCGATGAGGCCCGCTGCCAGCAAGGTCAACCCGGCCAGCGGGCCAAACAGGATGGGAATCCACTCGTAGGGCACAATCGTGCCGCTGAGGTTGTGTGCCAGGTAGATATCCAGGCCGAGGAAGATTTCATTGATCGCCGCCAGTAGCAACATCAACTGATCGCGAGAGAGCGGTAGTTTGATCTTTCGCAGCGAAGGGAACAATTCAGCCAGGTAATACATGGCGGTTTATTGGCCTCCGTTGGCAGGTGCGAAACCGGCGGCTTCCAGCTTCTGGTTCACCATCTCACGCAGCTCAACCAGATCGTGCAGAATCTCATAGGCGCCGTGCCACTGGGAGTAATCCGGCCCCTGCATCCAGACGCCAAACTTTGCCGTGCGCCCCCAGTAATGCCAGAGGTTGAAGAAGGTGAAATCAATCGGCTCGTCGAACGGCTCGCTGGTGAGCAGGTTTTGCTCCTTGAGCGGGGCGATGATGGCGCGGCTTTCTTCAACCCACTGGTTGACGCGCTCGGTGGCTTTATCGGCCGCGGCGTAGAAGTCATCCAGGAAGGGTTCGGAGTGGCACTCGGAGCACACCCCCTGCATGCGTACCATGTTGTCCTGCCAGGCGGGACGGCGGGTGCTGACCGGCGCGAAGAGATACCAGGTTAGGCGGTCGCCCACATCGTGGGTGGTGGCCTGCGAGCCAAAGCCGCTCATGTGGCAGATGGCGCAGGTCGGCGCGGGGAAGTCCGCGGTCGTCAGCGTGCCGGGTTCGGCGTCCCAGTTCCAGTTATCCCCCTGAGTGAGGTAGGCAATGCCGTGCGGCGATTCGGTGTAAATTTCATACTGCGGGTGATCCGGCCCGATGTGACAGGCGTTGCAGGTTTCGGGCTTGCGCGCCTGCTCCAGGCTGAATTCGTGGCGCAGGTGACACTTTTGACATTGCCCCACCGAGTCATCGGCGGCCGGTTTGCCGATGTTGTGGCAGCCCTCGCAGGTGAAACGGCGCATATCTACGCCCTCCAGTTCGGCGATGGCGTTGCGCGATTTATCGGGGGCGAAACCACCCTCTGGGATGGCTTCATACATCGCCAGATGTTCTGCGGAAAGTTCTTTGGAGCCAGCGTAGGCCACGTAAGCAGGCAGGGCGTGGCGGCTGTTCAGATATTGGGCTACCTCCTGCTCATGGCATTTTTCGCACATGGCGGCGGTTGGCGAGCCGAGGATAAAAGCGCCCTCGTGTTCCACCGCGCCGGGGTAGTCGGCTTTCACTTCGTGGCAATCGCGGCAGGTGACATCCGCGGCGGCCATCGAGCTGCGGCCGTATTGCTCAATGATCCCCGGGGTGTTGCGCTTATGGCACACCACGCACTCATCGGTGCTTTCGGCCAGCGCGTTGACCGGTTCCGTCTCAACGGCGGAGCGCACCGCGGCGCGGTTGACGGCCATCAATACCAGGGCAAAGCCCAGCACGATGATTACCGCGACCAGCCCGGCTATGAGCAGGCGCGAGGAGCGCATCAGGCGGTTAAATTTGTTATCCATTGCATCCTCCAGTGTAATAGTATAGTACTACGAATTCGGAATCAGGTAGCCGGAATCGCTTTTGGCAGGGCGATTTCTACATCGTTTTGCGTGCAGCCGCGGCACAGGCATCAACGCAATTGGCCCGAATTGGTATTAATATACCAAAGCTGGTCGGAATTTACGGTGACGAATATCACAGGATGATGTGAATTATCTCCGATGAAGTTCACCGCTGGTAAACACGCCCCTTCCAGGTGACGCCGCGGCCGGAGAGCACCTGCCAGGCAGATGCGAACATCATAGCGGCGAAAATCGCCGCGCCCAGCGGCAGCGTAAGGGCATAGGCGGGGTGAATCCCCATGCTGCGCGCTCCCCTCGCCCGCCAGAGCAAAAGATATCCCCACACGATCACTGCTTCTACCGTGACAATCAGCGCCGACAGACCGCCGCCGCTGGCCAACCACGTCAGGCTGGCCAGCAGCCAGAGCGGCAGAGCCAGAGCTCCCGCCAGGGCCATCGTGGCGCCAAATCCCAGCAGCCACAAGCGGTCTTGTAATCCCAGATAGATGTTCTTCGTCCAGCCCTCCCACATTTCGGGCAACGAGGTGTACATGCGGGTGCGCGCCAGGCGACGCCCATCAGCGAAGATCAGACGATACCCTGCCCCCTTTACCGCTTCGGCGAGGGCTTTGTCTTCGTCTATGCGGTCGCGCGCGGCGGCGTGCCCGCCTACGGCCTGGTGCACCGAACGCCGGATGAGGATGAACTGCCCGTTGGCGATGGCTTCGGGGCAGTCGGGATCATTGACGCTCGCCACGGGGAAGCCAAACGACAGGCCGATGAATACCAGCGGGAGCACGACTTTTTCCCAAAAGGAACCCAGCTCCTGGTCGGTGAGCAGGGTGAGGAGATCGGCGCCATGTTCCAGGGCAGCCAGATACGCGCTGGCAATCAGGTCGGGGTGGGCGAAAGTGTCAGCATCCACAAAGCATAGCCATTCGCCGCGCGCGGCCTGCACGCCCTGGTGGAGGGCGTGGGGTTTCCCGGCCCACCCTGGGGGCAGGGGTTGTCCTTGAATGATGTGCAGGCGCAGGTGTTGGGCGGCGATTTCTGCCAGGATGGCGCCCGTTTCATCGCTGGAGCGGTCGTCTACAACGATTAGCTCGAAGTGTGGATAGGACTGGGCCAGCAGGGCCGTCACGCAACGGCGGATGTTGCGCGCTTCGTTGCGCGCGGGCACGATGATGGAGATCAGTGGAGTGAGGGTATTCGGGGGAAGGTTTTGCGGAGCGATGACCGGCTCGATGGTCACGCGGCTGTGTATCCAGCGGATGATGACCAGCGCCAGCGCGGTGGCAGCGGTGGAGAGGATCACGTAAGGCATGCTCAGATCACCTGAACCATCGAGCCGCGGGGGGTTTTCTCCACTTCGATGCGCGCTGGGAAGGCGTCCTTCAAGGAATCGATATGCGTGATGACCAGGATTTTGGCAAAATCGGCTTTGATGATGTTGATGGCCTCGATCAGGCGTTGCCGCCCGATCTCGTCCTGGCTGCCAAAGCCCTCATCTATCACCAGGGTTTGCAGGCGCGCGCCAGCGCGGCGCGCCAGCAGTTCTGAGAGCGCTAGACGGATGGCGAAATTGGCGCGGAAGGCCTCCCCGCCGGAATACATCTCGTAGTCGCGCGTGCCGGCGCGATCGCTGATGCGGATTTCAAGGGTTTCTTTGAGGTCGTCGCGAGTTTTCAGTTCGCGTTGGGTTTCAAAGCGCACCGACATCTCACCGCCGCTTAAACGGTCGAGGATTTCATTGGCACGCGCTTCAATGGACGGTAGCGCCTGTTCAATCAGCAGGGCGGGGACGCCATCTCTGCCGCAGGCGTTTTCCAGTTGCTGTAAGCGCGCTACTTGCCCGGAGAGCGCTTCGCGTTCAGATTCCAGTTGACGGGCGCGGGCGCGCAGGTCATCGAGCACGTCCACTTTCTGCCGCGCCGCGCCGACATCCATACGCAGTTTGTTTTCCTCCTCCTGGATGTCAAGCAAATCGCGCTGCGCCTGACGCAGGTCGGGGGCGACGGCTTCGGCTTCGGCCAGCGCCTGCTGCGCTTTTTCGTATTCTTTTTGCTCGTGCTGGTGTGTGGCTTTCAGAGCTTCAATTTGCTTTTGTAAGCTGGCGATCTCGCGGTCGAGCGGCTCGAGGGCGGCGCGGGCTTTTTCCAGTTCGCGCAGGGATTCCTCCGCGGTGCGCCCTTCGCGCTCGGCCTGACGCACGGCGTCGTGTGCGGCGGCATCGTAGCCGAGTTCTTTCAGTTGGGCGTCAATTTTCTGCAATTCAGCGCGCGCCTCGGGGGCGAAATCCTCCTCCGCCAGAGCGCGCTGCAATTCGGCCAGTCGCGGCGAGCCGGTTTGTTCCCACTCGGCGATTTCTGTTTCGATCTGGTGGATGCGCGCGGTGATCTGGACGAAGGTGCGTATCGTCTGGCGCAGGGTTTCATCCAGGCTGGCGAAGGCAGCCAGTTGCGCTTGCAAGTCCTTCACCCGCGCTTCGGCGTCGTTGAGCAATTGCGTGTTGGCGCGGTAGCGGTTGCCCATCTCCTTGCCCTCGGCGTTTAGCCTGGCGATCAGGCGTTCGCGCTCTTCGGTGCTGAGCGGCTGCCCGCAAAGTGGGCAGGCCGCGCCTTCTACAGCGCTCAGCCGGTCAATCCGGTTTTTCAACTCGTCCATCTGAGCTTTGAGTCGTGGGTTCTCGGCGCGCGCTTCCGCCTGACGCTGGCGGGCGGTCTCCAGCTCGTCCTGCAACGCCTGCCGGGTTTCGACCTGTTCCTGCAACGCGGCCAGTTCCTTTTCCATCGCTGCCACCTGCTGGCGCAGGATTTCTTGCTCAGCCTGTTTCTCGGCCAGTGCGGATTGCTGCGCCAGCAGGGTCTCCATTTCCTGAGTCAGGCGGGCGCGCTCGGCTTCGATGGCGGTCAACGGCCCCTGGCGTTGCTGTTCAAACTCGCGGAAGCGCCCGGCGCTCTCCTCCCAGCGGGCAAGTTCCTCACGGGCGGCCTGCCAGGCCTGATAGGCTTCCTGGATGGCCTCCGCCTGGGCGAGCAGGTCGGCGAATTCCTGGCGATCCTTTTGCCGTTCGCTCAACACCTCTTGCAGCTCGGTGAGTTGGCGGCGGTTTTCGGCCAGGCGCGCTGCGAGAGCTGTTACCCCCTGACGTTGTTCCTCCAGCCTAGCGGCGGCTTGGCGAATGCTCTCCAGCGCTTGCTCTTGTAAGGCGCGCGTCTCCTCGATGCGTTTCAGCGCCGCTTCCAGTTGGCGCAGGTGTTCCTTTCGTTGTCCTTCCTCGGCCAATTCCTCGTTGATCGCCTTCAGGTGACCACCCAGTGATTTGATCTCTGCCTGGACTACACGCCGTTTCGCTGCGGCGCGCTGGCGGTATGTCTCCCAGATTTCAAGCCCCAGGATGTTGCTGAGGATGCGCTTGCGCTCGGCGGGGCGCTGCTGGGTGAATTGATCG
Organism: uncultured Anaerolineales bacterium; assembly: GCA_964653835.1. Lineage (GTDB taxonomy): Bacteria > Chloroflexota > Anaerolineae > Anaerolineales > UBA11858 > J130. Next base: position 6,665 of record CAZZFZ010000115.1, read on the forward strand.
GCTTTGCCCTGGAGGAAAAAGGCTGCGTTGACGAAGGTTTCGTAATCCAGCCGTAGAGTCTCGATAATGCGCTGTTGCGTGGCGCGCATGGTGCGCTCGGTGAGCGGCCGCCACGCGGGTGCGTCATCGTCTGTTGTGCTGGTTGGGGGAGCGATGTGGAATTCGATATGCCCGGTTTTCTCGCGTTCTTTCCGCCGTTGAACGTGGTAGCGGTTGCCCTCATATTCGAAGATCAGGTTGACCTCCGCGGCGTCAGATTGGGCGTTGATCACCGCGTCGCCGCGTTGGCGGGCTTCGCCGAATAGCACCCAAGTGAGCGCATCGAGAATCGAGGATTTCCCCGCGCCGTTGTGGCCGGAGATGCAGGCCAGCTCGAAGGATGTGAAGTCAATCGTCACCGGCTCGCGGTATGAGAGAAAGCCGGAGATTTCCAGGCGAATTGGGATCATAGGTAGTATTCTAAGCGGTTGTGCTCTTTTATGGAGGGTGCAGTCCGATTGAGGGGAAGCTGTTTTTCTAGCTTGAGCCGTCTTTTGGCATTTGCGCCCATTTCCGCAGAAGGTGAGGGTCGGTGATGATGATCCCGGCGCGAGAAACCTGGATCGCACCACTGGTTTCCAGTTTTCGCAGGGCGCGCGCCACCACTTCGCGCACCGATCCAATGCGGGTGGCCAGGTCATCTTGGGTCAGGCGTTCGCTGGCTTTGCCGCAAAGTTGTTCGGGCGGCAGGTCGTTGAGCAGGCGCGCCAGGCGCGTGGTCACCTGGAAAAATGAAAGCTCTGCGATCCGTTGAACGAGCATGCGCAGGTTTTGAGCCAGGTTCAGGATGATGGCTGTAGCCATTTCGGGGTGTTCGTCCAGCGTCTGACGGATGGAGTCCGCATTCACAACCCAGAGATCGCATTTCGTCAACGCGGCCGCGTTCACCGGGTTGCCGCTCTGATCGAATATGGGGACTTCGTTGAACGATTCCCCGGCCTCAAAGGTGTTGACCACCAGCTCGCGCCCCTGGGGCGAGGTTTTAAACAGCTTGACCTCCCCGCGGTGAATGATGTACAACCCCTGACAGCGTTCGCCCTCCAGAAAGATGATTTCCCCCGCCTGATAGCGGATCAGGCGGGTGGCGGCAGCCAGGGGGATTAAAAGTTCGTCACTCAGGCTGGAGAAGTAGCGACACTGGCGCAGTGCTGTGTATTTTTTCTTCTCTGATGTGGCAAGGTCGCGCATTGAGGCCTTGGTTTATCCTTCGCCCAGCGGCGAACTCAGCACTTTCCCCGGGCCGCGGTCGATCTCCCAGGGGTAGATGATGTGCGCGTCGGTCACGGCGGCGTAGTAATCGGGGCGGGCACTGCCAAAGAGGTTGCGATAGGGGTTGAAGTGCAGCACACAGGTGTAGGGGATGCCCCCCGCAGCAGCGACGCGGTTGACCACTGCGGTGATGGTGCGGCCAGAACCCCAGACGTCATCGACTACCAGAATGCGTCGCCCCTCCAGGTTGTCGTCGTCCGGGAATTGAAGGAACTCCGGCCAGGCGTACAGCTTGGATTCGGCGGCCTCCATCTCGGCGGGGAAATCCACGGCCGCGGTGAGCACATGAGTGATCCCCAGGGTCTCGGCCAGCATCCCGCCGGGGATGATTCCCCCGCGGGTGATAATGATCATGCCTTCGAACTCGACATCCAGTTGAGGCACAAGGTGGTCAATCAGGCGATCGACATCTTCCCAGCTTAAGATTTCATGCCGCATCCGCATGCTGTACTCCGAGGAATAAAGTCCGCCGCGCCTCAGCGAGCGCGGGGCTGCCTGAATTATAGCAGAGAGGGGGGATCCACTTCAACGCGGCATTCGGGGAGTTTGACGGCGCGCAGCAAGGAGAGGGGGTTTTGGCCACGCAGCACAATCTGCCAGCGGTAGGTTCCCCCCACGCGCTGGAAGAAGCTCGGCGCTGGCCCGATCATCTCGTGGTGCTCCAGGCCTCGCTTGCGCAGCAGGGCGGCTGTCTCTTCTGCGGCGCGTTGCACCTCGGCTTCCTCTTCGCCACGGAACTCAAGGCGCGCCAGCCGGGCGAAGGGGGGATATCCCAACTCACGGCGATAGGCCAGCTCCTGGCGGTAGAAGTCGGCGTAGCTGTGCCCGGCAGCGGCCTGGATGACGTAATGCTCTGGCTGAAAGGTCTGCAAGATCACCTCGCCGCCCAACGGGCTGCGCCCGGCGCGGCCCGATACCTGCGTGAGCACCTGAAAGACGCGCTCCCCGGCGCGGTAATCGGGCAGGTTCAGCCCCACATCGGCGAGCACCACGCCCACCAGCGTGACCAGAGGCAAATCCAGCCCCTTGGCGAGCATCTGGGTGCCGATCAGCAGGTCGATCTCGCCCCTGGCCAGCCTCCCCCAAATCCCCGCGTCTGCCCTCTCTTTTCGGGTGTTGCCCCCCTCCCACCTCCCGGCGCTCGCCTCCAG
>CAZZFZ010000116.1:0-9034 GCA_964653835.1 uncultured Anaerolineales bacterium
GATTAACTCAGTGGCCGCGGAGTCTGCGGTGGCGCGTGCCTTGAACATCCAGCGTGGGGACGCGGTTTTGCGTTTTGAATCGCTTTTGTTCACCGTGGATGGCAAGCCGATTGATTACTCACTAAGCTATTTTCTCCCTGGTTACTTCCGCTTTCACGTGGTGCGCCGGGTGAAGTGAGTGGTTTTCAGTCATCAGTGGCCAGTTCTTTCTACGCAACTGACCCCTGATTACTGAAAATTATTCTAAAATTTCTGGAGGTAAAAAAATGCGTAGCTTTTTAGGTCGTTACATTCTTTCTTTGTAGGATTTTGAACGCAATGAGTTCTTCCGTGTGTTCGAGGTCGCTAAGGAACTGGAGCCGATCGCTCGCAATCGTCAGAACGCGGATCTGCTTCAGGGTAAAACGCTGGTGACGGCGTTCTATCAGCCCAGCACCCGCACCCGCCTGGCGCACGAAGCTGGCATGATCCGCCTGGGTGGTCAGGTGACCGGTTTCTCCGACGCCAAGATGACCCGCGCTGGCGACTTCTACCAGGAGTCGATCAAAGACACCGTCAAGATGTTGGAGTTTTATGGTGATGTGATCGTCATGCGTCACTTCCAGCAGGGCGCCCCGCACGAGGCGGCGAAGTGGGCCTCTGTGCCTGTGATTAACGGCGGCGATGGTTGGGGTGAGCACCCCACGCAGATCCTCACCGATCTGTACACCGTGCTGCGCGAGAAAGGCACCATTGACGGGTTGCGCTGGGTGGCCGTGGGTGATATGCGCATGCGCACCATGCACTCCCTGGGTTATGCCCTCACGCAGTTCGACTGCCCGATTACCTTCGTCGCCCCGCCGGGGATGGAACTGCCGGAGAACTACAAAGAGGATTACACCGCCATGGGGTTGGACTTCGATTTCGCCGATCACGTCGGTGATGTGATTGGGGATGCCGACGTCATCCTGGTGGAGCCCACCGTGCAGCCGGATTACACCAAATCGCGCGACGAGCGCAAGGGCGAGCTGCCCACAACCCCTGAGAACTACAAGATCACGCGCGATCTCCTGGTCAACAAGGCCAAGTCGGATGCCATCCTGCTGCACTCCCTGCCGCGCATGGATGAGATCCCGCCGGATGTGGATATCACTCGCTGGTCGCGCTACTGGCAGGAAGCCTTCAACGGCGTGGTGATGCGCATGGCGCTGCTGGCGTTGGTTTTGGGAGCGATGGAGTAGGATAGTCAGGTGGTCCCATAGTCGGGTAGTCTTGTAGTCCGGCGGTGCAGTGTGGCGAAGATTGATAGGTTTGAGGATTTGCAGAGTTGGCAGAAAGCCCGTCAGTTGGCCAATCGGATTTACGATTTGACAATGGCAGATGCTTTCGCCAAAGACTTCGAACTGAGAAACCAAATTCGCCGGGCTGCTGGCTCCGTGATGCACAACATTGTCGAAGGCTTTGATGCCGGTTCCGATCCGGAATTTGCCCGTTTTCTGCGCATGGCACGGCGCTCAGCTAGTGAAGTTCAATCCGAACTCTATCTTGCATTGGACAGACATTACATTACTCTTGACGAAATGCAAGAAGCTTATGCTCTCGCAGATGAAACCAAAAAACTCGTCAACGGCCTTTTGGCGTACCTTCGCAAATCCAAAGTCTGATTGCTCGGCTTTCCTGACTAGCTGACTCTCTGACTAATTGACTAGGAGACTATAAAATGCAAACAGATTTACGCAACCGCGATCTGATTGGCGATCTCGACTTCAGCAAAGAAGAGGTCGAAACCGTCCTGGATGTCGCCTGGGATCTGAAGCGCAAGCGCGCTCTGGGCGAGCCGCATGCGTACCTGCGCGACAAGGTGCTGGCGATGTTGTTCTTCTTCAGCAGCACCCGCACCCGTGGCTCCTTTGAAGCGGGCATGGCGCAACTGGGTGGCCACGCGGCTTTCATCGAGAGCCGCACCACGCAGATCTCCCACGGCGATACGGAGAAGGAACTCGGCGAGATCTTTGGCCGCTACTTCGATGGCATCGCCATCCGTCACGTGGATTGGGGCATTGGCAATCGTTACCTCAACCTGGTTGCCGAGGCCTCCCGTGTGCCGGTGTTGAACATGCAGTGTGAGATCTATCATCCCTTCCAGTGCCTCGCCGACCTGATGACCATCATGGAAAAGAAGGGCCGCAATCTGCGCCGCAAGAAGATGGTGGTTTCCTGGGCGTATGCTTCTTCCTACCTCAAGCCGATGTCGGTGCCGCAATCGTTGATCCTGCAGATGCCGCGCTTCGGGTTGGATGTCGTTCTGGCGCACCCGCCGGAATTCAACCTGATGCCGGACATCGTCGAGCAGGCGCAGGAGCAGGCGCGCAAGTACAAAACCGGCTTTGAGATCATCTCCGACCCCAACGGGATGGAGGAAGCCTTCAAGGATGCGGATATCATTTACGCCAAGTCCTGGGGGCCGTTGATGACCACGCACGACCCCGAAGAGGGTAAGCGTCTCCAGGATCAGTACAAGCACTGGATCACCGACGCGCGCAAGATGGCCCTGGCCAAAGATGATGCCATCTACATGCACCCCTTGCCTGCAGATCGCGATATCGAAGTGACCAGCGAGGTGATGGACGGGCCGCACTCGGTCGTCTTTGACGAGGCCGAAAACCGCCTGCACGCCCAAAAAGCGGTCATGGCGTTGACCATGCGTTAGACAGGAAGGATGTTTTTATGAGTGATAAAAAGGTTGCCGTAATCGCTATTGGCGGTAATTCCCTGATTAAAGACAAGAACCACGTCACCGTTGAGGATCAATACAAGGCGGCTGGCGAGACGGCGTATTATATCGCCGATATGATCGAAGATGGCTGGACGGTGGCCATCGGTCATGGGAATGGCCCTCAGGTTGGATTCATCCTGCGCCGCTCTGAGATCGCCGCCAAAGAGGCTGGCATGCACGAAGTGCCGCTGGAAGTGTGTGGCGCGGATACGCAGGGCGCGATTGGCTACGCCATTCAGCAAAACCTGAAGAACGAGCTTACCCGCCGCGGCGTCTCCCGCCCGGTAGCGACGGTGGTCACTCAGGTGGCGGTGGACGGGAACGACCCGGCTTTCGAAAACCCCTCCAAGCCGATCGGTAGTTTTATGGATGAGTCCGAGGCCAAAAAGCGCGCTGCTGAAGATGGCTGGCACGTGGTGGAAGACGCCGGTCGCGGCTGGCGGCGCGTGGTGCCTTCGCCGCTGCCCAAAGAGATCGTCGAGTTCGATGCTGTGAAAACGCTTGTGGATGCCGGAATCATCACCGTCACGGTGGGTGGTGGCGGCATCCCTGTTGTGAAGAACGAGGACGGGACGTACAAAGGCGTTGCCGCGGTGATCGATAAAGATTTCGCTTCCAGCCTGCTGGCGCAGATGTTGGAGGCCGATCTGTTTGTGATCTCCACTGCGGTGGAAAAGGTGGCCCTCAACTTCGGCAAACCAAACGAGGAGTGGCTCGACCGCATGACGCTGGCTGAGGCCAAACAATACCTCGAGGAGGGGATCCACTTTGCCAAAGGCTCGATGGCCCCAAAGATCAAGGCCGTGATCTGGTTCCTGGAGTCCGGTGGTAAACAGGCGTTGATCACTAATCCGGAGAATATTGGCCGGGCTTTGAACGGCGAAACCGGCACCTGGATCGTACCATAGGGTAGAATATAGAGGCGGTTATCGCGTTGTGTGATGACCGCCTCTTGCTTTCAATCTTGTGAATTGCTGTGAAGACAGCGGAAAGGAGGTGAAGCACCGACGACAGAAAGAGGGTTACAGATTCGTCTCAAGTTCCCCTGACTTCCTGACCGTTTTGAGTGTTCAATTTGGAGGAGTAACTCATGAAGAAGAAAGTTTTCTGGTTGTTCAGCATTTTGCTGATCGCCTCGTTTGTTTTGGCGGCGTGTGCCCCGAAGGCTGCACCAACTGGTGAAGGCGCGGAGGACGCTGCTGAAGGCGGCGAAGCCGCTGAGGGTGGCGAAGCCGCCGCCGAAGAAGTCGCTGGTTTTCAGATCCCGGCGACCGAGGAGGGCAAGTTCAACGTGGCGATGGTGCTGATCGGCCCCCATGATGATGGTGGCTGGTCACAGGCACACTACGAAGGCCTAACGTATATCGAAGAGAATGTCCCCAATGTTCACGTTGCCTATATCGAGAACGTGCCCGAAGGTGCTGATTCGGAGCAGATCTTCCGCAGCCTCTCCCGCAAGGGCTTTGATCTGATCTTCGGCACTTCCTTTGGTTACATGGACCCGATGGAGACCGTCGCCAGCGAGTTCCCCGATGTGACCTACATCCACATCAGCGGTTTCAAATCTAACGGCGAGAACTTCGGCAACCTGTTTGGCGCCATGGAAGTGATGAAGTACTTCGCCGGTATGCTGGCGGGCGCTCGCGCGCAGATGGATGGCAATCTCAAGGTCGGTTATATGGCGACTTTCCCCATCCCCGAAGAAATCCGTCTGGGTAACGCCATCGCCCTGGGTATGCGCCGCACCTGCCCGGATTGCACCATGGACGTGCGCTGGATCAACACCTGGCATGACCCGATCATCGAGAAAGAAGCTGCAGCCTCGTTGTTTGACGCGGGCGCGCAGGTCGTCTTCACCGGTGCCGACACCCCCGCAGTGGCCGACGTGGCTCAGGAAAAGGGTAAATGGGGCGTGACCTATGACTGGTATGGCTCCTGCAAGGTGGAAGCATGCCTGACCGCTCCTTACTGGAACTGGGGCCCGGTTTACGCCAAGATCACTGAAGGCGTGATTGACGGCACCTACACCCCCGGCTGGGATTACTTCGATGCCGATTCAGGTGGTCTGGGCTTGGTCGGCTTCATGGAAGGCGACACCCTGCCTTCGGGTGTGGCTGAACTGCCTCAGGAAGTCATCGATGAGGTCCAGTCGCTGATGAATCAGGCGCTGGCTGGTGAGTTCACTCGCTTCGACGTCTTCAAAGGCCCGATCTACGACAATCAGGGTAACCTGGTTCTGGAAGAAGGGCAGTCGCTGGAGCAACTTGACCTCGACCAGTTCAAAGCCTGGAACCCCGATGTGAAGATTGGTATGTACTGGTGGGCTGAGGGCATCACTGCCGAACTGCCCAGCCTGGACAACTAGTTTGCTGGAAGATGGGGGGCGGGGTCAGCGATCCCGTCCCCCAAACCGCACAATTATGGCAGCTGATGGATTGGGTGCGAGCCCTCGCACCCAATCGATTATCTGTCATCATTCTGTTCAATGAGGAGCGCCTATGGCCGTTGATTCGAGCAACCACGAGAATGTTATCGAAATGCGGGGCATCGTCAAACGTTTCCCCGGTGTGCTGGCCAATGACCATGTGGATTTCACCCTTCGCCGGGGCGAGATTCACGCTCTGTTGGGGGAGAACGGCGCGGGGAAGAGCACGTTGATGAACGTGCTTGCCGGTTTGTACCGCCCCGACGCCGGTGCGATCTTTGTGAACGGCCAGCCGGTAGACTTTCACTCTCCGCGCGATGCCATCGACGCCGGGATTGGCATGATCCACCAACATTTCATGCTTGTCCCTTCACAAACGGTCACCGAGAATATTTTACTGGGATTGAATACGCCGCGCTTCCGCATGCGCCTGGCGGAATACGACCCTATCATCGCCGAGTTGGGGAAACGTTTTGGCATGCACGTGGATCCACGCGCTCATATCTGGCAGCTATCGGTTGGTGAGCAGCAACGCGTTGAGATCCTCAAGATGCTCTATCGCGGCGCCGAGGTGCTCATCATGGATGAACCGACCGCGGTACTGGCCCCGCAAGAGATCGATGGGTTGTTCGAGACCCTGCGGGCGATGACCGCAGAGGGGAAATCCATCATCTTCATCAGCCACAAACTGGGTGAAGTCACCGCCATTGCTGATCGGGTGACGGTGTTGCGTCGCGGTAAGGTCACCGCTCCTGGTTTTGACATCGGCAACACAACGCGGCAGGAGCTGGCCAAACTGATGGTGGGCCGCGAGGTGATCTTCCACCTGGATAAGAAAGAACAAACCCCAGGCGATGTGGTGCTCTCGGTGGAGGACGTGCACTGCCTCAACGATAAAGGGCTGCCCGCGCTGCGGGGCGTCTCGCTGAACGTGCGCGCGGGCGAGATCGTCGGCCTGGCGGGGGTGGCGGGTAACGGCCAGCGCGAGCTGGCGCAGGTGATCTCCGGGTTGCGCAAACCCACCCAGGGGCGGGTTGTCCTCAACGGGGTGGAGATCAACGACCTCTCGGTGCGTAAGCGCATCAGCCGAGGGCTGGGATACATCCCCGAGGATCGCACGCACGTGGGCACCGCACCCAATCTGAGCGTGACCGATAACGTCATTATGAAAAAGTACCGTCGCCCGCCGATCGCCCGCGGCTGGATGGTGGACATGAGCGCGGCCACCGAATTTGCCGAGAAACTGAAGGAAGGCTACGACATCATCGTGCCCACGGTGGATACCCCGGTGCGCCTGCTCTCTGGAGGTAATCTGCAACGCGTCATCCTGGCGCGGGAGATCTCCGGAGAACCCAAGTTCTTGCTGGCCATGCAGCCTACGCGCGGGCTGGACGTGGGCGCGATCGAGGGTGTTCACCGCCTGTTGCTGGCGCAGCGTGAAGCAGGCGCTGCTATTCTGTTGGTTTCGGAGGAGTTGGAAGAGCTGCTCGCCCTGAGCGATCGCGTGTACGTGATTTACGAAGGCGAGATCATGGGCGAAGTTACCGACGATGATTTGGATGTGATTGGCCAGATGATGACCGGAACCCCGCTGTCAGAAATTCAGAAGACAGGAGCCGCGTGAGATATGAGTCAAAATGCTTCGCAACCTTCAAATGCTGTGATGGCGTCTCCCCGTCGTTTCCCGTATCGTATACAGTTTGAGCCGCGCTTGCAGGAACCGCCGCGCTGGTTCCCTCCGCTGGTTGCCCTCGGCGCGGTGGGGGTGGCGTTGATCCTCGGCGGGATCGTCCTGGCTGTGGTTGGCGGCGACCCCTGGCGTTCCTATGCCCACATCGCCCGCGCTTCGTTGGGCAACGTCGGTGTGCTTTCGGATACGCTGGTCAAGGCCACGCCGATTTTGCTCACCAGCCTGGCGTGCGCCATCGCCTTCCGCATGAAGCTGTGGAACATCGGTGCCGAAGGGCAATTCATCATGGGGGCTTTTGGCGCCAGCGCCGTGGTGCTCACGCCTCTTCTCCCGCCGGAGACCTCTCGCTGGATCATGTTACCCGCCATGGGGCTGGCTGGGATCCTCGCTGGCGCGGTTTGGGGGCTGATCCCTGGTTTTCTCAAGGCGCGCTTCAACGTCAACGAGGTCATCAGCTCCCTGATGATGAACTACATCGCTGTCTCCTGGGTGAACTTCTTCATCTTCGCGGTGTGGACGGAGGGCGGCTTCCAGATGAGCCACCTCTTCCCCCGAACGGCCTGGCTGCCGCGCCTGGCAGACTACGCCAAGGAGTTCCCCGTCCTGCGCGGTTTGACCACCCATCTGGGCCTGGTGATCGGTATCCTGGCGGCGGCGTTGTTGTGGTTCGTCCTCTATCGCAGCCGCTGGGGATATGAAATCCGCCTGATCGGCGATAACCCGCGGGCGGCGCGTTACACCGGCATCAACATCCAGCGCAATGTGATGATGGTGATGCTGGTCTCCGGGGCGTTGGCCGGTCTTGGTGGGATGTCGGAGGTCGCCGGGGTGGTGCACCGCTTGCAGACCTCGCCAATCGCGGCCGGATATGGCTTTACGGGGATCATCGTGGCCTGGTTGGCAAAACTAAATCCCTTTGTCATCATTCTGGCTTCTATTCTGTTTGGGGCGTTGCTGCTCGCCGGGCGTGAAATCCAGCCCTCGGGCATCCCTAAGATGATCCAGGGGATCATCCTGGTCGCCCTGATTGCCAGTGACTTTTTGTTGCGCTACCGCGTGCGCATCATCCGCATCGAGGAGGAAGCCTGATCATGGATCCGATTATCATTCTGCAGGCCGGCGTCGCCACCGGGACGGTGTTGTTGTTTGCCACCATCGGCGAGATTCTGACCGAGCGCTCTGGGGTGCTTAACCTGGGCGTGGAAGGGATGATGTTGATTGGTGCCATGAGTGCTTTCAGCACGGCGGTTTCTACCGGCAACCCCTGGCTTGGGTTGTTGGTGGCGATGCTGGCTGCCGGGCTGCTCAGCCAGGTACACGCCTTTATCTCGATCCATTTGCAGGCGGATCAGGTCGTCAGTGGGCTGGCGCTCACCTTCCTGGGCACGGGGATCAGCCTGGTGTTGGGCGAGGGCTTGAGCAAGGCGGGCACCATTTCGCTGTTACCGCGCTTTTCCATCCCATTGCTTTCCCAAATTCCTCTCTTGGGGCCGATTTTCTTCACCGAGCAAAGTGTGATGGTGTACCTCGGTTATTTGCTCACTCCGCTCGTTTGGTACTATATCAACCGTACGCGTCCGGGGCTGCATTTGCGCGCTGTGGGGGAGCACCCCGCCGCGGCCGATACGCTGGGCATTAGCGTCTATCGTTTACGCTATTTCTACGTCTTTATTGGTGGAGTGTTTGCCGGACTGGCAGGGGGCACGATCAGTCTGGCGATCTCGCCGGGCTGGTTTAGCGAGCTGACCACCGCTGGGCAGGGGTGGATCGCCGTAGGTCTGGTCATCTTCGCTCAATGGGATCCGGTGCGGGCGGCCTTTGGCTCCTATGCCTTTGGCGCGCTGCGTCGCCTGATCCTCGACATCCAGGGGCCGTTGACCCTCTTTGGGATGCGCAATCCCTTCTATTACAATCCGTATTGGGGGTTTTTCCTGCAAATGCTGCCCTACGCGTTCACCATCATCGTGCTGGTGATTGGCTCGCGTGAGGCGGTGCGCAAGCGGTTGGGCGCCCCGGCAGCGTTGGGGATACCTTATATCCGCGGCGAGCGAGGGTTGTGAGTAGCATGCCTTTCACCACTGTAGAAAGATCGTAGCTGTAAACAACTCCGATACTGATTGCAAGGAAGAGATTCATGCCAGGCCCTTCGAAAATTCGTTTGTCG
>CAZZFZ010000117.1:0-8741 GCA_964653835.1 uncultured Anaerolineales bacterium
GCATCAACAGCGCCCGCAGCCGCGGCGGCGAAAGCGTCTCGGTCCGCGCCCCCTCGCGGATGAGATAACGTCCTTTAAGATGGTAAACGTGCGGCAACCCCGGCGGCACGGTGACACTCACCACTTCCCCGCGCGCGATGGTGTGAATTTGCGGCAGCGGCAGCACCAACGGCGGCTCGACCTGCAAAGCAGCCTGAAAAACGCGGTCAATGGCCTCCTGCGGGCGGCGCACGCCGACGATCTCCCCACCCGAAGGGGAAACGCCGAGCAGCACCCGCCCTCCGGAAGCATTCGCCATGCCGCACAGCACGGCGGCCAGTTCCCCCAGGGGCGTATCCTCCGGGAACCAGTGCATCTCCGCACCCATCCCCTGGGCAATCCAGGCAGCAATATCAGCAGTGGTACGCGTCATGCCCCCATTATAAAACACCCTCCCCATAACGGCTCAGGCAACATGGAAGCAGTTTGATTTTTTCACCACGAAGTACACAAAGTGGCACAAAGTTTTCTTTGTGTTTCCTTCGTGTACTTCGTGGTTGCGTGCGTTATTCGCTTTCTGGAGACGATTTGGCTTTTGCCTGCGGAGGTTGTTTTTTCTTAACAGATTTCTTCTTGAGCGGTTTGGGGTGCAAAGCGATCTCCAACACCTCGTCCATGTGTTTGACCAGGTGAATCTCCAAATCCTGGCGCACTTTTTCGGGCACATCCACCAGGTCTTTCTCGTTCTCAGCGGGCAGGATGACCGCCTTCAAGCCGGAGCGATGCGCCGCCAGCACCTTCTCGCGCACGCCGCCCACCGGCAGTACACGCCCCCGCAGGGTGATTTCCCCCGTCATGCCGACATCGCAACGCACCGCCCGCCCGGTGAACGCCGAGATCAGCGCCGTTGCCAGGGTGATCCCCGCGCTGGGGCCGTCCTTGGGGATGCCGCCCGCCGGGATGTGCAGGTGAATGCCCATCTCCTGACAGGCTTCGATGTCCAGGTCGAGCTGTTTGGCGCGCGAGAGCATAAAGGTATAGGCCGCCTGCGCCGATTCCTGCATCACCTCGCCCAACTGACCAGTGAGCTTGAGGCCACCCTTGTTCTCCAATAACAACACCTCCACCGGCATGATCTCGCCGCCGTTATACGTCCACGCCAGCGCGGTCGCCACGCCCACTTCGTCCTGCTGCTCGCGCTTTTGATCAATGAACTGCGGCGGGCCGAGGTAGGTGGAGACGTCGTCGGCATCCACTTTGTGGGGAAACTCCTGCCCCTGCGCCTTCTTGCGCGCCAGCTTACGGCAGATGCGGCCGATCTCGCGCTCCAGGTTGCGCACCCCGGCCTCGTAAGTGTAGGCGCGGATGATCTCGCGCAGGGCCTCCTCGGTGAACTCGATCTCCTCGCCTTCCAGGCCGCTCTCCGCCAACTGGCGCGGGATGAGGAAACGGCGGGCGATCTCCAGCTTATCCTCGTCAATATAGCCGGGGAACTCGATCACTTCCAGGCGGTCGAGCAGCGCCTCGGGGATGGTGGCTTCGGTATTGGCCGTGGTGATGAACATCACCTGGGAGAGATCGTAATCCAGTTCGAGGTAGTGATCGGAGAAGGCCGAGTTCTGCTCCGGATCGAGCACTTCGAGCAGGGCAGCCGCCGGGTCGCCGCGATAACTGGCGCTCAGCTTGTCAATCTCATCGAGCATGAACAGCGGGTTGACCACCCCGGCGCGCTTCATGGTTTGCAGGATGCGCCCCGGCAGCGCGCCGATGTAGGTGCGCCGGTGGCCACGGATCTCAGCCTCGTCGCGCACGCCGCCCAGCGAGAGGCGCACAAACTCGCGCCCCAGGGCGCGGGCGATGGAGCGCCCCAGCGAGGTCTTCCCCGTGCCCGGCGGGCCGACAAAGCACAAAATCGGCTGGCGCGCCTTCGCCGGTCGCAGGCTGCGCACGGCGATGTATTCCAGGATGCGGTCTTTGGCCTTGGCGAGGCCGTAGTGATACTCATCCAGCACGCGGGCGGCGTGTTCGATATCCAGGTTGTCCTCAGTGGCTTTCTCCCAGGGGAGGTCGATGATCCAGTCAATGTAGGTGCGCAGAATGCTGACCTCCGGTGAGACCGGCGGGACATGGCTCAGGCGGTCGAGTTCCTTAAGAGCGCGCTCGCGGGCGTGCGCCGGTAGGGGGGTCTTTTCCAGGCGGGCACGCAAATCGGCGATGTCGGCGCTGTGAGGGTCACCCTCCCCCAGTTCGGTCTGGATCACGCGCATCTGCTCGCGCAGGTAGAACTCGCGCTGCGAGCGATCCACCTCGTTACGGGTGCGGTTTTGAATCTCGCTCTCCAGTTCGAGGACATCCAGCTCGTTCGCCAGCATCTCACCCACATAGTCCAGCCGCTCCAGCGGGTCCGCCATCGCCAGCAGCTTGAGGCGCTCCGGCATCGCCGGAGAGAGCGCCGTGGCGATCATATCTGCCAGCCAGCCGGGATCGTCAATATTCAGTGCGAACAGGTACGCCTCCTCCGGCAGGCTGCGGTTGAGCTGCACACAGCGCTCGAACATATCCATCACCGAGCGCATGGTCGCCTCGGTGTGCCGATCTATGCGCGCTTCCTCGAGAATGGGACGGACGCGCGCCCGCAGGTAGGGCTTCAACTGAGTGAATTCAACCACTTCCACGCGGCGACGCCCCTGCATCAGCGCGGTGCTGGCCTCTTCGGGCATGCTGATCAGCCGCCCCACAGCGACCTCCATCCCGATGGGGAAGAAATCTTCCGGGCCGGGGTTTTCCACCTCGGGGTCGCGCTGCACAAGGGCGATCACGGTGTGGTTATTCTCCTGCGCTTCGGCGATCGCCCAGTAGGTCTCCTGGCGGCCAATGAACAGCGGTGAGACCATCTGCGGGTAAACCACCACGCCGCGCCAGGGCATCACCGGCGCTTCAAACGTGCCATCCTCACCAGGGATCAGATCGTCCACATCATAGAGTTCTTCCGTGCGCTGGTGAAGCGCGTCCATCATCTCGTCGGCATCTTCGTAGAGATCCCAATCGTCCATTACCATAATCACTCCGTAATTCGTTCCTGCTCCAGCCAGGCGATGCGGGCGCTAGCGGCGACAAAGATGCTCCCCGTCACCAGGACGAGCGCTTCAGGAGGCGCCTCGGCAAGGGCAGTAAAGAGGGCTGCGCCCACAGGGTAAATCGCGCTTGCCGACCAGCCGGCGGCGCGCGCCTGCCCGGCAAGCTCTTCGGCGTCCATCGCTCGCGGGTGATCAGCGCGGGTGCAATACACCTGTTCCAGGCGCGGCGGAAACGCCGCCAGGATGCCGGGGACATCCTTATCTTCCGAAACGCCCAACACCAGCCAGATGGGGCGATCGGGGAAGAACGCATCCAGCGTTTCCCGCAAACGCCGCACCGCGCCGGGCGTGTGGGCGGCATCCACCACCAAGGGCGGCTGGCGGCGCAACACCTCAAAGCGCGCCGGCCAGGCGGTGCGGGCAAATCCCTGGCGAATGGCCTGGGAGGAGATACGCAGCCCGGCGTGACGCCCGGCCAGGTCCAAAGCCGCGTAAGCCAGGGCGGCGTTCTCCACCTGATGCGCGCCAAGCAAAGGGATGGCCAGCGTCTGCGGGGCATCGGCGAAATCCTCGCGCCACACCTGAAAGGTCTGCCCATCCAGCGAGGCCGTCAGCGGGCGAAAGCCGTATTCCGCGCCCAGGCGGTAGAGCGGCGCGACGCGCTCGGCGGCGAGGGCGGTCAGCACCTCGAGGGCAGAATCCGGCTGAGGGGCCAGAACCAGCGGAACCCCAGGTTTGATGATCCCCCCCTTCTCAGCGGCGATCTGCGGCAAGGTATCCCCTAAAATCGCGGTATGTTCCAACAACAAAGCGGTGATCACCGTCACCGCCGGCGAGATCACGTTGGTGGCGTCCAGCCGTCCCCCCAGGCCAACCTCGATCACGGCCACATCCACGCCGCGGCGGGCGAAATACCAGAACGCCAGCGCGGTGGTGATCTCGAATGTGGTCAGCCGGGGAATGGCAGCGACGTGCGGCTTGATGGCCTCAACCAGTTCCACCAGGTCACCACGGGGGATCGGCTCGCCATCCACCTGGATGCGCTCCTCGTAATCCTTCAGGTGCGGCGAGGTGTAAAGCCCCACCAGGTAGCCCTGCGCCTGCAACGCGGCGGCGCAGAAGGCGCTCACCGAACCCTTGCCCTTGCTCCCGGCGATGTGCAGCGCGGGGTAATCCGCCTGCGGATCCCCCAGGCGCGCCAGCAACGCCCGCATGCGGCGGAGGTCGAAATTCTCCGGCGCCAGGTTCTGTTGATGCGTGCGGCTGAAATCAACATAACTATAAATGTAATCCAGGGCTTGCTGGTAACGGGTTTGCAGGGGGAAACTCATAGCAAGCAGATTGTACTCTTGCCAGGGGATGGCGACAAGAGAGCATTTTGCTCCTTAACAGCCAAGCTGAGGGCATGATACAATCTACCCGATCTGCGAAACAGCCTGTTCACCGTCCTTGCGGTGATCACCCAACGAGGAGAGGCTTATGCTTGAAATTCGTCATCTGACCAAAGTGTATGACGACGGCACCGTGGCGCTGAAAGACGTCAGCTTCACGGTAGAGGAGGGGGACTTCCTGATCGTCATCGGGTTGAGCGGCTCTGGCAAGTCTACCTTGCTGCGTTGCATCAACCGCCTGATCGATCCCACCGAAGGCGAAATCATCTGGGACGGGGTCGATATCACTCAGCTCAAGGGGGAAGAACTGCGTAAAGTCCGCCGCAAGATTGGCATGATCTTCCAACACTTCAACCTGGTCAGCCGCTCCACGGTGATGACCAATGTGCTCGCCGGGCGCCTGGGTTACACCTCGCAATGGGGCAGCCTGTTCGGGCATTTTTCAGCAGCCGACAAGGAAAAAGCCCTGCAAGCCCTGAAACGCCTGGGGATTGAAGACCAGGCGCACAAACTGGCTCGCGAGCTGAGCGGCGGTCAACAACAGCGCGTCGGCGTGGCGCGCGCATTGATGCAGGAACCGCAGATGATCCTGGCCGACGAGCCGGTCGCCAGCCTCGACCCGGTGTTGGCGCACTCGATCATGCAATACCTAGAAATGCTCAACCAGGAAGACAATATGACCGTGATTTGCAGCCTGCACTACCTCGACCTGGTGCAACGCTACGCCAGCCGCGTGATCGGCCTGCGCGATGGCCGCCTGGTCTACCAGGGCACCCGCGAGGACATTCGCGCCATGACGGACGAAGAATTCAAAGGCATCTACGGCGAGGAAGCGGAGCGCGTCGGCAGCGGGCTGAAAGGCGAACTGAAATCCGCTCGCGGAGGTGCGGCATGACTAAACTCAGCCATCAACCCGAAGGAATCCGCCCCCCCAGCCTGGTTCCTCCCGCCGTCGCCGCGTTGCTCTCACTGCTTATCCCCGGCCTGGGCCAGATGCTGGCGCGCTCGGTGCGCCGCGGGCTGATTATCCTGTTCTCATACATCAGCATCATCGGCCTGCTCATCTGGCGCTTCAACCTGGCCGCCCCGCGCGATACCGGCTGGCTCAACATCATCAAGAAGGGTCTCAAGCTCGACAACTCACTGGTGATCGCCAGCATCCTCACCCTGATCATGGTGATCTGGATCGCCTTAGACGCCTACTCGCTGGCTCGCGATCGCGAGCGCACACCGATAGGCGTTTTCTTTATGATCATCGTGGTCTTCTTCGCCCTGGGCTGGCAGATCGGGCAGATCAGCCTGGTCGAGCTGGTCACCCAGGCCGACGAAGCCGGCCCGCCCCTGGCGCGCGTGATCTGGCCCTGGGAAAAGGCCATCGTACGCGAGGAAGATCTCATCCAGGCGTACGCCGACATCCAGGTCCCCTGCGTGGGCGAAGCGCCAGCCCCTAACCAGCTCAGCGGGAACGAGCCGGTGCTGATCGCCACCCCCACCTGCGGCGAGCTGAGCACCCAGGCCGGCAAGGTGGGCACCACCCTGCACCTGGAGGGTTACAACTTCGTCCCCGATAGCGAGGTGGCGATTAAATGGGAAGACCCCTTAGGCAACGTGTTCCGCCAACGCCAGGGGGGAGAGTACATCACGGTGACCACAGATTCCAAGGGGCACTTCGCCCTCGATATCATCATGCCCTATCGCCTGCTGCCACCCAGCGCCACAGAACCCTTCTACATCTGGCAGGTGTTCGGCGAACAGGTGGCCTCAGTTGGCCCGGCGAAGCTCAGCCCGGACTTCAAACTGGTAGTTGAGAAGATGATCGAGACGATCTTCATCGGCATGATGGCGACCTTCTTCGGCGTCACCCTGGCCGTGCCGGTGAGCTTCTTCGCCGCCCGCAACCTGATGTCCACCTCGCCAATCACACTGGTGATCTACTACCTCACCCGCGGGGTGCTCAACATCATCCGCTCGATCGAGCCGCTGATCTGGGCGATCATCGCCGTGATCGTCGTCGGCCTGGGGCCTTACGCCGGCATCCTCGCCCTGACGCTGCACTCCATCGCTGCGCTGGGCAAGCTGTATTCGGAGGCCATCGAATCCATCAACCCCGGCCCCATCGAGGCCATCCAGGCCACCGGCGCGACTTGGCTGCAAACCGTGGTTTACGCGGTCATCCCGCAGATCATCCCGCCGTTCGTCTCCTTCACCATCTACCGCTGGGATATCAACATCCGCATGTCCACGGTGATCGGTTTCGTCGGCGGCGGCGGCATCGGCTTCCTGCTGGCGCAGTACATCCGCCTGCTGGATTACCGCTCCGCCGGGATGGCCGTGTGGTTCATCGCCATCACGGTGGCGATCCTCGACTACGTCAGCGCCGAGATCCGGGCGCGCTTTGTGTAGCCTTTTGATCCTTCAACGGCGGGTGCAGCTTGCTGCATCCGCCGTTTGATTTAAGAAACCACGCAGGCGACAGTCACTTGCGAAGCAAGTGTCACCTGTAATGCCACTGCTAACAGGGCATTAACCTTTCATCTGTGAGCCGATGATAAAATCGCTGGCGTGCTTCGAAAGATCTTTTACCTTGTGTCCACCCTCCTTATAATCCTCTCGTTTCTGGGTATTCTGCTCCTGGCGGCCCCGCGGCTGGTCGCTGCCTGGCATGCCGCGCCGCGCATCTTCAACGCGGAGCAGGCCCCGGAGCGGCGCGTGGCGATCGTCTTCGGAGCCGGGCTGCGGCGCGACGGCTCTCCCAGCGCGGTGTTGCGCGACCGAGTCGCCACGGCCGCGGACCTCTACTTCAGCGGCAAGGTGGAAAAGCTGTTGATGAGCGGCGACAACCGCTTTGACGACTATAACGAACCAGCGGCCATGCAAACCTACGCCCTCCGCCTGGGCGTGCCCGAAGAAGCCATTGTACTGGATTACGCCGGGCGGCGCACGTATGATACCTGCTACCGGGCCAGAGCGATCTTTGGGCTGCAAGAGGTCATCCTGGTGACGCAGGCGTTTCACCTGCCGCGCGCCATTTACACCTGCAACGCCCTGGGGGTGGACGCGGTGGGCGTGATCGCCGACCGACGGGAGTACCGCCGCCTGGCGCGCGCCTTCTGGTTCACGCGCGAGACCATCGCCACCCTGACCGCCCTGGTGGATGTTCACCTGCTGCACCCCGTCCCTGTACTCGGCGAGCCGGAGCCAATCACCTTCGAAGTGCGCGAATAGAACCTGTGGTTCATACCCGGCGAAAGCAATATCCAAAACTCAGATTATCACTTCCGTGCAGCCAGTCGCGGGGATGAAATGCTGTATAATAGCGCTATGCCCAAGAACGGTAGCACATCAAAGCCCAAGGATAGTGTTGCATGAAACGGAATCATCCGCGTCTCGCCAGATTGCTGATCGCCCCCCTGATCGCGTTTTTCCTGCTGTTCCCGATGATCCCCAACGCCGCGGCGCAAAGCAAATCGGTGACGGTGCTGCGGCGCGATGCTGATATCACTATTCTCCCTAATGGGGATATCCGCTTTGAGGAAGTTTGGGAAACCCAGTTCAACGGCGGCCCCTTCACCTTCGCGTTCCGCAGCATCCCGCTCAACAAGGTTGAAGCCATCACCGATTGGGGCGTGCGCGAAGACAGCACAATCTACCGCGAGGGCGCAGCCAACGCACCATTTACTTATCAGGTTTCCAGCGAGGGGGATGAACGCAAAATCACCTGGTATTTCCCATCCACCACCAACCAGACGCGCACGTTTATCCTCACCTACACACTCAAGGGCGCGCTGGCGATCTACGATGAGGGAGATCAATTCTTCTGGAAGTTCATCGAAAGCGACCGCGGCTACACCATCAACAGCGTCAGCGTGAACGTGCACCTGCCGGCGACGTTCTCCACCGAGCAACTGGAAGCAGCGACGTTCTACAACACAAACCCCACCAGCGATTGGCAGATCGTCGATGGACAAACGATCACCTACGCGAGCGGGCCGTTTTACAGCGGGGATGAGTGGGAGATCGGCGTGAAGTTCCCTCACGGCGCGGTCAACGCTGCGCCGCCAGCCTGGCAACGCATCGGCGATAACCAGTGGCTCTATGGCCTGGAGGCCATCGTCGTCGCGTTGATCTTCCTGATCAGCGGCGGGATGGGTATCTACCTGATCTGGTATCTGTGGGGCCGCGACAAGCCGGTGGGCGTGGTGGCCGAATTCTTCCCCCGCCCCCCGGACGATTCGCCGCCCGCGGTGGCCGGGACGCTGATTGACGAACGCGCCGACATGCAGGACATCATTGC
>CAZZFZ010000118.1:0-5621 GCA_964653835.1 uncultured Anaerolineales bacterium
AGTTCGGTTTTGGCTGCGGGTAGCGAATGCTTTGCTTGCTCCGCTTGCTCTTGAATTTGGGATAGCCCCCACGCTTCTCAAAGAAGTTGCGGTGGAAACCCTCTCCACGCCCTTCCAGCGGACCCCACCAGCGGCGTATGGCCATGCGTCCGCCGGGCTTGAGCAGCGCCC
This sequence comes from uncultured Anaerolineales bacterium, assembly GCA_964653835.1. Lineage (GTDB taxonomy): Bacteria > Chloroflexota > Anaerolineae > Anaerolineales > UBA11858 > J130. The sequence continues at coordinate 172 of CAZZFZ010000118.1, forward strand.
AGGCGCGCTCGAAGGCTGCCTTCCAGTCGGGGATGACGGTCATCCCCAAGGTGATCAGTACGCGGTCGAAGGGTTGGGCTGGCTGGTCGGTGGCGGCGGCGATTGCATCCAGCGTGATGGTCTGCGCGTAGGCGTGCAGCAGGGAGATGTTTTTCCACCCGGCGCGGGCGACTTTGCGATGTGCCTGCGTCAGCATCCCCCGATAGTAATCCGCACCAACCAGCACACCGGCCTGGCCAATTTGCGGCATCAGGTAACGAAAGTTTTCCCCTGTGCCGCAGGCCAGGTCCAGCACGCGCTGACCGGGCTCGAGTTGAAGTTGGGCTACCGTCTCGCGGCGGGCACGATTGTAAACGCCCAGCACGAAGGGGTCATAGAGAAAGGCAATGCGGTCGTACCAGTTGATGGGGTTTTCAGGCATAACTCACTTCCGGGAGCGTATCATATAGTATCCCATCTTCCAGCCACAGAACACGGTCGGCGATTTCCTTCAGACGGTGGTCATGGGTAACGATGACAATGGCGCGTCCCTGATCGCGGCCCAGACCACAGCACAGTAACTCCATCACCTCGCTCCCGGTCTTGCTGTCCAGGTTACCGGTGGGCTCATCAGCCAGGATGAGCGGGGCGTCGTTGGCCAGGGCGCGGGCGATGGCGACGCGCTGCTTCTCGCCGCCGGAAAGGTCGGCAGGCTTGTGATCGAGGCGTTCACCCAGACCGAGCATGGTGAGCAATTCTTCGGCGCGCTGGCGGGCTTCTCTGCCGCGCACGCCCGCCAGGTTCATCACCACTTCCACGTTCTCGCGAGCAGTCAGGGCGCTGAGTAAATTATACGCCTGGAAGACAAAACCCAGGTTGTGCAACCGCAGATCAGCAATCTGGCGCTGGCTCAGGCCATTGATCTTTTCTCCATCGAAAAAGATTTCACCCGAAGTAGGGCGCAGCAACAACCCGGCCATGCTCAGCACAGTCGTCTTGCCGCTACCAGAAGGCCCCATAATGAGCACAATTTCCCCTGGCTGGACCCGCAGGTTGATATCTTTAGCCGCGTGGACGGCGGTATGTCCGCTGCCGTAAATTTTATTGACGTTCTTGAGTTCAAGTACAGGTTCCATAGCGAATCCTCGGGTCACTCTTTGAATACCACCATCGGGTCAAGGCGGGCGATGCGTCCTAGAGGTAGCAACGCCGCCAGAGCGGCGACCACCAACAGGACGGGGAGTTGTGCCAGCACATCCGCCGGTCGAATGAGAATCAACATCTCCGGCAACAGGCGGTTGACCAGAGCGGCGATAGCGTAGGCCAGCCCGGTTCCAACCAGCATGCCCAACCCGGCGCTGAGGTACGCCTGCGCGAACACCACCCGTACCAGCGCGCCAAAACTGGCGCCGATGGCCTTCAGCATGCCATACTCGCGGGCGCGCTCCAGGGTAGCGGTGTAAATCGTCAGGGCGATCACCAGCAAACCGACCACATACGAGACGGTGTTCATCGCCTTGATGATATCTGCGCCCATCTGGCGGATCATCTCCTGATCACTGGCGGCGAATTCCGCCTGAGTCATCACGCGGTTGCCCGGCACCAGCGCGCACAGGTTGCCCGCAAGGATATCAGGATTCATCCCCGGCTCCGGCTGTATAAGGATGTAACTATCCACTTCAGGGGGGACGCCCATCAGAGCCGCCAGGGTTTCCTTATTGATGAAGGTGATGCTGGTAGCGATGCCGAAGGTGCCCTTGCTCAGCCCGGCGATTTTCAGATCCAACCCCAGGATGTTCACCGTATCGCCCAGGCCGACGCCATAACGCGCCGCAAGGTCGCGGTCGATTATCACCTCATCAGGAGCCAGGTCGGTCACGCCGGAGTCCATCTCCCAGGGGCCGCCGAAGGGCACGCCATGATCCACAGCGAAGATGTAGCTATACACCAGCTCGCCGTTCACGTCGATACCAGCGTTGGCGTATAACAGCCCAACAGCCTCCTGCACCCCCGGCACCGCCTTGACCTGCTCCAACGTGCCCGGCGGCAGGATGGAAGAGGACATGTGCATGTTGGCGACGCCGTTCTGCATCATCCACAAAGGGGCAGGCTGATTCTTGATGTAGGCCACGGCATGCTCTTCAGATCCAGCGAACACCCCCGCCATCACCAGGATGAGCACCATCGCCAGGGACACGCCTCCCACGCTGATGACCAGCCGGGTGCGGTCGTGTAAGAGGTTCTTCCAGGCGAGTTTGAACAAGGGAATCTCCTTACGAGGGGGCCTGCGCTCAGGCCTTGAAGACCTGCGCCGGGTCGATCTGATTGAGGCGACGAATAGGCAGCAACGCGGCCAGCAGGCTCATGACCAGCGTCAACCCACCCGCCTGAATCACGGCCCGGCCTTCAATCAACACATTGAATTGCGGCCAGCGGGCCATTATCACCGCGGCGGCGAGGTAAACCAGCCCCACACCCAGCAGGTATCCCAGCACGGCGCGGTACATCGTCTCCACAGTGACCAGCCAGGCAAGGCGGCCTCCGCTGGCGCCAACCGCTTTCAACACGCCATACTCGCGCATGCGGTCGGTGACGGCGGTGTAGGCGGTCAACCCCATCACGGCCACGCCAATCACCACGCCAATCACCAGCATCACGTTGATGGGAGAATCCATCACGTTGGCCAGCACGCGGCGGTCGGCATCGGCAATCTCAGCAGGCGTCATGGCGCTGATGCCAGGGATGACCGCCTCCAGTTTTTGGGCGGTTTCCTGCACGTCCGCATCTGGAGGCAGTCGCAGCAGATGGTAGCTGACCAACCCGGAGAGGCCAAGAGCCTGTTCGGCAGCATCCAGCGTGATGAAGATATAGGGGCTCATCCAGGAGGAAGTCTCACGGGTCAGCCCTACCACCGTAAAATCCTGCCCCAGCACGGTAATGGTATCGCCCAGCGCGATGCCTGCCCGCTGCGCCAGCCAGGTATCCAGAGCAATCTCATCATCAGCCTGCACATTACGTCCCGCGCCCCGCTTCCACGGGCTGCCAAAGACGCTTTGTGGATCATATCCCACCAGCAGCACAGGCGTCTTGGTCTCATCCCAGGTGAAGATGATGTCGGCCATGAGGATATGCCCGGCTTCAACGGCGTTGGCCGTTGCTGCCGCCCGTTGATGCAGGTCGAGCGGCAGCGCCGAGTTGGACGAAAACATCCCCTGCACACCGCTCTGGGCGATAATCAGATCGGCGTCGAGGTTATCCACAAAGGCGGTCAGCGTGGCGTACAGGCCGGCGCGGAAGCCCATCAACAGCAGGATGAGCGCCAGCGAGGCGGCGATGCCCGCCACGCTGAGGAGCAACCTGCCTTTCTGATGCCACAGATTACGCTGTGCGAGGGGGACGCTCATGGGGTTCTTCCCGAAGAATGTAAAATGTAAGATGTCAGAGGCCAGGGAAAACTTACCAGCGCAGCGCGTCTTTTGCAGGCAGGACTTTGACCACCTCCGCCTCGTAATGATGACGGCCGTCATTCCCGGCATCCGTCACAGCCTGTGTAAGATCTTCGAGGGTGACGCGCGCCGGGTCATAGGCTGCTGCGGCGATATTCATCTCCAGGTTGACATCAGCCAGCAGCACTCCGTCTACCGAGAGCAACCCATTGCGGACGCGCGCCGCACAATTGGGGCACCCCATACCGGAGACAGCCAGATAAACTGCCTGCGCAGAAGCCAGCGCAGCTTCATCCAGCGGCTTTTCGATCGGTTCAACATGACAGTTGTCTTTCTCAGACATAGTTACACCTCATTATATGGGATTAGTGTGAGATAAAGACTGCCTCAGGGCTTGACAGGAAGCGTTACAATATAGGGTAACACCTGAGGCAATCCTATCTAAGGAGGGAGAAGCATTTTCATCTTACCTCGCGAGTGAGATGACGACATGCGCTAACCGGCGCGCTCGCGTATAGGCGATTTTGCCTATACGCGTATACGATAAATGGCGCTTACCACTTAGGCATTCTTTACCTTATACTGGCGGCATAGTGTATGAGATATGAACTCAACAAACTGGCTACTCAAATTTAACCTGGATTGCGAAGCCGTTATCACGTACGCTCAACGGCAACTGGCCGCACACGACATCCGCCTCGTGCGCTCCTTCGACCTGAAATCGGCGTGCGCCACCTATCCAGAATTCACTTGTCCACACCATGGCGACGCCCCCTGCGATTGCCAGATGGTTGTGCTATTGGCTTACGGCAAAACCGGGCCGCCCGCTTCGCTGGTCGTCCATTCGCATCGCGGCCAGACGGAAATTGAGATGGTGAATTCCCCCAACCATCCTCCGCAGCCCGAACTGGTAGAAGCCATTATGACCGCGCTGGAGCCAGGCACTCGCTATGCCTTCTCTTTCCACGAATGGGCTGATGTCAACGAGGAGTGATCCTTGGCTCGCCTGCTGCTTGCGTTCTGCAACTGGCCAGGGAGGAGACCCAATCCCGCGAGGCGATTTTCCGCGAGAGTGATCGTCAGGTACGAACACCTCTCCAGGGTGAACCAGTGGACAGCGAACCGCAGTTGAGGACAAATTGGTGTCTCTAATTCTGTCAAAACCAATCAATTACACTTATTTGTAGGAAGGATGCAAACCTATGTCTGAAACACTGAAAGAACTGACCCTGCCAGTAGCAGGGATGACCTGCGCCTCGTGTGTATCCCATGTCGAAAAGGCGCTCAACGAAGTGCCCGGCGTGGCCGAGGCGGCGGTCAACCTGGCTACTGAACGGGCGACGGTCAAATTCGCCAACGGCAACGTGACGACGGATGTGCTCATCCAGGCCATCCGAGATTCAGGTTACGACGTTCCCTCGGAGACAATCAACCTGCCGATCGGAGGGATGACCTGTGCCTCGTGCGTGGCTCATGTCGAAAAAGCGCTCAACGAAGTGCCCGGCGTGCTCCAGGCCGCGGTCAACCTGGCTACCGAGCGAGCCACCGTGACCTATATCCCCGGCACGGCTTCGTTGACCGACTTCAAAAAAGCCGTCGCCGACTCCGGCTATCAGGTTCTGGAGCTTGAAGCCGGGGATACGGGCGAAGAGATCGACCAGGAAGAGCGCAAGATGGCCGATGCCCGCTTCCGCATGGCCGTGGCCTGGGGCTTCACCGTCCCCATCATCCTCTGGATGTTCGCTGAAATGTTCTTCGGCATCGTCTGGCCTAATCCCACCATCTACAACCTGGGGATGATCGTGCTGGCCCTGCCGGTGCTCTTCTGGGTCGGCTGGCCAACCTATCGCGGCGCGTGGGCGGCCGTGAGCCACAAACACGCCAACATGGACACGCTGATCGCCCTGGGGACCGGGGTCTCGCTGCTGACCGGCCCGGCCTGGTTCTTCTTCCCCGTGGCAAACTACGCCGGCGTGGCGGCGATGATTATGGCCTTCCACCTGACCGGGCGCTACGTGGAAGAAA
>CAZZFZ010000118.1:5721-8693 GCA_964653835.1 uncultured Anaerolineales bacterium
GGCGTGGCGGCGATGATTATGGCCTTCCACCTGACCGGGCGCTACGTGGAAGAAACCGCCAAAGGTCGCGCTTCGCAGGCCATCCGCAAGCTGCTCGAATTGGGCGCAAAAACCGCCCGCATTGAGCGCGACGGTGTTGAAGTGGAAATCCCCATCGATGAGGTCCAGGTCGGCGACCTGATGGTGGTACGCCCTGGCGAGAAAATCCCCACCGATGGCGTGGTAGTCAGCGGCGAAAGCGCTGTGGATGAATCCATGGCCACCGGCGAGTCCATGCCGGTCAACAAACGCCCTGGCGATGAAGTCATCGGTGCCACCGTCAACCAGGAAGGGTTGCTCAAAGTGGAAGCCACCCGCATCGGCAAGGATACCTTCCTCGCCCAGGTTATCAAGCTGGTAGATGAGTGCCAGGGCTCAAAGGTGCCCATTCAGGAATTCGCCGATAAGGTAACCGGCATCTTCGTGCCGGTGGTCATCAGCATCGCGGTGCTGACCGTGCTGGCCTGGGTTGCGCTGCCTAACGTGATGCGGCCGCTGGTTAGCGCCGGGACTTTCCTGCCCTGGGTTGATCCCAACCTGGGCGTGCTCACCCTGGCGATCGTCTCGATGGTCGCCGTGCTGGTGATCGCCTGCCCCTGCGCACTCGGCCTGGCCACGCCAACGGCATTGATGGTCGGTAGCGGGATGGGCGCCGAGAACGGCATCCTGATCCGCACCGGTGAAGCCATCCAGACCATCAAGGACGTGAACATCGTGGTCTTCGACAAGACCGGCACGATCACCAAGGGCAAGCCCGAAGTGACCGATATCGTCCCGACAACCGACTTCAGCGATCGGGCTGTGCTGGCGGCTGCAGCTGCGGTCGAACGCGGCAGCGAACACCCTCTGGGGCGGGCCATCGTGGAGCACGCCGAGGCGAATGGACTGGCCCTGTCCGAACCGCAGAACTTTGAAGCGGTGCGCGGCAAGGGTGTGAGCGCCACGGTAGACGGGCGGAACGTGCTCGTCGGCTCTCGCCGCCTGATGAAAGAAAACGGGATTGACCCCACACCGCTGGAGGACGAACTCGTCCGCCTGGAGAACGAGGCCAAGACGGCCATGCTGGTCGCCATCGATGGCGCACTGGCTGGCGTGGTGGCCGTGGCCGATACGCTCAAAGAAGATTCGGCCCAGGCCATCGCAGCCCTGCACGATATGGGCATCCAGACCGCCATGATCACCGGCGACAACCAGCGCACTGCTGAGGCGATCGCCAAAACCGTCGGCATCGATCACGTGCTTGCCGAAGTGCTGCCCGATGGGAAAGTGGCCGAAGTCCAGAAACTGCAACAGAAGTTCGGGCTGGTGGCCTTCGTCGGTGATGGCATCAACGACGCACCGGCGCTGACGCAGGCCAACGTCGGCCTGGCCATCGGCACCGGCACCGACATCGCCATCGAAGCCAGCGACATCACCCTGGTGCGCGGCGAGCTGACCGGCGTTGTCGAGGCCATCACCCTCAGCCGGGCGACCTTCAAGAAGATCAAGCAGAACCTGTTCTGGGCCTTCTTCTACAACGTGGCGATGATCCCGCTGGCGGTGATCGGCTGGATGCACCCCGTGCTGGCCGAGATCGCCATGGCGACCTCCTCGATCACGGTGGTGAGCAACGCCAACCGCCTGCGCAAGGTTGATATCCGCCCGGATTACCGACGGGAAGGATAAGCGGCAACTGCAACAACAGGCCCCCGGCCGGCCGGGGGCCTGAGATATACGGAGGTGGTGTAATGACACTCGATCCCGGAACAGTGCTGTTGCTGATCGTTGGCGCGGTGTTGCTGGTGGCACTGCTCGCCGTGCTGGGCGGCGGCATGGCCATGGGCGGCATGGCGATGATGGCGGGGATGATGGGCACGCCCATCGGCTGGGTCCTCCTGCTGCTCATCGGCTTGGTCGCGCTGAGCGGTTATCTAATCTACTTTGCTGGAAGTTGATCACGCATTTTCAAGATGCAGCCGATCGAAAAACCTTATTCAAATAACCGAAAGGAGTTTCACAATGGCTATTGATCCTGTATGCAAGATGGAAGTTGATGAGAAGTCCGCTGCGGCGACTTCGGAGTACAAAGGGGAAACCTACTACTTCTGCGCTTCTGGCTGCAAAGCCGCCTTCGATAAAGACCCGGAGAAATATCTCAGCGGTCAGGAAGGTCACGAGCATCACGGCCACGAACACGGCCACCACTAATCCCCCATACGGGCAAAGCGGTGGAGGCCCCCCGGCTTCCACCGCTTTTTGCCATCACACACGCAACGCTACTCGATTACCCACCCCATCACCACCGCAGGTTTCCAAGGAGAGGCATTCAAAATGGCGCAATTCTCAACTCCCGAATCTCCCACGCCCACAAACGACCCCGCACCTGCACCCTCCACCCGCCCATTCCACCGACTATGGATCCCTGTAGCGTTGATTATTGGATTCGCGCTGGGGATCGGGGGCGGCTACCTGCTCTGGGCACGACCGGCAGCGCAAAGCACTGCCGCAGAGAGCGATCCCCGCGCCCGCATCGCCGCGCTGGTCGAATCGATCAATCCCCCAGACGGCTATTCATTGCCCGTGCGTTTCAACGACCTCGGCCCTCGCCTGCTGGAAGCCGGGGCGATTGACTTTAACCGCTTTACCCAGGTATATCAAAACGCCGGTCGACCGCTTACCGATGAGCAGGTGAGCATCCTTCAGGAGGGCAGCACACAAAGCGTGGTGCTAAATCGAGAAAACGCCTATTTCTTGCTGAACTTCTTCTGGGCAGTTGGGCTGGCGAACCAGAATCCCATTCTGACCGAAGGGCCGATGATGGCTTATGGGCCAGAACAAGTCGGGCGATTCGCGTCCACCGGAGGGTGGACGCTGGGCAGGAAACCGGCCATCGAGCTCTACGCCAGCGTTCCTTTGCTATCCCTGACGACAGAACAGCAAGCCCGCCTGGAACG
>CAZZFZ010000119.1:0-8526 GCA_964653835.1 uncultured Anaerolineales bacterium
GTCGGTGGAGAAGTTTTACCACCACTGGTTCGCCAGCGACGCGCACATTCTCGGCTTGATCGAGGAGCTGGGGCTGAGTGAGAAGGTGATCTTCCCCCGCCCGTACACCGTGGTGTTGCACGAGGAGCGCTGGTATCCCTTCGACTCCGTCCTCGAAGCGCTGCGCTTCCCCGGTTTAGGCTGGGGGCTGGATAAGCTGCGCTTCGGCCTGGTGGGGCTGTACCTGCGCCTGACGAAGAACTGGCGCACCCTGGAGCGCGTCACCGCCGATGCCTGGATGCGCCGCTGGGCCGGGGAGCGCGTCTACGCCCGCATGTGGCAGCCGCTGCTCAAGGGCAAGTTTGGGGAATACTACAAAGATGTGCCCATGTCCTGGCTGTGGGCGCGCATCCACGCCCGTACCACACGCCTGGGAACCTACCGTGGCGGCTTTCAGGCCTTTTGTGATGACTTCGCTGCCGAACTGCGCCGGTTGGGGGTAGAGTTTCGACTTAATACAGTGGTTAGTCGCATTAGTCCAATTGGTCCGATTGGTCGGATTGGTCGGTTGGTCGTGAGCACTTCGACCAATAAGACCAATAAGACCACTGGAACTAACTACGACCAAATCCTGGTAACCACCTCCCCCGCGCTGCTTGCCAGGCTTGCCCCCAATCTGCCGGGGGATTACCTTCAAGGGCTGCTGAGCCTGAAATCTATGGGGGCGGTGGTGCTGGTGCTGGCGCTGCGGCAGCGGCTTTCGGAAGATGGCTACTACTGGTTCAACCTGCCCAAAGAGGCCGGATACCCCTTCCTGGCGCTGGTGGAGCACACCAACTACCTCTCGCCGGAGTACTTTGGCGGCGATCATATCGTCTACTGCGGGGATTACCTTGACCCCGGGCACGAGTATTTCTCCCTGAGCGCCGAAGAACTGCTGGAGCGCTTCTTGCCGACCTTGCAACGCTTCAACCCGCGCTTTGAACGCAGTTGGGTGCGCAAAAGCTGGCTGTTCAAGGCTGCATACGCCCAGCCGGTGCCGGAGTTGAACCACTCACAGCGCATTCCCCCGATTGAGACCCCCCTGCCGGGGCTGTACTTCGCCAGCATGAGCCAGGTCTACCCCTGGGATCGGGGGACGAACTTCGCTGTGGAGATTGGCCGCCGGGCGGCGCGCCTGATGATGGGGGAGTGACCACCGACGGTGGACCGCGGTCGACCGTCTTCCGTCCGCGGTCTGCGTTCCGTTGTCCGTTCCCTCGATGACTCTTCCCCCCCTCAGCTACTTCAAAAGGTGCTCCGGCCACTGCGAAAGGTCTTCAGAGGGGTAAATCCGAATCGGCGGGCCGTTTTGGGTGAGCAGGTCGGCGGTGCGGCATTTGAGGATTTTTCGGGCCGCGGCCAAGCCGGAGGCCTGCGCGCCGGTCACGCCGTGGCTGAGTGTGCTGGCGCCGCACATCAACAACCCCTCAAATTCCGTCTGGATGGGGAAAGCTCCCGGCCCAACCTGGTTGACGCGTTTGGAAATACCGTACAGGCTGCCGCGGGTGGCGTTGATGTAGTGCTCGTTGGTCAGCGGTGTGCCCAGGCTCCAGAACACGATGTGCTGGCTGATGCCGGGGACGCGCTTCTCTAACGCCTGGAACATGCGCCAGGCCAGTTCTTCCTTGAGCGCCTGATACTCCGTCGGGCGCTGACCGCTGCGCGAGGCCGCCCAGCGCTGGAAGGGTTCGTAGCCCACAAACGTGAAGGCCTCGCAGGTGTGATGACCGGCGGTGGGGCCGTGGCGGTGTAGCTTGGAGGGGTCTTTCAGCGTGGTCACGGTGAGGAACATGGCGGGCGGCGTCTCGGCCTTCACGGCGTAGTCGGTCAGACCCAGTTTGTAGAGGGCGTCCACGTCGTGGTGGTCGTACAGCCAGTAATTTCCGGAATCCAGCCCGGCGGTGCGCAAATCCATATCGGTGGCGAAGAACAAACTGAGCGCCGAGACCGAGTATTCCACGCGGTCGAGCTTGCGGCGCAGGCGCGGGCTGAGGTTTTGACGACCGATCAACCGGTCGAAGGTCACTTCCGGGTCGGCGTTGCTGATGACGTAGCGGGTGCGGATCTCCGTGCCGTCCTCCAGTTCCACGCCGACGGCGCGTCGCCCCTGCAACAAGATGCGGGCCACCGGCGTGCTCAGGCGGATTTCGCCTCCGGCGCGTTTCAGGGCGCGCACGAACGCCCGCGGGATGGCGAATCCGCCCCCACGGGGGAAGTACCCTCCCTCGAGGTAGTGATGGGTGATCCCGGCCTGGAAGAAAGCAGAAACCTGCGAGGGCGGCAGTCCATGGTCGCCGGATTGTCCCGCCAGCAGCCCCTGCAACACGGGATCATCAATGAAAGTGGTGATTAGATCCTGCCCGCTGCGCCGCGCCCACTTGAGCACCGAACCGGCGCTCCCCGCCGCACCCAGAGCGTCCTTTGGTCCTTTGACGCGTCCCACCCGGTTGAGACCGCCGATCATCTCGTCCAACGCGTCGAAATACGCCTGAATGCCCTGCGCCTGGTGAGGGAAACGCTCCTGCAGGCGGGCGATCAGGTTGGCGCGGCCTTTGGGGAAATCGAAGCGCTCCTCGCCGAGATAGAAATGGTCGTAGCCATCCGGGTTGAGTTCGCAAAATTCCAGGTCTTGGGAGACGCCCAGCCCCTCGTACATGCGGCGGGTGGAGCCGCCCTCCTCCAGGCCGCCGATGTAGTGCACGCCAGGGCTGAAGCGGTAGCCGTTGAGCGTGAAGGAGTGTGTCCAGCCGCCGGGGACTTCGTGCTGCTCGCAAACCAGCACCTTCATCCCGGCCTGAGCCAGCGGGACGGCTGCTGCAAGGCCGCCAGCTCCTGAACCAATGACGATCACATCGTAGTCGCTCATGAATGTTTACTCCGGTGCAAGGTGGTGGGGTTTTTGATGGCCGAAAGCGCAGGCGCGCCCGAAGTATAGCACAGGCCGCCGGGTGCAGAGAGAGGCGTTATAATTGGGTTTATGAATTTTCATCGTTGGATTTCTTTGTCGCTTTGGATGGTGTTGCTGGCTGCCTGTCGCCCCGTGGCGACGGATGAAGCACCCCTTCCTTCTACCGAACTTCCCGCCTCTGCGGTGGAAACCAATACGGCGCTTCCACCTACGGCGACCAGCATTCCGCTGGCAGCCCGGGTCAACGGCGAGGAGATCACCCTGGCGGAGTATCAGGCCGAACTAGCGCGTTACCGCACCGCTGCTGGCACAGAACTGGCATCGGATGATGAAACGCTGGTGTTGCAGAACCTGATTGACGAACTGTTGCTGGCGCAGGCTGCGGCACAGGCCGGGTTTGTGGTGGATGACGCCGTGCTGCAGGAGCGCATCGCCCAACTGGATATCGGTGAGGATGCGTTGCAAAACTGGCTGATGGAGCACGGATACACCGCCGAGAGCTTTGAAGCCGCCATGCGCCGCGCCATCGCCGCCGCCTGGATGCGCGACCAGATCGTCGCCCAAACGCCGCGCACCGCCGAGCAAGTCCACGCCCGGCAGATTTTGCTATATAATTCGGAAGAGGCCGATGCCGTGTTGGCGCAATTGCAGGCTGGGGCCGATTTTGCTGCCCTGGCGGAGCAATATGATCCGGTGACCGGTGGCGATCTGGGCTGGTTCCCGCGGGGTTACCTGCTCGTAGGGGAGCTGGATGACCCGATTTTTCAACTCTTAGCGGGTGAAGTCAGCTCAGTGATCGAAAGCTCGATCGGCTATCACATCGTCCAGGTCATCGAGCGAGATCCAGCTCGCCCGCTGGAACCGGATGCGTACCGGGCTACCCAACTGCATACTTTGGCGCAATGGCTTGCTGATCAACGCGCCCAAAGCGAGATCGAAGTTCTGGCGCCGTAACCGCCGGAGGAATGGGAGATTCAAATGGAGAAAGACGTCTTTGCATACCTTGACGAAGATGAGGGGAAATCTGGGCCATCTCCAACGCTGATCTGGAACATCCTTACGGTTGTGGTGTTGTTGGCGACTCTGTGCGTGGGGGGCGTGTTCCTGACGATTCTGGTTAACCCCAACGCGGGGATTAACCCCTTCCCCCCGCCGACCCTTCCGCCGACGCTGGCGCTAGATACGCCCACGCCGACGCCGAAGCAGATTTTGCCGCCGACGTGGACGCCAACGCCTCTGCCCGCGACGGAGACTCCCACTCCCACGGCGACCCTGGCCCCGGCGGTGGTTGCCACGGCGACCCCGGAAACCGAGGCCTCGGGCGGGATGCCCTTTGTGTTGCATGAGGGCAACCCGCAATATATCCCTAACCTATATCATGCGGAACTGGGGTGCAACTGGATGGGAGTCGGCGGGCAGGTGCTCAGCCTGAACGGCGCGCCGGTCACCGGCGTGGTGGTGCGGCTGGGTGGTCAACTGGCCGGGCAGCCGGTTGACCTGGTGACGGTCTCTGGCATCGCCACCAAGTATGGCCCGGCGGGATACGAGTTCGACCTGACCGAAATCGTCAACGGCCCGACGGCGTCAACCAAGTCGCTGTGGGTGCAACTGCTCGATCAGGCTGGCCTGCCGATGTCGGATCCGATTTATTTCGACACTTACGCGGATTGCGATAAGAGCACGATTATCGTTTACTTCAAGCAGGTGAAGTAACGCTCACTTTTTGGGGAACAGCCGCTGCACGTGCGCACCGATCAGGGCAACGGCCTGGCGAATCAGGGCGCGGTTGGCTTCGATCTGGTGCCAGCGGCTGGCCCCTGAGGAATGGGGCAGGGGAACCACATAGCGCCCGTCAACCACAAGCTCGCTGCCGATGATCTCAGCGAGCTTTTTCTTTTTGGGGTAGAACAGATCAATCGCCAGGCGGCCGATGGGGATAATCAGAGCCGGGTCCACCAGTTCAATCTCTGCCTCCAGGAAGGGGCGGCAAAGCTGCTGTTCGGCGCGGCTGGGGACGCGGTCGCCGCTGCCGCCTTTAGCCCGCCCCGGATAGCATTTCGTCACCGAGGTCATGTACTGGGTGCTGCGGAACCAGTCCTCATCAATGCCGGCCTCGGCCAGCCATTTGAACAGGCGTTGCCCGCTGCCGGCGTTGAAGGGGCGCCCGGCCTGCACCTCGGTGATGCCAGGCGCCTGCCCGATGGTCATAATGCGCGCTCCGTGGTGGCCGGAGAAAATCGCCGGTGGGGTGACTTGATGCCCAGCCTCCAGGCATTTGCGGCAGGCGCGCATTTGCTGGTGAAGCTGTTCCAGCGTCTTCATCGTTCAGGCGGCCTCCACCAGCGCTTCCCAACGGCTCTTTATCAGCAGGGCGTCCTCCTCGAGGATGGGGCTTTCGCACAGGATGCGTCCGCGGCAGTTGAAGTCGCGCAGCGCCCGCAGGATGGCATCCAGGTTTAGATCGGATTCCTCGATGGGTAGGTGTTCCTTTTCTCCCTTGGGAGTGTAGGCGATCCCGGAGAGATGGATGTGCAGTCGTTGAAGCGCCTCCTCCCCCAGGGCGTCGCGGTAGCTTTCCAGGGCGCGCACCCACTCTTCGTAGGTATTCATGCTGCCGTCCCCGGTGCGGGCGTGCAGGTGGGGGAAGTCAATGCACGGCTCCACGCCGTCAATCGCCTGGCTCATCGCCAGCGCGTCCTCTAGCGAGCCGAGCATGGCACTTTTGCCCATCGTTTCCGGGCGCAGGGTGACGGGATTCCCCGCGGCGCGCAGTTCGTCCACGCAGCCGCGCAGGCGTTCGATCGCCAGCGGCAGCACCTCCGCGGGATCTTTGCCAAAATACGAGCCGGGGTGGAAGATGATGTCGGTCGCGCCCGCCAGGTTGCCGAAGTGCGCCGCGTCCATCAGGCGCTTGCGCGACTTGGGCCACTCCTCATCTGAGGCGTTCAGGTTGATGTAGTAGGGGGCGTGCACGCTGATGGCGACATCGTGCTCGGCGGCGGCAGCCCGGATGGCCTCGCAGGTCTTCTCACTGACGCGCACTGAACGCACCCAGCCGAGCTCGAAGGCGTCCAGTTCCAGGGTGCGGATGTGGATGGCCGCCCCAACGCTGCCGCCGGGTTTCTTGGGGCGCGACTTCGGCGCGCCGACGGTTCCAAAACGAAAATGCATGTCGTTTCTCCAGTTTTGTTTCGCGCTGTGCGCGGTTACTTGAATAGTTTTTCCCACAATGGGGGGCCGAGGATGAGCAGGCCGATCACCACCGCTGCGACGGCGGTCAGCAGCACCGCCGCGGCGCTGACATCTTTGCTGATCTTCGCCAGCGGGTTCTCTTCCGGCTGGATCAAATCGGTGAAGGCTTCCAACGCGGTATTGAAGAACTCCGCCGCCCACACCAGCGCCATGATCAGCACCAGCAACGCCCACTCATATCGCGAGAGCCGCAGCCACAGGGCGAGGGTGATCACCCCCAGGCTGATGACGGCGTGCACCCAGGTGTTGCGCTGCGTGCGCAGGACGTATTTCCAGCCGCTCAGGGCAAAGCCGATTGACCGCAGGCGTGATTTCAGGAATCCGGACATGATTATTCGGGGATGTGGATCCCGCTGAGGCCGAGCGCGGCCAGAATTTCGGCCTGCGCCTGCCACATGAGCGTTTTTTCTGCCTCCTCGGCGTGATCGTGCCCCATCAGGTGCAGCACCCCGTGGATGGTGAGCAGTTGCAATTCGGCCTCCACGCTGTGCCCGCCTGCCTCGGCCTGCGTCTGCGCCCGCGGATAGGAGATGGCGATCACGCCCAGGTGGGGCATATCGGCCTCGGGGTCAATGAAATCCATAGGGAAGGAAAGCACATCTGTGGGGGCGTCAATGCGGCGGAATTCCCGGTTGAGTTCCTGCAACTGTTCGTCATCGCTGATCAGGATGTTGATGAGCGCGTTCGCCGGTGCGCCCTGGTGCAGCAAAGCGCGTTCGGCGGCCTGGTGGATGGCCGCGGTTGTCGCTTTTGAGAGTGCGATGTCGGATTCGATGGCGATGCACATGGCTAAAATCACTCTACTGGCGATGGGGCGGACTTGGCGGCAATGGGCATCGTCGGGTAATCCACGCGCGGGTGGTACACGCCTTGCAGTGCGGCGAAGAAAGTTTCTTCCACGATCTTCAGGTCCTGCAATGTCAAGGGGGTGTCGTCCAGTTGCCCTTCGGCCAGGCGGTTGTCGATGGTGTTTTTGATCAGCTCGCGCAATGCTTCTTCCGTGGCGGGTTTTTCGGCGCGCATGCGCGCTTCCACCCCGTCGGCCAACATCACCAGCGCGGTCTCGCGCGATTGCGGCCGCGGGCCGGGATACGTGAATTGCACCTCGTCTACCGTCGCGCCGGTTTCCTGCGCGGCTTTGAGCGCCTGGGCAAGCTGGTAACGCGTCTTGAGGGTGCCGTGGTGTTCAGCGATAAAGGCGGTAATCCGCTTGGGGATGCGGTGCTCGCGCGCCAGTTCCAGGCCGTCGGGCACGTGGCGTATGATGATCTCGGCGCTCTTCACCGGATCCAGGTTGTCGTGCGGGTTGATCTGCGTGGGTTGTTGATTCTCGATGAAGAAGTAGGGGTTCAGGGTTTTGCCAATATCATGGTAGAGCGCGCCGACTCGCGTGAGCAGGCTATCTGCGTCGATGCGTTCGGCGGCCTGTTCGGCCAGGTTGGCGACTTGCAAGCTGTGCTGATACGTCCCCGGCGCGTTGCGCAGCAGGTGTTCCAGCAGCGGCGTGTCGGGGCGGGAGAATTCGAGTAATTGCAAGGGTGTAACCTGCCCCAAGAGCGGGGCGATCAAGTATTGGAAGAAGACTGCCAGCCCCGCGGCGATCATCCCGTGAAGTAGGGTTGTCCCCGTCTGAGAGAGCAGATCCACCCAGTTTGTGGATGGCTGCAAAAGGTGAAAAGCGGCGATCACCGCCGAACCGGATACAGCGATCGTCAACCCCACCCACAGGTAGGCGCTGATGCGTTGTTCCTGCCGGGGGATGAGCACGCCATAAAGGCTGCTGACGCTGTAAAAGAGGATCAGCACACCGGCGTTGGGTTGGCCGAAGGTCACCAGAATAATCAGGGGGACGGTGGACACCAGGGCGACCTCTTCGCCAAACAGCCCCGCGATGATTAACGCGTACGCCGTCAGGGGGAAGACGTAGGGGACTAATGGATGGATGGGGAGCGCCAGCCGCCCCAGGATGAGGAAAGCCAGGAATAGGGTGAACACTGCGACAACACTGCGCATGTCGGCCATGTAGAGGGGATTGCGGCGGAACAGGATCACCGCCAGCACGGCCGAGAGCATGACCATCAGCCCGGCGCTGGCAATTTCCTGCCACAGTTTTGTTGGGCGGCTCAACCCGATGAATCGCAACGCCTCGACGTCTTCTTCGGTGAGCACTTTGCCGCGCTCGACCACAATTTCGCCAGGGGCGTACGTGACGGTGACCGGCTCAACTGCCTCGGCGGCAGCCTGACGCGCCGCTTCGGTCAGGCTTTCGCTGTAAAAACTGTTTGGGGCGATGAAGGCGGAAACCAGTTCGGCGACGATGGTGGCCTGATCGGTAGGTAGAGAGA
>CAZZFZ010000120.1:0-5117 GCA_964653835.1 uncultured Anaerolineales bacterium
GGCGCCGTGCCACGGGGCCGCGGGCAGGGGGCGGAGGTGGTTACTGACGACTCAGGTTGCGAACCTCGGCTTCGTCTTCAAGGTGGTCGGGCGACGGGTCTTGCAGGCGCGTGAGCAGGTCAGGGTCGAGTTGCAGTGCGTCGAGCGCCAGGCGGATCAGGTCGTCGAAGTCTACGCCGCCGCGGTAGGCCAGGGCGCGCTGATAATCGGCGTAGATGGCCGCGCCCATCTCGGCCAGGGGGAAGGGGGCGGGCAGGGCAGCCAGGCGGTCGCTCAGTTCAGTGGGGGAGAGCTGTTGGTCTTTGGCGGTGCGGATGAACGCCAGGGCGATGGATTTGAGCACCTCGGGGAGTTTATCGCGGCGTACCCAATCGCGGCGGTTCTCGTCCAGCTCGGGGTCGAGGTAGTCGTCCAGGGCGTAGGGATGTTCCCGCAGCCAGGCGTTGACCGCCTGATCGCGGATGGCGGCGGCCTCGCGCTCATCAATGATGATGAAGCTGGAATCCAGGCCCACCAGGTCGGGTCGCTCACGGACGATATCGTGCGCCAGGCCGTGGAGCGTGCGCACACGGTAGTAGGGCAGCAGCGGGCGGGCGGGGTGGCCGGAGAGAAAGCCTTCGATGCGGGCAGTGAAGTTGTCCACCGCCGAATTGGTCAGCGTGACGATCAGGACTTCCTGGTCGTCGCCGAGATGGCCGTTGAGGATCAGTTGCGCCGCCAGGCAGGAGAGGGTGGCCGTCTTCCCGGAGCCGGGCACGGCGCTGACGGCCATCGTGCCGCCGGTGTAGGCGAGGATTTCTTGCTGCGCGGGGCGAGGGATGAAGGTGTTCATTTGGCGTCCTGTCGCATGGCTCGATCCAGGGCTTTGAGCAGCAGCCCTTTGTGTTCGTATCCCTGCTCGCCCAGTTCGCTCAGGCCGAGGAACACGCCGTGGCGGCAGCGGCGCAACAGGCCGAGGGTCAGGCGGCGCAGGCTTTCCAGGCTGGTTTCGTGTTCGTCTTTGTCACTCCAGGGGCGGCTGCCCTCCCAGTGGCGGCTGAGTACGTAGGGGTGCGTGAGCGGCTGGCGGATGCGTTCGTGCCAGCCGCGCGAGCCAACATCCAGCCAGAACTGGTAATCCACGGGGATGTTGCGCATCAGGAAGGTGGTCGCCGGGGCGAGGAAGACGGCATCTGGCGGGGTGCGCCAGCTCTGAATATATTGGGCGGCCATCACACCCTCGCTCACCATGCGCAGGTATTCCTTCCCCAGGGGGATTCCGGCGTTCTCCAGGGTGGAGGCGGTCGCCCAGCGGAACTTGCGCACCGATTCGATCAACCGGGCGGCGACCTCGCCAGCGTCGTAATCGACGTGAAAGCCGTACCCCGGCTGGGAGAGCACTTCCCCGAAAATGCGGCTGAAGAAGTGGTCGAGCGCTTCGGGCAACTCCTCCCGATAGGCGAGCAGCCAGCCGCGCAGCCCTTCGTAGCGCTCGCCCAGGCGGTAGGTGATGCGCTCCTGCATCTCCGGTTTGAGCCGCTCGAAGGGGGCGAGTTCGGCGCTGCGGGGGTTGTAGAGCGTATCGGTGAGCAGGCGGGCGCGCACCAGGTCGAGGTCGGCGATGGCTTGTAAGAAGGCGTAGGCCAGATCGAAGCGGCCGGGGGCATACCCCCATTGTGGGTGCGCCAGCGCCGCCAGGGTGAGCAACGCCTGGGCTGCGGGTTCGTCCTGCAGGGCGCGCGAGGGGCGATGAGAGTAAGAGGGGATGCCGCGCGCGCTCAGGCGGTCGGTCAGGGCGAAGCGCAGGGCATCGCTCATGTAGGGGGCCAGCACGGCGATTTCGCCGGGAGGGACTTCCTGCTGATGCACCAGGGCGTCAATCTGTTCGGTCACCCAGTCGAGCATCTGTGGGAAGAAGCGCGCCTGGTCGCGGGAGGGGTAGAGGAGGGGGAGGTCTGTTGGGTCGGATTGGTTTGACTGGTCGGATTGGTCGGGAGGGGAAAGGGCACTGGTGAGGCGACTGGCGAGGTGGGTGATTCCCGGGCTGGCCTCGTGGAGCGCGGCCAGGGTGAGGTGGCGCTCGCACAGGTCTTTGAGAGTGTAGGTGGTCTGCGGGTCGGCGCCCAGGAAGCGACGGTATCCGGCGTCCCAATCGAAGATCAGCAGGGCGGAGTCGAAGTGCGGCAGCCAGTCGCGCAACAGGTCGGCCGTCAGGGGGACGTCTTCCTCGAGGTTGTCAACGATCAGGTGGCGGTAGGTGCTCTGCAAATGCTGGCGGCAAATGGGGTTGGGCCACAGCCATTTCCAGAAGACCTCGAGTTGCAGGGAGAAATCCAGCAGGTTGTTCTCCAGACAGAACTGGCGGAAGCGCGTCGCACAGACCTGGGCGTCCTCGTAGATGTGCGCCTGACCGGGATCGCCGCTCCAGGCGGCTTTCAGGCGCGGGCCGATCTCGGTGTGAGGGAAGCCCACCAGCGCGGCTTTGTTGAGGTTATCGAGGATCTGGCTGTAGAGGCGGTTGCGCTCGATGGTCAGCCCTTCGAAGAAGCCCTTTTCAAAGAACTGCTCGCGGGCGAAGATGTGCGCAATGAAGTACTGCGCGCTCTCGATAGTCAGGAAGGTGGGGAGGTGATCGGGGTGGGCGAAACCGGCTTCGGCGGCGGCCAGGGGCCAGAAAAGCTCCACCATGCGCCGCGCCAGGCCGCCGATGGTCACCACGGAAACCTGGTCGCCCGCGGGCGTTTGCGGGCGCAGCAGGGCGTCGTAGTACGGCTGCGCCAGGGTGCGCTGCGGCACAAGCAGCAACACCTCGCCGCCGGGGATACCCTCTTCCAGCAGGCGCAGCAGCCACGCCACGCCGACGGTGGTCTTGCCCGCGCCGGCAGGGCCTTCGAGGAAGGTGCGCGTCTCTGGCGGGAGGACGAGGGCTTCGATTTGATCGGGAGTCAGCTGGTTGGGAGCGATGAACATCTTTGCGGTAACTGGCTGGTCGGGTCAGCCAGGGAGGGTAGTGATGTTGTGCTCGTCGAGCAGCGCTTTGAAGAAAGCGATCTGCCGATCGAGCTGTTGCTTGAAAATGCGGTCGCCGGTGACGGTTTCCAGCATCATGGCGCGGCTGCGGTATTCCTGCAGGCGGGTCAGCCGTTGGGTGAGTTTTTCCGCCATCTGAGGGAAGTTCCCCATCTCCGGGCAGCAGAAATGGAGGATGCGGTACGCGCCGAAGCGGTCAATGTTGTCGGCGTCGGTGACGCAGCGGGCTTCCAGTGTGTAGGGGTGGTCGAAATCGGCCTTACCATCCACATGGACGGTGATGGCGTAGCAGATGTTGTCCACCGCGGCGGGTGAGTAGCCCAGCTCTTCCAGCAAGGGGCGGCTGAGTTGCGCTCCCCGGCGGCCGTGATCGCGGTGATCTTCCAGGGGGTCGAAGTGCGCCACGTCGTGGAGCAGGCAGGCGACTGTCACCTGGCCGATGTCTGCTCCCTCGGCTTCGGCGATCACCCGGCCGTAGTGAGCCACCCGCAGGGTGTGCTCCCAGCGATAAACTGGATCGCGCCATTCGCTGGGGTTTTGTTCCGCCATCGTTTGTAGCCGCGTCTGAACGAAGCGGGCGATCTGCTCGTATGCGGGGTTGGGAGCCGGGGTGTTCATTGCTGAGCCTCCGTGGCGCAGGGGGAGTCCTGGGAAGATTGTAACATCAATGGATTCCCTGCCGGGAGAAAATTGCTTGGTGATTTCCCCTGTAGGGGGAAACCACCCGCAGGCTGGAACGATCTTTAGCCTGCGGGTGGTTCAGCGTGAAAAATTGCTCCTTGACGGGTGTCAGGCCGGGTGGTATAGTCCAGTCCTGAAGGATGCCCGAAAGTTTTCGTTGGAAGTAAGGAAAGACAGCAGCTCGAGGCAAACCTCGAGCTGTTCTTGTTTGACCCTCCGATGGAACGATCAAGCACCTTGAACAACTATCAGATAGATTTACAAGGAGTAACAAATGTCTGAACGCATCATCGGTACGGTCAAATGGTTTAACGGTAGCAAAGGCTACGGTTTCATCGAGCGCGAAGGCGGCAAAGACGTCTTCGTCCACTATTCGGCGATTATTGGCGAAGGCTTCCGTAACCTGGAAGAGGGCCAGCGCGTCGAGTTCGTCGTCGAAGAGGGCGCTAAAGGCCCCCAGGCGGCGAATGTGGTCGCTCTCTAACCTCATTGATCTGAGAATGAAAGAAGCCCACCGGCAGCGCCGGTGGGCTTTTTGTTTTGAACCGCCAAGACGCAAAGACCGCTAAGTCTTTTTCTCCATTCTCTTTGCGCCCTTTGCGGCTTGGCGGTGGAGCAGAGACGCTCCGTTATGCTGAAGCAGCCTTTTGCAGCAGGGCGCGCTCGCTGGGGTAACTCAGGCGCTCCAGGGCCTCGGCGGGCGTCAGCCAGGCCAGCTGGTTGACCTCGACGTTGGCCTTGAAGGTGGTATCGCCCACCGCCGCCATGTGCCAGAAGAGCACCACTTTCGCCACGCCGTTAACCGTGTAGGCCGTGCTGCCTGCGAACCCGGTCAGGCGCGCGGCGATGCCGGTTTCTTCCTCGACCTCGCGCAGGGCGGTTTGTTGCCAGCGTTCCCCGGGTTCGCGCTTTCCCTTGGGGAGCGTCCAGTCGTCATAGTGAGGGCGGTGGATCACGGCGAGCTTTTTCCCGGCGGGGGAGACGCGCCATAGCAGGCCGCCCGCGGCTTCGATGACATCAGCTTCGAGGGGATTGGATGGGGGATTCATGCCTCACTCCTGGGTTTGGGGATGCGGACGGGCCAAGTGTATCACGCGTGCTCGTCTGTGGTGGATGCTTAAATGCCAGGCGCGCGGCTTACCCCGCGCGCCTGGCCACAGAGAGGGCAGGGAAATTATTCTTTCTTGGCTGTAGAAATCTTGAAGGGCAGGTACAGCGGGCAAAAGCTGATGAAGCTGGTGAGCAGGAAGACCACGCCCAGCACCAGCAGGATGATGCCCAGCGTCCCGGCGACTGTGCCCGTGAAGTACAGATAGGCGAAAACCAGCGCCAGCAAGATGCGGATCACGCGGTCCGCTGTGCCCATGTTTTTGTTGAATTTCATCAGAGACCTCCTATTGGGTGATGAATTGGACGAGTAGGACAAT
>CAZZFZ010000120.1:5217-8515 GCA_964653835.1 uncultured Anaerolineales bacterium
GAAAGAGGAAAATCACCTGTTGTGTGGTATCCAGCACCACGCGGCAATTGCGGCAGGTCCCCAGGTGCGCCTGCGCCTCAGCGGTGAGTTCTTCGTCTAGTTCGTTGTCAATATAGTCTGAAAGGTATTTCAGTAGCTCATCACACGTCATTTTATTTTTCATAGCAGCACCTGCTTTTCCTGCCCCAGTTCTACAAAATAGGTTGTCAATGCTTCCCGCAAGTGCAAGCGCGCCCGGTGCAGGCGCACTTTGACGTTCGCAGGTGAAATTTCCAGCACCTCGGCGCATGCCTGTGTGGAGAGGCCCTCCACCTCGCGCAGCAGAAAGACAGCTTTGAGTATTTCCGGCAGGTTGTGAATGGCCTGGTCGAGCTGGTCGGAGATCTCCGTTTCACTCAACACCATTTCGGGAACGTGGCGCCAGTCCACGAAGACCTCAGGAATGGGGAAGTCGTCATCGGGGTCAGTGTCCTCCTGGACACTGATCGTCGTCGAGGATTTGCGCTTGCGGAGGCAGTCTATGCTCAAATTGTAGGTCACCCGATACAGCCAGGTGCCGATTTGCGAGCGCCCCTCGAAAACGTCCAGCTTCTCGAAGAAGCGCGTGAAGGCCTCCTGCACCACGTCTTCCGCTTCCAACTCATCGGCCAGCATGCCAACCGCCAGGCGGTACATCCGGTCGGCGTACATCTCGAAGAGGTTGGCGAACGCTTCGGATGAACGGGCGCGCAAATCGTCTAGCAGCGCGGCATCGTCGTCAGGTATAATGGGCATCCTCATTTGGACGTTTTCCTGGTTAAAGGGTTACAACCGCCAGAATTGGTCGGGAACAAGTGATGTCTGATTCTACCAGCAAAGATGCCCGGCTCGCCCAACGTGTCGCCAGGGGAGACCGTCAGGCCTTTTTGGTGCTCTACGATCGTTACGCCTCTCGCGTGCACGGTCTGGCGTTGCGCATGTTGGGCGAAAGCATGGCGGCGGAGGAAGTCACCCAGGATACTTTTTTAAAACTGTGGACGCGTGCCGGTTCTTATTCTCCTCGCATGGGTTCGCTGCTCGCCTGGTTGATGACCATCGCCCGCCGCACCGCCCTCGACCGCATTCGTCTGGAGAACCGTCGTCCAGAGTTCGGCAGCCCGGTTGACCCTGAAGATGCCTGGCTGACTCTTCCCGACCCGCAGAGCGATGGGGCGGAGGCGCGCTGGCGCAGTCTGCACTTTGCTTTGCTGGAACTGCCTGCCGAGCAGCGCCAGGTTATTGAGCTGGCTTATTACCACGGCATGTCGCAAAGCCAGATAGCGGAATATCTGGGCATCCCCCTGGGGACGATCAAAACCCGCCTGCGGCTGGGTATGGAAAAACTGCGTCAGGCCTGGCTGCCGGAAAGATCCGATTCAGGCGGCAACGACGTTTAACAGATTAGAGGTATTGTGCTTGATGAAATGTCATCAAATTGAACCCCATTTAGCCGGCCACGCCCTGGGCGCGCTGGACGTGGAAGAGCGGTTACGGGTGGAAGAGCACCTGGAAAGCTGCTCTTCATGCCGGGATGTGCTGGCGGATTACCAGGCGGTCAGCGAGGAGTTGGCTTTTGCGATTCCGCCGGTGCAGCCACCGCCGCGCCTGCGCGCACGCCTGATTGCCACGACGGCGTCATCCCCGACCCGGTCTGGGGAGCGGGAACGGCTGCGCTTCTGGCAGGGGCGGAGATTCCAGCTCGCTGTTCTGGCTTTTTTGCTGGTGTTTGGGGTGTTCAACCTCAACCTGCTGAAGCAGGTCAACGAGCTGCGCCGCGCCCAGGCAGACCTGCTCCGCCAGGCCCAGGCGTATCAGGCTGCCCTTGCCCTGATGGGTGATCCTGACGTGCAGGTTGCTGTGCTGGAGGGAGAAGGAGTACAGGGGACGCTGCTCTTTGACCCTGAAGGTCAGATCGCGGTGTTGACCGTGCAGGGATTAGAAGCGCTACCCGAGGGGCAGGACTACCAGCTCTGGCTGATTCAGCCGGACGAAACGCGCCTCAGCGGTGGAGTGTTCGACGCGGATGTCGAAACAGGGTTCACCTCCTTTGTGATCCATGCTCCTCAGGCGTTGGATTCCTTCGTTGGGGTGGGTGTGACGATTGAACCCGCAGGGGGCAGCCCTGGCCCCACAGGCCAGCGCGTGTTCCGGGGTAAGTTCTAGGTCAAAAGGCGTTCTGGGGTATCAGGGAGTCGGACTTTTCTCTAAAAGTCCGACTTTTTTGTGTGGAGAGATCCAAAACAGTTCTTTTGGACGTTATCTAAATGAGAGCAACTTGCTCTGATTTATCACCTAAAGGAGAACGTCCTATGCTCAAATCTCGTTTCCCCCTCTATTTCGCCCTCCTGGCGATCCTTATCCTGGCGCTGGCTGCCTGCCAGAGTGCCACGCCTGCCTCGGAACCAGCTGAAGCCGAGGCAGTGGAAGAAGCTCCTATGGAGGAGACCGCCAAAGAAGAAGCCGAAGCAGAATCATCCACGATCGCGCCGTCCGTCACGGTGATGGAGCAGGCGATCGCCGATGGCACGCTCACAATTGCCGAGGTGGTCAGTGATGGCGCGGGGTGGATTGTGATCCACGCGCAGGCGGATGGCAAGCCCGGCCCGATCCTGGGGGTCGCTCCGGTTGCGGCTGGTGTGAACAGCAATGTTGTGGTGGAAGTTGACGCCGCCAACGCTACCGAGACGGTCTACGCTATGCTGCACACCGATGCTGGGGAGATGGGCACCTTTGAGTTCCCTGATGGGGCCGATACCCCCGTGAAGGTGGGGGATAAAGTCGTCCTTGCGCCGTTCACTGTTTCCATGTCGGGCGGTGCGTTGGTGAATGTGACTCAGAGCATGAAACTGGGCGCTTTCCTCGTTGATGCCGAGGGGATGACTTTGTACATCTTCTTGAATGATGAACCCGGCAAGAGCAACTGCTATGATGCCTGCGCTCAGAACTGGCCACCGCTTCTCAGCGACGGCGCACCGATCGCTGGCGAAGGCGTGGACGCCGCGTTGTTGGGTACCGCCGAGCGCAGCGATGGTGGGGTTCAGGTAACCTACAACGGTTGGCCGCTGTATTACTTCGCTGCTGATACTGCTGCTGGGGATACCAACGGTCAGGGCATTAAAAATGTGTGGTATGTCATCAGCCCAGATGGAGAGGCCGTCACCGCCAAAGCGGGCGACTATTAAACATCCAATCGTCTCGTATCAAGCAGGAGGCAGGGAAAACCTGTCTCCTGCTTCTTTATGGAAGAGAAGGCCAAGTGCGGGTATAATTCCCCTTCATT
>CAZZFZ010000121.1:0-8433 GCA_964653835.1 uncultured Anaerolineales bacterium
ACTGCCCTCCCCCTCTACCTGCCTGGTCGGTGATAATCTCACCTGACCACCCTTTAGCGAGTGGTTTCCAAATCTGATGAGTATTCACCGGACGACCTTCCTGCGCCAGGCAGCCAATCTGTGGGCTGTGAAACGGGAGTTGTGGCAAGTGTTGGGCCAGCAGATCCCTCAAGATGATCTCATCACCGTGATTGACAGCTTTCCAGTGCCCGTATGCCGCTTTGCCCGAGCTCCACGCTGTCAGAGATTCAAAGGCTTGGCGGCCTTTGGTCATGATGAAGTGGCACGCCAAACGTATTATGGCTTTCGAGCTCATATCCGTCTCAGTTGGCCTGGCGTGATTACCGAGATACGCCTGACCCCAGCCAATGTACATGACACCGTTGCTGCTGAGACCTTGCTCTCAGATTGCACTGGTTGGACTCTGGCAGACCGCAACTACTGGAAACCAGCCTTGCAGGATGGCCTGCGAGAACAAGGTTTGTTTCTGCTGACACCTTTCAAAAGTGCCAAACGAGAACCTTTTCGTTTCCCAATCCGACTGACGCACATGCGCTACCGGATCGAGACCGTCATCGGACAACTGGTTGCACGTTTTCATGCTAAGAAAGTCTGGGCTCGTGACACCTAGCATCTTACTTCTCGTTGGATGCGTAAGCTGTTGAGCCATACGATTGCCGTCTTTTTCTGTGTCCAGGCGAAGCTCCCTCCGCTCCGTTTGGCTGATTTAGTCGCTTGAAACTTGCACATCACGTTACCTACTTGCTTACATCACCCCCAAACGAGCTGGCGTGAGCGTTTACTTGAGTTGCTTCAAAGGTACGATGATATTCCTCTTGAGCAAATGGGGTTCCCGGATGATTGGCAGAAAAGCCCCTTGTGGCAATAGATGCGCGATAATCAGATTAGGCCGCCCAGTGTACACCCTCTACGGCCTGAAAGAAGATGAGATTACACTGGTGGAAGAGAGCGTGACAGGTAAAAAGAAATGAGCCTGGAAACACAATTCCATCACGCCATGATAGGCGTCGCCGATTTCGCCAATACACACGGCTTCGGCATTCGCTTTCGCCAGATGATTGAGTAATACGGCGCTGTTCAGGCCGCCAGGCGGTTGCTATCTACCCGCGAAGTTCAGACCGGTCTCATGCGTCTGTGGGAATTGGGTGCGCTAGATAAGTCAATGGAGGCCCTTGTCATTCA
The DNA here is from genome assembly GCA_964653835.1 of uncultured Anaerolineales bacterium. Lineage (GTDB taxonomy): Bacteria > Chloroflexota > Anaerolineae > Anaerolineales > UBA11858 > J130. The sequence goes on from CAZZFZ010000121.1 coordinate 1,204, forward strand.
AGAGCGCTTTCAGTCCCTGTTCACCCAGGATGAAATCGCTGAAGCACACCGGCGATTGGATGAACTAGATTATTTCAAATAGTTGTTGGCAATTTTGCTAGCCGATCCCTATTTCCAGGGTGTCCCATCTATGCAGCCAGAAGAAAAAAATTCGCATTCGCTTTTCACGCCAAATAATTTGCCGGAAGTGCGCCGGGAGGTGTTCTCACCCCTTCGTAATATGCCTGGTTTGCGATTCTTTACAGTGGTCACAGCCAAGCTAAGCGTGCTGGATCATCTGAGTCACTGTAATGAACAGGGGGAAGATCGTTGTGCCCAACTGCTTTGGCCCGCGATCCATCTGGTGAACGGTATCAACGATACGCGGCAGGCCGGGTACGGTGTCTACTACACACGAAAAAATCCGCTGCAGTCAGCGGAATTGGCATGGCACAGCTAAAAAAATTGCCAGGGATATAGGATTGCGCCGGTCGTAATCGGGTCATCACACGGCGTGGAGCCGAGTTTCGTCCATTGGCAATCTCATAATATGGGTTTATTAAGCTTTGTCAAACCCGATTCGATTCTTTTTTCGGCAACATAGTTCAAAAGAATCACCGCTTACACAACACGTATGTCAGGACAATTTCGCCTCCGGTGATGTCGACGAGGTCTATACTCGTCTTGGCGGCATGCCACTGTGCTAACCTGTTCTCAATTGATGCACAAAACAGTGTAAAATTCCCGAAATCAGATATAATAAGTCCGATAATCAGGAATTAACTTTGCTGCTGGGTTTGAATTCTCCGCGGCAGACGACGGAGGCAGAATAATATGCAGTCTGTACTCGAAAAACTTGGCATCCAGGAGATCAACCCCGGGGCGTGCACCGGCCCGGATGGCTGGCTGGATGACCCCAAAGGCAAGAAGATCGTTTCCTACAACCCGAGCACCGGCGAGGCGTTAGCCAGCGTGGTGCAGGTCACCCCGGCGACGTATGATAAAGTGATCGCCGCCAGTCAGGAAGCCTTCAAAACCTGGCGCACCATCCCCGCGCCCAAGCGTGGCGCGTTGATCCGCGATCTGGGCGACGCGCTGCGCGAGCTGAAAGAACCCCTCGGTGATCTGGTAACGCTGGAGATGGGTAAAATCCGTGCTGAAGGTCACGGCGAGGTGCAGGAGATGATTGACATCTGCGATTTCGCCGTCGGCCTGTCGCGCCAGCTCTACGGGCTGACGATGCACTCCGAGCGGCCGCGGCACCGTATGTATGAGCAGTGGCATCCCCTCGGCGTTGTGGGCGTGATCACCGCTTTCAACTTCCCCGTGGCGGTGTGGTCGTGGAACGCGGCCCTGGCGGCGGTGTGTGGCGACATCACACTGTGGAAGCCCTCCGAGCAGACGCCGCTGTGCTCCATCGCCGTGCAGCACATCGCCAACCGCGTGATGGGCGATCACGGCGTGAGTGGCGTGTTTACGCTGGTCAACGGCGTGGGGCGCGAGATCGGCGAGCGGATGATTAACGACCCGCGCATCCCACTGATCTCGTTCACCGGTTCGACCAGAGTCGGGCGGCATGTCGCTGAGGCGGTCGCTCGTCGCTTTGGGCGCACCATTCTGGAGCTGGGCGGCAACAACGCCATTATCGTCCACAAGGACGCCGACCTCGACCTGGCGACGCGGGCGATCCTCTTTGGGGCGGTGGGCACGGCCGGGCAACGCTGCACTTCCACGCGGCGGATCATCGCACATAAGGATATCGCCCCGCGCCTGACCGAGCGGCTGGTGAACGCTTATAAACAGGTGCGCATAGGCAACCCGATGGAGGATGACACGCTGATGGGGCCGCTGGTGGTAAACACCTCGGTGGAGATCATGTTTGATGCCATCGAGCAGGCCAAAGCCGACGGCGGCGAGGTGATCTACGGCGGCAGGGCGCGCCCCGAACTCGGCCCGAACTACGTCGAGCCAACGATCATCAAGATGCCCGCTCAAACCGCCATCGTCAAAGAAGAGACCTTCGCGCCGGTGCTTTATCTGCTGGAATATGAGACGCTGGAGGAAGCGATCGCTTTGCACAATGACGTGCCGCAGGGCCTTTCCAGCGCTATCTTCACCGATAGTCTGCGCGCAGCCGAGGTTTTCCTCTCGGCGGAAGGCTCGGATTGCGGCATCGCCAACGTCAACATCGGCACTTCTGGTGCAGAGATCGGCGGGGCGTTTGGCGGCGAGAAGGAAACCGGCGGCGGGCGCGAATCCGGCTCCGACGCCTGGAAGCAGTACATGCGCCGTCAGACTAACACGATTAATTTCTCACGCGATCTCCCCCTGGCGCAGGGGATTGAGTTTGGGTGATGCAGTAGAAACTAATTTCGGGACTTGAGGGTAACTGCTTCTCTATGATGATTGAAAGAAAATGTCCTGCCGATCACACTGATCGAAGCAGGACATTTTTTACTCATTTGGTATTTATAGCGCCGCGTACACCAGAGCCACAACAATGCCGAAGACAATGTGCCCGATCAAGCCGCCCATGAAAGCCACAGGGCCGCCGCTTTTCAGCATGAACGCCCCAGGAGCCTCCACTGAGCCAGATTTGATCCCGGTGTGCAACATCGGCATGCCGCCCATCATCAGGCCGACCACAAGCCAGTGAACGGCCCCGAAGATCACGCCGCCCAGCAGGCTGAGGGTGCCAATCCCGGCCCCCCACAGGTAGGCGTAGATGATCGCGAAGATCGCGCCCATCATCAGGTGGATGATCATGCCCAGGGCGCGGTTCTCGCCGCCGAACATGCTTCCCAGCAGGCCGACGATATCCATCTTCGGCATGCCCATTTTGGGAGCCATCACCATAACCATGGTGAACACCACGGTCCCGACAAGACCGGCGATAACTGCACTAAGAATACTCATTTTTTGCTTCTCCTTTGGTTTGGTAAACAGTTGGTTCTAACAGGGAATAGAAAGGCTGGTTGATTGGCTGCTCAGGCATCACCTCCTTTCGGCCTTAGCGTTGAACTTCGAAGCCCGGGCCGGAGGGTTGTGCCAGGTTGACTTCGACTTCCTGGCCTCCGAACCCGGCGATCAGGTCGTGGGCGCGCACGCGCACCAGGGTGGCCTCCGGCGGGATAGGAATGTCGCGCTGGCTGCGGGTGAAGGGTTGTTCCTCCACATGGGGGTGCAGCAACAGGCGGGTGAACGGGTCGTTGGGGTGGGCTTTGAGCACTGTGCCATCAGGGGCAACCACATCCCAGCCGACGGCGTAGTCTTCCCAGCCGGTGTCGGGATGCTCCACCGTTACGTAAAACGTCCAGCGCCCGTCGTCTTGCAGCACGGCGCGCACAAAGACCACGTTGGCATCGGCTTGAGAGTGTGGCGGCTCTTCGGCTAAGAGGGAAGGTGATGGAGTTATCACGGCATTTGACTCGCGAGCAGGGGTTTCTGTGAGGGGTGAAACGGAAGCGATTCCCGAGGCCGTGCAGGCGGAAAGAAAGATCGCTCCGATCAGGGTAAGCAGTTGTGCCTTCATTGCCTGTTTTGACGCCGCGATCGGGGAAAACCTTACCTGCAGGGGGGGAGCAATAACCTCGGTTGCGGGTCAATGCTCGGGTTAGCACGGCATCACGGGTGATGGCTGCGTTGTGGTATAAAAGGGCTTGTGCTCAACAGGCGGCAATTTTTCTTCTTCATTGTGTTGATGGGTGGGATGCTGACCGGCTGTGCGTTGGCTTCTCCCACCTCGGCAGTATCTCCCCCGGAGACGAGCGCGCCCACAGAGGTTGTCCCTCCGACGGCTTTGCCTCCGACGGACGCGCCCATCCCTACGCCGACGCGGCTCCCCGCCTCTCCCACGCCGATCCCGACGGCTACCCCTCTCCCTGAGGATTGTTACCGCGCCGAACTGGTTGAGGACCCCACCATCCCCGATGGGACGGCGTTGCCTCCCGGTCAGGTGTTCCTCAAGCTGTGGCGGGTGCGCAACAGCGGCACCTGTGTCTGGCAGTGGGGGGGGATGCGCCTGGTGTTTGATGGCGGCGACCCCCTTTCTGGCCCGGAAAGCACGCGGGCGTACTTTTATCCCCCGGAGCCGCAGCTCTCGCTCGATGCTATCGGCAGCGTGTTATGGGGAAACCTGCGTGAGACGGTCGCCCCTGGCGAAGTAGTGGATATCCCTCTGATGCTGCGCGTCCCGCTGTATGGCAGCATCTATCGTAGCTTCTGGCGGCTGGAAAGCGGAGACGGACAGGTGCTGGCGCGGCTCTGGGTGGTGCTGGCCGTGGCGGGCGGCGAAACCCCTTCTGCCGAATCCTGGTCGGGCGAGTGGTTGCACATCAACACCTGGTTCCTCAGCAACCTAGTGGATCCCGGCCGATTGGTGTTGCAGCAGAGTGGAGATCAACTGATGGGGTACTTCTATCCGGTTGGTGGCCCATCGGACGGCGATCTGGTGGTGGTGCAGGGGTACGTCTTCGATGAGGGACGCCGCGCCGCCGGGGTGTTCACCCTGCCGTGGGATGAGCCGCTGGATTTCTCCTGGACACTCAGCCCCAACCGCAACCAGTTTAGCGGTGAAATTTCTTCCCGGACGATCAACTATGATGGGAGCTGGTGCGGCGGGCGCAACGGTTTGATCCCGCCAGCCTGCGCTCCCTGACCGATGAAGCAAGGTTGGTATAATCACCCTGCGGGCAGCTCTGGCATGATGTCGCCTCTCTGAGGAGAAGTGGTAGCGTCGCTCACTTTCATGCCCTGCCTCTCGGCGGGCCCCACGCCGCCCGGCTGATCTGCGAAGGAGAGTGCGTATGGCCGTTCCCTATGGCCCCATTTTGGTTGTTGAGGATGTCCCCCATATTCTGGAGTTGCTGGCTGTGACCCTGCGCTTTAAGGGCTACCCGGTGGTCACGGCCGCGGATGGGGAAGAAGCGCTGGTGTTGGTTGCCAGGGAGCGCCCAGCTCTGGTGATCACCGATATCCTCATGCCGCGCATGGATGGTTTCGCCTTGTTGCACAACCTGCGGCAGGACCCCACCACGCGGCAGATCCCGGTGATCTTTCTCTCGGCGACGTATGTCACCCCGCAGGATCGCGAGTTCGCTCTGCGGCTGGGGGCGGCGCGTTTTATGGAAAAGCCAGTGGACACGGCGGAATTCCTGCTCACCGTGGCGGAGATCCTCACCCAGGGACCGCCAAAGTTGCCGCCGCCGCTGAGCGAGCGCGAGTTTTACCTGGGCTACCGCGAGCGCCTGGAGCACAAACTCAGCCAGAAGGCGCAGCAGATCGCCCGCACCAAGCGCCTGCTGGACACGCTGGATGAGGAGCAGAGGCCGGCTTTTGAGGCGCTGCTGGCCGAAGCGCGTCTGCATCAGACTGAAATTCAGGCAGAGCTTGACGAACTGTATAAAATCCTGGCGGAGGAGTAGCCGCTGTACAACCTCCCGCAGGTTTGATAACCTGCGGGAGGTTGTTTATTCGCTCAGGCAGTCGGCCAGTTTGGCGGGGGAGACGCGCGAGGTCATATCCAGGCTGAGGGGGGTGACGGCCACACAGCGTTTGATGTATAGCGTGTGCACGTCAGTGTTCTCGGCAGCGCGCTGCCAACGATCCGAAACCCGATACCCCAGTTGCGCTGGTTGATCCCAGTTGCGGCGTTGGGGGCGCACGGCTTCGTAGTAGGGGATGCGCGCCAAGCGGGTGATCTCCCAGGGGGTTTCAGGCGTGGCGTCGGTAGGCACTTCCACTTTGAGCACGTCCACGTCTTCGGGCATCGGGCGTTCCAGCAGGCGCCGGGCAAAATAGGCGGTGAAATAAGCCGCGGTGGAGAAGTCCACCTTTGTGGAGTAGCTGAGGTGATTTTCCAGCTCGGTATCCAGTGAAATGGCGAGGGCGGGGATGCCCAGTCCGGCGGCCTCCAGCGCGGCGCCGACGGTGCCGGAAATCGTCACCCCCAGGCCGACATTGGCGCCATAATTGATCCCCGAAACCACAAGGTCAGGCTTGCGGGGCAGGATTTCCAGCGCGCCGTGCAGCACCGCCTGTGCGGGGGTGCCGCCAACGGCGTAAGCGATCCAACGATCTCCGTTGACCCGGATCTCTTCGGGCGTGATCACGCCATCGGATGTGCTTGGCATGCTGCGCCCCATGCCGGAGCTTTGCTCGCGGGGGGCGGCTACGGTGACGTAACCCAGGCGCTCCAGCGCCCCGGCCGCGGCCCACAACCCCGGTGAGCGGATACCGTCGTCGTTGGTGAGTAGAATTTGGGGGCGGTCGGTGTTCATGGTTCGGTGTACAGTTCTCCTGCCTGATAAAACGCAGTAATCGCCTGGCCGACGCGCCACAGCGCGGCCATGAAGGCCGGGTGATGAGCGTAGCGGTAAATGATCCGCGCTCCCGCCCAGCGTAGCGTGAGATACAAACCCAGGGAGGAGCGTAGCAGGCGCCGGCGGTAGCTGTGGAAGGTGAAATCGCCGCGGGCGAAGGCGGCCTCAATCGTCGCCGCGGCTACCTCGCCATACCCCAGCGCCGGGCCGATGCCCTCGCCGAACAACGGGTCGGCACCGGCGGCGTCGCCGACCAGGAGCAGCCGCTCCCCGGCAAAGCGGTTGCGCGGCGTAAACCAGTGAATGGGATGCCCCTGGATGTGGGCTTCCTTACCGGGGGCTTTCTCGGCGAGGAATTTCTCTAACAATTGGGGCAGGCTGGCGCGTCGTTGGGGATCGCCTGCCCGGCTGTCGTACACGCCGCGGTTGGCGGTCGCCGCGCCGTTTACCCAGGAGGGAAAATCCCACAGGTAGCCGTGCAGCCCCTGGCGCGCCGCGCTGAAGTCGAAGAGCGCGCCGCGTTCCTGAAAGAACGACGCTGTTGGGGATGTGGTTTGCAAGGTCTCTAAAACGCGGGCCACATGGCCGCGGCGCGCCCCCTTCAGGCTACGGCGGGTCGCCCCTTTGGAGCCATCTGCCCCCACGACCACCGCGGCGCGGTAACGCCCTCGGGTGGTGGTCACCTCCACGCCGTGGGAGGTGGGGCGCAGTTCCAGCACGGCCTCGTTCTCGCGCAGGCGCACGCCGCGCTGCCGTGCCTGCGCGGCCAGGTAGGCGTCCAGCTCGGGGCGGTGGAAGACCACGAATTCGGGTTTGCCGCGCACATCCACGCGCAGCGCGCCGTATTGCAGGTAAACGTGGTCAACGCGCGCCTGCGGCAGCGGCAGAGGCAGCGTGAACCCCAGGTTCTGGAGGGCGCGCAGTCCAAAGC
>CAZZFZ010000122.1:0-1841 GCA_964653835.1 uncultured Anaerolineales bacterium
TTTTGGTGATCACAGCCTGCACCCGGCCGCGCTTACCTTCGATCTGGCTCGCTTCTGTGTGATAGTGAATCTGCACCCCCTCCTCTTGCAAGCGGTGCTCGATGATACGCGATTCCTGCTCATCCAGCACGTTGGACCAATACCGGTCGCCGCGCAGGAAGTAATGCGTCTTCACACCTCTGGCGATCAGACCTTCCACAATCTCTAACGCGGTGATCCCGCCACCAATGACCACAGCCGAGCGCGCCTTGCGCGCCAGCTTGGCAATTTGACGAGCATCAGCGAGGTTATCTAACTTGACCACACCTTGCAGGTCAACCCCCGGCAGATCCAGGCGAGCAGCGCTGGCTCCCGTGGCGATCAGCAAACGATGATATTTCAGACTTTTGCCATCCGCCAACTCGACCCGATGGGCTGCGGCATCAATGCGCACAACCCGTCCGTGGACCATCTGCAGCTTGAGGTAAGACAGATCTCGAGCCTGGAAAGGGAACAAACCCTGTTCTGGCAATTCACGGGTCAGGTAGTAAGCCAAACCAGGACGAGAGTAATACCCATCCGGTTCATCTCCAATCAGTACAATAGTCGCCTGAGGTTGATGTTGCCGGATCGCCTGCGCTGCGGAAATACCAGCCACGCCTGTTCCAATAATTACATAAGGCTCCATCGCATTTCCTCCTCAGGATGCAGCCTGGGTAAACAAGCGCGTGCGCTCAAAGCGGAGCACACCTCGCGGACAACGAGCGACGCACTCGCCACAGGTCAGGCAATGTTTATCGGCCACAGGTTCGCCCAGCCAGGCGTGGCGCCGGACATCAATCTCGATCGGGCAGTGGTAGGAACAGATCCCGCACTGCACACACCGGGAGGAATCCGGCACAACCTGTCCTTGCGCCAACGCCTGGCGGCGGAGATTATCTTGAACAAGTAGATCTTTCAAACTCATAGATTCAATTACCTATCATTCGCGTTTCCAGTTTTTCAGTCATCATCCTCGCCACCTTTGTCTCCTTCACCACCTTTGCCTCCTTCACCACCTTCGCCTTCAGCACCTTCCCAACTGCTGGTGGAGTGACAGGCCGAACATTGTTGTCCGCCGATACTGGGATGATCACCGCTGGGGGCGCTGTGGCATGCGCGGCAGTCTGTGGCATTGGAGTGGTTAAACTTCCAGTTATTCGTGCTATGGCACTGCGAACACTGCCCGCTGTAGTGCCCTTTCGGCGGCGTATGGCAGGATTGACAATCCGCAAAACCGCTGTGATTGAAGACCGCGCCCTTCCACGTGTTGGTATTGTGGCACAGCGAACACTGCCCGCTGAAATGCCCGGAGGGACGATCTCCTGAGTGGCAAGCCTGACAGTCCGCAGAGCCACTGTGATCGAAGTTGGCAGGCAGCCAAGCGTTGGTGTTGTGGCAGGCGGAACACTGACCGCTGAAGTGTCCAGCGGGACGATCGCCCGAGTGACAGGCCTGACAATCCGTGGCGCCAGCTGCACTGTGGTTAAAGCTGGCCGGGAGCCACGCATCCGTGCTGTGACAGGCAGAACATTGCCCACTGAAGTGCCCGGCGGGGCGATCTCCCGAGTGACAGGAAATACAATCCGTTGCACCAACCGCGCTGTGGTTGAAAGTCGCGGGTAGCCAGGCGCTCGTGCTGTGACAGGCAGAACACTGTCCCTCAAAGTGCCCGGCAGGCTTATCGACCGAGTGGCAGGCAACACAATCTGTTGCGTTGGCAACGGCGTGATCGAACACCACATCGTCCCAGGAGGTTGGCGTATGACAGGCGGCGCAATCACCCGGATAGTGGTTTTGCGGCACAACATCAGAATGGCAGG
>CAZZFZ010000122.1:1941-8402 GCA_964653835.1 uncultured Anaerolineales bacterium
CAGGCGGCGCAATCACCCGGATAGTGGTTTTGCGGCACAACATCAGAATGGCAGGCCGCGCACTCCGTCGACGTGCCTTGATAGTTGCCATTCACATGGCAAGACTCACAGGCAATCGAACCATGCGCCCCCTCCAGAGGGAAAAAGGCGTGTACATTCCCTGGGCTACCGGGAGGGAAAGGAACTGCCAGCGGATCAACCGTAGGCGTGCCAGCATTTGCAGGGACAACATCGGCCACGCCGCCATCTGATTGTTGCCCGGTGGATGCTGAACCAACCACCTGAGGGACATCCGCTTGGGTAAACGGCCGAGCATCAATCAGGCTACGGAACGTGCTGACCCGCGCCCGAACGGTCACGAGTTGATCTTGCTCCGCCGCGCTCACCGCCGACACGCTCGTCAACACCGGCTCGGCCTGCGCCAGCAAACCGGCGAGATGCGTCTGCAACGCAGTTTTGGTTTCAGGGGAGGCCTGAGCAAGCCAGGTTGCCGCCTGAATCAAAGCGTCATTATAAGCCGCTACAGCCTGAGACTGGTGAGGCGTTCCGACGCGCTGCTGAAGATCAGCCGTTCGACGCTCAACAATTTGCACATACCAGGCGGCTTTATCGTTAACCGTGGGTCGAAAGAACGCCCGCTTCTCGGCAAAATTCTGCGCCGGAAACAGAACGTCCCCCGGGCTGAAAGGAGCCGCCTCCGCAAGAAGGACGCCCGTCGTCACGGTCAACACAGCGATCACTACGCTACTCAAAAAAGCTAAAAACAAAAAACGTCTCATGGCCTTACCTCCGCATTCCTCATACTTACAACAGTTCGCGCCCGTCAGTCACCCGGGCGGAGCTCGCCTGCAGGATGACACTGCACACAAGCCGGCAGCTCTTGAGCCGAAATCCCCACCGCAGTATGGGACTCGGCAATCGGCGCCGGTTGATGTTCATGGCACGAATAACAGGTATATTCGGTGTATGCGCCCAGATGGCAGGTTTCACAGGACAACTGGGCATCACTACCGTGATCCAGCGGGAAGGGGTGAATCGTCAAACGTGCCGGAATCCACGCCGTATCATTATGGCAATACTGACATTGCAGCCCAAACCAACCTGCATGGATCGCCGGCTCCTGATGACACTGGACACACGCAGACGGCGTGTCCAAAAACGCCTGGTTGGCGTGGCAGGCTTCGCAGGCGATTTCAGCATGGCGCCCTGTCAGCGCAAAGACGTTGGCGTGGTCAAAATCGCTAAAACGATCCACGCCATCATGACACGCCAGGCAATCGCTGCCAAAGAGAGCTTGATGGGCGGTCATAAAGGCACCATCTTGTTGTGCATGACATTGCACACAGGTTGCCTGCTCAAAGGCTTGCACGCTCTGAGGATGACAGGTCACGCAGGTAATCGCGGAACCATCAAAGTTAGCGACATGACGCTGCAAGCTAAAATTGGCCGTCCGGGCATGCTCAAAAGCCACGCCTTCCACCACCGCAGGCTTCCAGGCCAGGGTGGTGTGACATTTGGAGCAATTGACATCAAACAACCCCTGATGCACTGCTGGTTCCGCGTGACAGGCCAGGCAATCCGTAGCAACGGCCTCGAAATTCCCGTTTTCATGACACGCTGCGCAGCGCGCCTGAGTGTGCGCGCCATCCAGAGGGAACTGCGTCGTGTTATGATTAAAGCGCGCCATGCTATCCAGCCCGTCATGGCAGGCCAAACAATCCAGACCGAACTCTACGTTATGCTGCGCCATAAAATCCACATCTTCGCGGGCGTGACAATCCTGACAGACATTCTCCACCAACGCGAAACCACTATCGGTAAGGTGACAGGTGTTACAAGACAAAGGAACGGCCTGATAATCGAGACTATGACGCAGCAGGCTGAAGCGGGTCGCCGAATGATCGAATTGAGCATACGCCGTCTCTGTGGGGTTGAAATCCCGACCGCGATGCTCCGCATGGCAAGCCGCGCAATCCTGCACATCAGAGATTTGCGCATGGGTCCCGCTCTGCTGATCCAATTGCTCTTTCACAGTAAGATGACACTCCATGCACAACACATCTTGCGTGGTATCCAAAGGGCGGTGACAGCGCTGACACTCCGATTCAAAATCAGCATGTGATTCAAAACCACCCAACGTCACTCCCGGTCGGCTTTGAGCGCTCACCTTTCCCGGGCTGAACAGCTCACCTCCACGCAACCAAAACATCGCTCCTAAAAGAAGCAACAGAATCAGCGTCAGGATAATTCCGACAGGAGAGAAAAAAGGTGAGCTTCTCATCAATGATTAAGTTTATCGACTCCAACATCCCTTATGGTTAAATAAATGTATCGCAAAATTAAGCATCGATTAAGCTTTCTAAACTGCTATTATACTAAGCATAGCCCATTCGGAACGGCACACACCCATCGGAGGCAAAGGTGGCCCGCATTCTGATTGTTGATGATGACACCCTGATCGCCGATTCGCTCAGCTACCACCTCACCGGGGAAGGCTTTGAGGTAAAGGCCGTGCATTCAGGCGCAGAGGCGGTGGAAGCACTCGATCACTTCCACCCTGACTTAGTAATTCTGGACATCATGCTGCCGGACATCAGTGGGCTAGACGTCTGCCGACACATCCGCTCCAGCAGCACCGTGCCTGTCATTATGCTAACGGCGCGCGACGAGGAAGTTGACCGCGTGATGGGACTGGAATTTGGCGCCGATGATTACCTCGCCAAGCCCTTCGCCTCGCGCGAGTTGCTGGCGCGCATCCGGGCAATCCTGCGGCGCGTCGAACTCGACCGCAAGGGCTACTCAACCCAGAATCTCACCGTTGGGGATATTCAAGTGGACCTGCAGGCCCGCCGGGTGTTCAAGGGAGACCAGGAAATTGAACTCTCCTCCCGCGAATTCGATTTACTCGCCGTGTTGATGAGAAACGCAGGCGTCGCCATCAGTCGAGACAGGCTGATCGACCACGTGTGGGGAAGGGACTGGATCGGTGATCTACGCACGCTAAACGTGCATATCCGCTGGCTGCGGCTGAAGTTAGAAGACGACCCCGCAAGCCCACAGCTCATCCAGACGGTGCGAGGATACGGCTACCGCTTTGCCGCGCCGGAGGAATTTGAATAATGTTTGCATCGTTGAACCGGCGCCTGACCCTGTCTCACCTGGGGGTCGCGCTGATCACCGTCATCGCCATGTTCACCATTGCCAGCCGTGCCATCCTGCGCGCCGCCCTCGAACAGGCCGAAAACCGTCTCGAAGATCTGGCCTTCGCCACCAGCAACGCGCTGGAAGACCCGCTGGACAACTTTCTCGAGGGAAGAGCCTCGCTCACCAGCGTGCAGGTTACCGTAGCCCACTGGCTGACGAAGGAGGACGACCTGCACTACACCGTTTTTCTACCCGATGGCACGCCGTTGATCGACAACATTTCAGCCACGCCACCATTCCCTAACCAGCTTACGGCCCCAGAACTCTATGCCGCCCTGGAAAGCGATATCGGCGAGGGCGACATTATCCGCCTGAATGAAGAAATGGAAAAATACCTCTACGTCGCTGTGCAAATCAAGCACGAAGATCACGTAATGGGGCTTCTTCGCCTTGGCATTCCCTACAGCAACGTGATTGCTCCCGCCCAACGCACCATCAACATCTTATTGGGGTTTGTAATTCTGCTTCTGCTGGCCGTGGGAACCGGTGGGTGGCTCCTGGCGCGCAACCTGACCGCACCGATCACCAACCTGACCACCAGCGCGCAAAAGCTCACCGCCGGCCGCCTTGAAGCGCGCGCCACACCTTCCGGCCCTCAGGAATTTCAGCAACTGGCACACGCCTTCAACAGCATGGCCTCCCGCCTGCAGGAACACGTCAACAACCTGCGCGCCTTCGTCGCCAACGCCAGCCATGAACTGCGCACCCCGCTCACCACCATAAAGCTGCGCGTTGAGGCGCTCCACCGCGGGGCGATGAACGATCCCAAAACTGCAGAGCGGTTCTTAAAGGAGATTGACAACGAAATTGACCGCCTGGCGGCCATGGTCAACGAATTGCTGGATCTCTCACAAATTGAGGCCGGCTCCGGGCGAGACGCCTACGCACCGGTTGACCTGGCTATTTTGATTGAGGAAGCCTGCGAAATTTTTGAAATACGCGCCCAAAAGAATAAAATCAAACTCACTTACCAGGTTGATCCCGATCTGCCAGCCATCTTCGGCAACGAAGAACAACTCCGTCGCGTGCTGGATAACCTGATCACCAACGCGATCAACTACACACCAGAAGGCGGAACAATTACCCTCAAATTACAGCCTTCACAGAAGCCCGATTACGTCTGCTTGCAAGTCAGCGATACTGGGCGAGGCATCGCCGCCAAGCATTTACCCCACATCTTTGAGCGCTTTTATCGGATCGAACACACGCGCCCTCTCGACGGGCGTACCCCCGGCTCCGGATTGGGGTTAGCCATCGTGCAATCCATCATCGAGGCGCACGGCGGCGAAATCCGCGTTGAAAGCACAGTGGGCCAGGGAACCACGTTCACCATTGAGCTGCCTACTCTGCCTCCACCCCCCTTCTGAGAGCGGTAACCGATCAAGAGGGGCGCGGCAATGGATTCATCAAACTGAAGTGATAAACAATCTGCTCCCCTTTTACCCCGATCGTATCTTCCCCTTCCATCAGGATAGGTCGCTCACGCGCGGCGATCAACTGCGCACGCACGCCGAGGTGATTGGCCACCACGCGCTCTTGCCCATCGGTGGGCATATTGCGCACCCGGCCCCTCCCCCCAGATTCCGTCACCAGCGTGCTGGAGCCGCCTCCATCCAGCGAGATTGCCTGGCGCGCGCCTAAACCAGCCATCAAATAGGCCAGTTCTTTGAGCGAGAGCGCCTGACGCAACGCCAGCGGCAACCCCTCCACAACCACCAGGAGAAGCTGCCCGTCCGCGGTGAGGCCCACAGCGGTGTGCGGGGCCAGGATATTGCAGTACTCCGGCTTACGGCACGTCAGCAGCTTTGCATTTACCTTACCGTCCCGCACCAGGGTGTGCGAACCAGAGATGGCGTTCCAAATCCTGGATGGCGGTGGGCCCCCAATCTGCACGCGGTTGTCTTGTGAGATGTACATCGTCGGCTCCAACGAAGCCGGGGAATAGATATCCCCTTCCGCGGCGGCAAGCCCCTTTGGCTGCTGGGGAGTCATCCACTCGTCCCCGTTGACCGCCAGTTGCAGCCCATACCGCTCCAGGAACGCCGAGGTCGTGCTCCCCAGCCCATCCCGCGGTGTGACCACCAGTTGAATGCCCGGCGCGCTCAAGTCTACGCGGGTGATGTGGACGATGTACTCGCGCGGCGTACTAGCATATACCTTTTTGTAATAAACGCCCTGAAATAACAGCTGGTATCCCTGACGCAACAACCCCTCGTCAACGGGCGGGGAGGGATCCTCGACCACAGGCGGCGTTACCACGTGCCAGGCAAAGTAACGCACGCCGGACGTGCCACGATAGTTAAGCAGCTCAAATTGCGCATCAGAAGGCAAGGAACCGAGGAGATCCGCATACCAGGCAGCGATTGCCTGGTGGCCAGCGATCGTCCGCCGCGGCGTGATGTGTACCCCCCGCCCGGCGTACAACGCCTGAATGGTCGTCAGATCGCGCTGGTTGAGCGCAGTGAAATAGTGCTGCATCAGATCATCAGCAACGGAGGCCACACGCCACGCATAGTCCTCAACGATCCGCCACACGTCCGCAAACGCCTCTCCCCCTGCAACATCCCAATGCCAGAAATTCACCGCGTTCAACTGCAGGTTTTGGGCCGTGTCGAGGAACTCCAGCACTTCCTGCGGGGTAGGCCGCCAACTCCCCAGGGGATAAGCCGGCCCCACGGGGATCAGCGGACGCACCGGACGCAGGGCGGCGAACTCGTTATAGCTGCGCGTCAACTGAGCTTGAGGGTTGTGCGCCCCCGCCCAGTACACCTTCGGCATGTTGTAATCACAAAACGTCAGAAAGGTTTTCCAGGGGATTTGAGGGTGATAAGAGGGGAAACGATACGAACTGAAAGCCAGTGGCAGATCAGGAAAAACCGCCCGCAACTCGCTCAGGTAGAGGCGGGCAGCAGAATCCTTCCCCGGCAACTTATACGCATCTTCCGCGCAGATGACCAACCCCTCCAACGGAGCAGCTTTCAATTGCTCAATGGCTTGGCGAGCCTCGTCCAGCGGCTGATCGCCGGTGACAAATTGCCAACCCCACACCGTCACCCCCTGATCGTGCAGCGCGCGGGTGGCCGCGGCCAGCAAACCGACGTTGCGCGGCGCGCCTTCCTCCGCCACCTGGATAATCACATGGCTGAGCCCAGCGCGGCTGGCCCGCCGTGCGATGGCTACCGGATCCCCCTGCTCGCAGGCCATCAAATTTGTGATGAAAAAACCTTTTCCAGCCAGCACCACTCTTCTCCTTTTCT
>CAZZFZ010000123.1:0-8347 GCA_964653835.1 uncultured Anaerolineales bacterium
GGAGGCGTGGGGGCCGGGGGCGAGGGGGCGGAGGGTGACCGGAAGGGCGAGGTGGGTGGCGTGGCGGTAGAAGAGGGGGGCGAAGGAGTTTGCAAGTACCGCGGGCACGCCTTTGTAAACCAGACAGGTGACGGCCTGCTCGCGCGAACTGCCGTTGCCGAAGTTGCTCCCGGCGAAGATCACGTCGCCCGGCTGCACCCGCGCGGCGAAGGCGGGGTCCAGGTCTTCCAGCGCGTGGGGGGTGATCTCCTCAGGGGTGCGCAGGGTGTAGGTGTATTTGCCGGGGAAGATCTGATCGGTGTTGACGTGGTCGCCGTATTTCCAGGCCGCGCCCTGGGGGTGGATTTGCTGCTGATCCTGTGGAGGCAGGATTCGGCCCGGGGCGGCCTCCTCCCCTGGAACGGAGTCCAGCGCGGTCTTGACGATGAGGGGAGAACTTCCCTCGGAGATGGCGTCTCCCACAATGCGACCTTCCAGCGCGCTGGCAGCCACAACGGCGGGGGAAGCCAGGTAGATTTCGGCCTCCGGCTGTCCCATGCGCCCTCGAAAGTTGCGGTTGGCGGTGGAGAGCACCACTTCGCCCGCGGCGGGGATGCCGGCATGGTTGCCCATGCAAGGGCCGCAGCCGGGGGTCCCCAGCACCGCCCCGGCCTCGATGAGGTTCTGAATGATGCCGCGCGCCAAGGCCTGCTTCAGCACGTGCGACGAGGCGGGGATGATCAGCAGGCGGGTGTTGGGGTGGACGCGTCGCCCGCTCAGCACCCGTGCTGCGGCTTCCAGGTCTTCCACACGACCGTTGGTGCAGGTGCCGATGAAGGCCATGTCAACGGGTTTCCCGTTGACCTCTGCCAGCGGACGCACGTTGTTCACCCGGTGGGGGCAGGCCACCTGCGGACGCAGGCGATCCATGCGCAGGATGTATTCGGCGGCGTAGGGGGCGTCGGGGTCGGGGTAGAGGGCCATACGGCGCAGTTCGGCGCGCGGAACGCCGCAGCGGGGGGCGAGGAAGGCGAATACGGCTTCGTCGGGCGGCAGATAGGCGTTTTTGACGCCGAATTCGGCCATCATATTGGGGAGCACCATGCGGCTTTCCAGGGAAAGGGTGCTCAGGCCGGGGCCGCAGAATTCCACCGAGGCATAGCTGCCGCCATCTGCGCCCAGCGCGCCGATGAGGTAGAGGGCCAGGTCTTTGGCACTCACGTCAGGGGGAAGATGGCCTTCGAGCACCACGCGGATGGCGCGGGGCACGCGCAACCACAGGCGGCCGGTGGCCCACAGAGCGGCCACCTCGCTGCGCCCCACGCCCGCGCCGAAGGCCCCCAGCCATCCGGCGTGGGTGGTGTGACTATCCGCGCCGAGGATGACCTGACCGGGGAGGATCAACCCCTCTTCGGCGATGACCTGGTGGCAGATGCCGTGCCCCACATCGAAGAAATGGTGGACCCCCTGGGCCTGGACGAAGGCGCGCGTTTCGGCGTGGTTCTGTGCGTGGCGCGGTGTGGGCGGCGGAGAGGCGTGATCCAGTGTGATGACCAGTTTCCGGGGATCGGCCACGCGCCTTGCCCCCAACTCTTCGTAAAAGATTCGGGCGATGGCGGCGGTGTTATCGTGCGAGAGCACGCGGTGGGGGCGGACTTCGAGGATATCGCCGATGGCGGCGTATTCCTTCCCGGCGGCGCGCGCCAGGGCTTTTTGGGCGAAGGTTTGGGGAGGGGGCATGGGAATTCCGGTTCAGATGGTTGCCATTTGGGGCTGAGGGGTGAATTGCTGGACGATGGCCGGGGCCTGGAGTGGGGGCTGTTCAACCCGGCGGCGCAGGCCGAATTCCTCGGTTGCCAGGCGCAACAGCACTTCGACGGGGGAGCGCTCGGCAGCTTGGCGGTAGACTTCTTCTTTGAAGCGGTTGGCGATGCGCCGCGCGGTGGCTGCATCCAGGTCGAAGTAATGGATTTCGCGCAAAAAATAGTTGACCATGTTCCAGCCGGAGAGCGGGCCGAGCAGAATATCGCGCGCGTTGACGCCGAAGAGTTCCAGCGGATGCGCTTCGTAGGCGGTGGCGTTGCGCAGCACGGCGCCCTGGTGCACTCCCGCGGTGTGGGTGCGGTTGGTCAGGCTGACTGGCTCCTGGAAGGGAACCAGCGTTTTGAGTTTATCGGCAGCCAGCACGTTGAGGGGGTAGGAGGCCCGCAAGTGATAACCTTCGAGGTGGTCGTAGCGTCCTTCCAGGAAGAGGTTGAACAGCAAGGCGGTGAGCGAGGTGATGCCGGAGCGCTCGCCGATGCCCAGGATGGTGGTGTTGACGTAGTGAACCCCGGCCTGCACGGCGCTCAGGGCGTTAACCAGGGCGAAACCGCGGTCGTTGTGGAAGTGCGTTTCCAGCGCGGTGTTGGGGTAGCGGGCGTGCAGGGCGCTCACCCGCTCGACCACCTGGGAGGGCGCGGCCACCCCGACGGTGTCCGGCATCCCCAGGCGGTCCACCAGCGAGGCGATCCCGTCGTAGACGCGGTACAGGTCATCCAGCGGGGTGCGAAAAGCGTCTTCGCCGCTGAAGCGCAGGATCAAGTGGGGGTGATTGCGGCGCAGGTCTTCCAGCAGGGAGCGGGCGCGCTGGGCGATTTCGTCCAGGGCTTTGCCGTGGTTGTAGGCCCGCGATTGGGGCGAGGTGCCCATATACATATTCAGGCCGTCGAAACCGGCTTCCAGCGCGGCTTCCACATCGCGCGGGTGGGAGCGCACGTGGGCCAGCAGGAAGGTATATCCCCGTTGGGCGATCAGTTCATCCCGCGTCGCTTTGAGGGCCTGGAAATCTTCGGCCTCGCGCGGACTGACCACCGGCGCAAAGAACTCGACGAACTTCACACCATAGAGGATGAGCGCTCGCAGGATTTCGCGCTTATCCTCCAGGGAGAAGAAATATTTGGCGTAATCGTGCAGGAGCGAAGTTTGCTGGCCTTCGCGCAGGGTGGTGTCAATGATCTCTAGCGGGCGAGGATGGTACTGTACAAATGGGTTTTGGGGAATAACCATTAGGCGGACTCCTGATTTTTTAAACCGGGTTTAACTCCGGGTTAATATCCAGAAAAGGCAAAGGGAGTATGATCGGGGCGTATGCCCTCCGCACAGAATGGAGGGATTGACGAGTATTGACGTGGAAAGGAGAACGATGGCAATGCGCGTTTTGAAGTCTGTACTCGGCATACGATGGATGGCGATTGGGGCAGTGGTTCTGGTTGCAGGCGCTGCCGCGATTGGGGGAGGAACAGCCCTGGAAAACCATGATGGCTTTTGTGCGGCCTGTCATACCCAGCCGGAAAGCGAGTATGTGCAGCGCGCTGGCGACCCGGCGGTGGACCTGGCGAGTTTTCACGCTGCCGAAGGGGTGCGCTGTATTGATTGTCATTCCGGCAGTGGGGTGGCCGGGCGCGTTCGGGCGGAGATGTTGGGGGCGCGCGATGCGCTGGTGTACCTCAGCGGGAACGATGTTCAACCACATGGCACAACCCGGCCGATCGGGGATAAGAATTGCCTGAAATGCCATGCTGATGTTGAAGCGGGACGCACATTTGAGAATCATTTTCATGTTTTGCTGCCTCAGTGGCAGGAACTGACGGCGGGAGCGGCCACGTGTGTGGATTGCCATGAAGGGCACGAGACCAACGGGCTGCGTCAGATCGCCTTTTTGAACGAAGCGCATACAGTGGCAGTGTGTCGAGACTGTCATCGTTTTGCCGGTGAGGGGGGCTGATCTCAGGCGGCAGTGGAAAGGCGGGGTACCCGACTGGAGAGCGACGAAAGCGCGGGGACGGCAGGCCGCTCGCCGCGGGCGACTTCCAGGGCGTAATCCACAATCAGACGGGGGAGGTCCACTCCGGTGAGGGGGACGGTGGTGTGGAATTCCATGGTGTGGTTGATCTCGTTCACCAGGTAGCCGCGGTCGGGGTCTTCAATGATATCCACCGCCAGCACGCCGCCGCCCACGGCGCGCGCCGCCTGCACGCATAGCTCGTTGAGTCCGGGCGTCACCGGGCAGATTTGGCCGGCTCCGCCGCGGGCGGTGTTGGTGATCCAGTGCTGCGAGAGGCGGTAAATGGCGCACACGGTTTCATCGCCGATCACAAAGGCGCGGATGTCGCGGCCGGGCTTGCGCACATACTCCTGAATATAGAAGATGGCGTGCTGGTATGAGCCGAGGGAGACCTTGTGCTCCAGGATGGCCTCGGCGGCGTCGCGGTCGTTGATTTTTGAGAGCATCCGCCCCCAGGAGCCGACCACGGGTTTGAGCACCACCGGGTAGCCCATCTCTTCGATGGCCCGGAGGGCGGATTCGGGCGTGAAGGCTACCGCGGTGCGGGGCTGTGGGATCCCTGCTTGTTCCAGGGCTGCGCTGGTTGCCAGCTTGTCGCCGCAGGTGGCCGCGACCCGGGCGGAGTTCACGGTGGGAATGCCCCAGGCGTTCAGCAGCTGGAGCATGGAGAGACCGCGCCCGTAACTCAGGTTGCGGGAGAGCACGGCGGCGTATTGCCGCCAGGGGGTTGGGTCGCTCAGGTCGAGGATGGCCTGGCCGTCGTGAATGCGGTCGTAGGGCACGCCGCACCGCTCCAGGGCGGCGAATAGCCATTTTTCTTCCACGCGCACACGGGAATACAGCACGGCGATTCGAGGGTAAGGGGACATGCTTCTTTCTCCTTTGGGTTAAATCAAAAGCCCTCCGGCTGGCTTACGCCGGAGGGCTGCTTCACTGAAAAACGGGTTTGTTACCGTCTACACTGCCCAACCGCAAAAGACCGCAAGCCAGCCTGGGGGCTTCGGTTCTTCTTGGCCTTCTTGTTCTTCAAGTTGGACAGTTGCGCGGTTGTGCTCATAATTGGGCGGGATTTTACCTGCTCGCTCAGGATGTGTCAAGCGCGATGAGTATAATTGGCAGGAGGCGAAAGGAGGAAAGCGATGAAGGCGCGATTTGTGTTGCGGGTGTTGGTTCTGATAGGGCTTGGTCTCGCTGTGGGGGGATGTGTCGAGGAGGATGTTGCCGCGCGAGCGGGTGGAGCCGCTTCTCTCCAGGCGGTTGAGCCGCCTCCGCCGGGGGCTTCGCTGGCCGCGTGGATGGCGCTCTACGGCGGCCTGGAGGGTGAGGAGATGGAGGGACTGCTGGTCACTGAGACGGGGGAGATGCTCGTCAGCGGCTCGACGGCCTCCTACCGCGATGAGAACGGCGACGCCTGGATCCTCAAGCTCGACCCCAACGGCAACGTGCTCTGGCAGAAGACCTACGGCGGCGAAGGGGATGAATACGCCATTGATATCCAGGCTGCCCCCGATGGGGGCTATATCGTCGCCGGGTGGACCGAATCCTTTGGGGCGGGGCAGACGGATATTTGGGTGTTCAAACTCGACCCCGACGGGAACATCCAGTGGGAGAAGACCTACGGCGGGCGCAAGGCAGAGCAGGCCTGGGCGGTGGATGTCACCCGAGACGGCGGTTACATCGTCGCCGGGGGGACGACCTCGTTTGGTGCGGGCGGCGCGGACTATTGGGTGCTTAAGCTGGATCCTGAAGGGGATGTACTTTGGCAGAAGACCTACGGCGGTGGAGATGACGACGGCGGCGGGGGCGAGTATGAGGAGTTTGTGGTGCGCGTGCTGGAAGACCGGGATGGGAACTACGTGCTGGCGAGCGAGACGGCCTCCTTCGGCGCGGGCGAGACCGACATCTGGGTGCTCAAGCTGGATTCCCAGGGTGAGATCCTCTGGCAGAAAGCCTACGGCGGTGAATATGAGGACTCGATCTGGTCGTTCCAGGAAGCGGCGGATGGGGGCTACCTGCTCCCCGGCGTGACGACTTCTTTCAGCCCTGATTTGAGCGGCGACCTGTGGGTGTTGAAAATCGACCCCGCGGGCGAGATCCTCTGGCAGCGGGTTTACGGCGTGCCCGATCTGTGGGATGAGGCCCTGAGCGTCGGCGCGAGCGCGGACGGCGGGGCGCTGATCGGCGGGTATTACGAGGAAGCGGATGACTGGGATCTCACTCTGCTGCGCCTGGACGCCAGTGGCGAGGCGCTCTGGCAGCGGCGCTATGAATATGGCTGGGACTGGCCGAACGCCGTTCAGACTTTGCCGGATGGCGGCTTCGCCGTCGCCGGGGTGGCCTGGCCCAACGACCAGGAGCTGCCGGAAGACCTGTGGATGATGCGCCTCTCCGGGGAGGGGACGGCGGGCGATACCTGTAACCCTGTTCAGGAGCTTGATCTCTCGCTCGCCGATACTCACGCGAGGGTGATCACAACCACTGCCGTGGTGACGGAGACGGACGTCACGCCGATGGAGAGCCACGCCATTGTGGAGGATACGCCTGCCGAGCCGCGTTATCTGTGCTGGCAGGCGGCAGATTCCAATCCTTAGTGGAACTGACTGAAGGGGATGTTGAAAGGCGCATCCTTCGATACGCACTCCGCTCTCGCTACGTGCTACTCAGGATGCTTGCCGGGGTGCGTCCTGAGTAACCCTGACCGAGGGGAAGGGCGTATCGAAGGGCGCACCCGCAGAACGATCTTGCAGGAGGGTGAACTAAAACAGCGTTTGCGCCAGCGCGCCGGCCAGCAGCGGGATGCCCAACCCCAGCCCCCAGCGAATGGCGGCAAAGCGCCAGCCCATGAAGGGCAGCTCGAAGCTGATGGTCAGCAGGGCCTGTGTGGCCCAACTGGTGATCATCGCCACGGCGGGGCCGGCCCCCGCACCAGCGGCGTAGAACGCGGCGATCAGCGGGAAGACCACATACGGCCCGCCGGGGAGCAGCATTCCGACGACCTCGGCCAGCGCCAGACCGCGCCAGCCGGAACCCGGCCCGATCCAAGTCTGCACCAGTTCGGTGGGGGAGAGCACCTCCACGTAGCCCACGATGAGGAAGGCGACCAGCAGCAAGAGCGCGTTGCGCCGGGCGGTTGATGCGGCCATCTGCAGACCGGTTTTCAGGCTGTCGTCGCCGCGGGAGCGGGCGTAACCCAGCAGGGCGAGGGCGATGATCCAGAGGGTGAGGGTGGCAGTTGTCATGATAACTTTTAACCACGAAGGGCACGAAAGGGGCACGAAGCCTGAATTTTATCCTTTGTGCATCTTGGTGCCCTTCGTGGTTGTGGTCTCCGAATCGGCAACCGCAATAGTGGCACGGATGCGGTCAATGGATCTTCCGAAGAGTGCTTCGGCCAGGTAGCCCAGCAGAGGGGGAACCGCCAGCGTCGCCAGGAAGCGCGCCAGGGTCAGCTGAGGGCCGAGTAGGGCGAACTCCACCGGCAGGCGCGAGATTGACCACAAGTTTTTTGCCGTGACGAAGGCGACCAGCACGCCCAGCCCCGCTCCGCTGTTGAGCAGCGCCCCGGCGATGGGGTAATACACGTAAGGTCCTCCGGGAATCAACGCCCCGCCGATGCAGGCCAGCAGCAGCCCCCGCCAGCCGGATTCGCGCCCCAGCCAGCGCGAGACGGTCTCCTCGCGGACCAGCGCCTGGATCAGCCCGGCGGTGAGGAAAGCGGCCACCAGCAGGGGAAACACGCGCAGCAACAGCCTGCCCCCGCTGTGCACCCCCTCTCCGAGGAGCGCCGCGCCGCCCTCACGCCAGGCCAGCAGCGCCAGCACCAGGACGACGAGGGCGAGGAAGGTCGTTGTGAGGTTGAGGGAGCGGAGTTTTTTCATTGGAATGAGGACCGCGGACGGCAGACGACAGACCGCAGAACGCAGTCTGCCGTCTGTTTCAGGGGGTCACATGCACCACGCGCCAGTCGCCGCGGTCGTTGCTGATTTCCGAGGATGTGCCGACGATCTCGAACCAGACGTTGCCCGGCTTGAGGGGAAAGCGTGAGCCATCGGGGTAGGTCAGGGCGATGAGTTCCTGGTCGCCAGTGCGCGCCCAGTTGACCTGGTAGAGCTGTCCATCGCGGAAGAGCAGCGCCTCGCCGAAACCGGCGAGCTTGATCTGCCAGATCTCCGGCGTGCGCGAGTAGTAGGAATGGGCAGCGAACAGGATGACCACGTTATCGGCCATGATTGGCTGGCCGGTCAGGCGGTCGCTGGAGGGGGCGAATTGTTCGCCACCGCCGTTGAGGTCGTCCACCGTGTCATCGTAGCGCACATAGCGGTTGAGGCTGTAATCATATACCCAGCGGTTGTAAAAACCGACGCTGAAGCGCGTGGTCACGCTCACGCCCGCCTCGCCGCCCGCGGGAGGTTTTAGCTCAAAGTGCAGGCCGTCCAGATATTGCCTGCCGTTGGGCACGCCCGCCTGGGTGAAGTGTTCGCTCAGCACGGCGGTATCGGTGATCAGGTGGTTGTAGCCCTCGGGGTCAGTGCGGCAGAGCGG
>CAZZFZ010000124.1:0-8292 GCA_964653835.1 uncultured Anaerolineales bacterium
GGCTAGGCCTGCCCGCCGAGGCGCTGCCCAAAAAAGAGGAGAGCAATACCCGCATAAACCCGGAGCCGATTTGCTTTGAAGTGCCCTCTCACTACGAAATCACCGTGCAGGGGAAGAAACTGATCGGCAGCGCGCAGGCGCGCAAGCGCGGCGGGGTGTTGCAACACGGCACACTGCCACTCAGCGGCGACCTGAGACGCATCACCCAGGCGTTACGCTTTCCCGATGAGGTCGCCCGTGCCCGCGCCGCGGAACGGTTGCTGCAACGCGCCGCCACCCTGGAAGCGCTGCTCCAGCGCCCCGTCACCTGGGAGTCCGCCGCCGACGCCCTCCAGGCTGCCTTCGAGCAAACGCTGAACCTCACATTCGAGCACAGCGACCTCACCCCCGGCGAGCGAGAACGGGCCGAGCAACTGATGCAAAAAAAATATGCCCGGCCCGAATGGACCGAGCGCATCTAATACCGGCTGACCGCCGGTCATTCATTCACAAACACCACGTCTGGGAAACCCAGATTGCGCAAAAAGCGGAAGAGAAAAGCCTCGGCGTTGACGCGCGCAAGGTCGAGGATGCCATCTTCAATCGCCGCGTTTTCGATCTCAGCCTCGGCTACCTGCCGGGCGGCGGTCTCCAACTGCACATCCCCGTGAGTCAGCAGGCCGGTCTCGCGGTCGTAGACATAGGACTTGTCATTATCCAACGTGGCGACGAAAATCTCCGGCTGCGGCAGGCGCACATGCAGCACACCGCCATCCAGCCACAGGTCATCCTCCCCAATTTTGTCCAGGTCCACCCCGGCGATCACCACTCCATGCGCTACAAAGATCAGCTTATCGCCAAAGAGGAAGTCCAGGCTGCCCTGGCCTTTATCCGCGGTGATGATCTTCTCCACCGTGTACTGGATCGTCTCCAGGCGGGCGATGGTACGCACATCCTGGATGATGGTCACCGGGTCGGGCAACACGGTTGGCGTGGGATTCATAAACTGGGAGACTTGCGTCGCCAGGCCGCCGGTCATCTCGCTGACGGGTCGGATCGCTTCCTTGGCGGTCTGATTAACCGTCGCGCTCATCTGCTGCACGGTCTGCACCACCGAATACCCCGCCCAGCCGACAATAAGCAGAATCCCCAGGGTCAAAATCCAGCCTCTTGCCTGATTCATGCTTTGCATTATACTACGGGGACGCTGCGCCCTGGCAGCGCCCTTTGAGAATACACTCACCACGGAGGCATGGAGAACGCTGAGAATTTCTCGTATGGCGGTTGGTCTGTTACTCCTCAAAATCCACCTGCCCGGCTGCCACTCACTGAAAGAAAAACGCAGCCGCCTGAAACCCCTGCTGAACCGCCTGCATCGGGAGTTCAACGTTTCCGTGGCAGAGGTGGATCACCAGGACGTCTGGCAGAGCGCTTCAATCGGGTGTGCGCTGGTGAGCAATGATCAGGCGCACACGCAACAGGCGTTAAAGCAAATTCCCCGGTGGATTGAACACAACTGGCCGGATGTCACCCTGATAGACGACCGGCTCGAAATCATCATCTGACCCCCGGCATCTAGCGTGCCGGGCGATAGAGAGCGAAACAATTTATGCGCGCAATCATTCGATCAAAAATTCAGAAGGCCACCGTCACCCAGGCCGAACTTCACTACGTGGGCAGCATCACCATTGACCGTGACCTGGTGGAAAAAGCCGGGTTGTGGGAAGGCGAAAAGGTATTGGTCGTCAGCGTGACCTCTGGGGCACGGCTGGAGACCTACGTCATCGCCGGGGAGCGCGGCTCCGGCATCATCAGCATGAACGGCGCCGCCGCTCATCTGATAAAAAAGGGGGAAGAAATCATCATCCTGGGGTTTGAGATCACCGACCGCCCGGTGGAGATGAAAAACATCATCGTGGATGATCACAATCGCTTTGTGCGCTACGTTTAGGTCTGTTTGACTTTCCCCCGAATGTTTGCTATGCTTCCTTCAAGCCAAACTCTGACCAGGAGGAAAGTGTATGTTCGGACCAATTGTGGATGTCTCAACCTGGCAGCGAGACATCAACGTGCAAAAGATGCTCGCTGCAGGTACAAAAGCGATGTACATCAAAGCTGGGGGGACCGACAAAAACAACGGAGCCAGCTACACAGACTGGCGATTTCGCGAGAACGCCCAGAAATTTAGCAAACGGATTCCCTGCGGCTATTACTACTTCTTCTACCCGCACTTCGACGGCGCCAAGCAGGCGCGCTATTTCTGCAACCTGCTAAAGTCGGTCAATTGGAACCTGCCCCCGGCGGTGGACGTGGAAAGCAACCCGCGCAACGTGGGCAAAGCCCGCTTCCAGGCAGAATTGAAAGAGTTCATCGATACCGTGGAAGCTGAACTCGGCGTCCAGCCGGTGATCTACACACGGGCGACATTCTGGAACCCCAACGTGGGCGCGCCCGTCTGGGCTGCCAATTACAAGTTGTGGGTGGCGCTCTACAGCACGACGGCCAAGCACCCCTGGAACAACGACCCCAACAGCATCTTCCGGCCACGCCCGTGGAACGACTGGTGGCTGTGGCAATACAGTGCCGATGGGAACAAGCGTGGCGCCGAATTTGGCGTGGCCACCGCCAGCATTGACATCAACCGGGTCAACATGAGCGAGGCGGAGTTCTACGCCTTTGCCAAGTGGACTCCGGAAGGCGCCGAGCCGGTTCCGGTAGAGGAAGAAACACCGGCAGAAGAAGATACTGCAGCGGAGACCCCGTCCACGCAACCCGCACCGGCCTGGCCGCGTAAAGGCTTTTTACGCGCTGGCTACGCCGCCCTGCGCTTGCGCTCCCGTCCAACCACCTCTGGTGATAACGTGGTTGGCAGCATCCAGCGCGGCTACACGTTCAATGTCTACAAAGAAATCCAACTGGGTGACGATGTCTGGTGGCTGGTAGAGCTGCCCGACAGAACGGTTGGCTGGGGAGCGCGCCGCTATCGCGGCATCACCTACCTGGAGCCGGCGGACTAACCCGCGGCGGAGGGTCAGGTGCTTCACTGCAAGCGCAACACCACGCGCGCCTCGCTCCACAACTCTTCCAGGGCGTAGTAATCCCGTCGCTCCGGCGAAAACAGGTGGAGGATCACCTCGCCGTA
The DNA here is from genome assembly GCA_964653835.1 of uncultured Anaerolineales bacterium. Taxonomy (GTDB): domain Bacteria; phylum Chloroflexota; class Anaerolineae; order Anaerolineales; family UBA11858; genus J130. Next base: position 3,122 of record CAZZFZ010000124.1, read on the forward strand.
ATCGGCCAGGATCCATCCATCGCGTGAATCCCCCTCCAGCCGTGGGGGCAGGGGGTATTTGCCTTTAACAGCATCTTTTGAGGCCTCAGCCAGGGCGTCAAGCATGCGCGGGCTGGTGCCAGAACAAATCACAAAATAATCCGCCAGCAAAGAAATCTCGCGGATATCCAGGACGACGATATCCTCCCCCTTCTTCTCCTCTAAAGCATCTACAATGGTACGAGTGAGTTCAAGCGTATCCAAAAACACCTCTCACAACTTTGATTCCGGTCATCCGCCCAAAGGGGCGCTGAACATGCGAGTATACACGGCTCCCCCCCGCTGCAAGTCGCTCCGATAAAGGTGCACTTCCTTCAAGCGGGCAACGCCCAGGAAGCCAACCTTGTTCGCCTGCAGCACGTCGCCGACAGCGCGCACTTCCGCCGGAGCCGCCCCGCGGGAGACGCGCCCCAGGGTGATATGCGGTGAAAAAGGCCGCTCCTCGGTGGGATAACCGATACGGGCGGTTTCACGTTCAATGCAGCGCTGTAACATCTCTAACTCAGGAGGAGCTTCCACGCCAGCCCAGATCACCCGCGGGCGGCGCGGGTGTGGAAAGGCACCCACCCCCCCCAGGCTGATGACCATCTCGTCACGCTCTGCTGCTTCCGAGCGAATAATATCCGTGAGCAGATCGAGGTTTGCCAAAGAGACATCGCCCAAAAACTTGAGGGTTAGGTGCATGTTTTCCGCCGGCACCCAGCGCACAGGGACATCCCCCATCTGAGCACGTAGATCTTCCGCCAGTTTGACCAAGCGCGCCTGTAAGTCGGGAGGAATGTCAACCGCAATAAAAGCCCTCACAACGCTCATAAGGTCTCTTTCGTCATGTCATCCGGCGTGCTTCAACACCGAGTGTACCGCGTCGCGCAACTGGCGAAAAGACACAGGCTTGGCAAGGTAGATCGACGCGCCAGCCTCGATGCCAGCTTCAACATCTTGAGGCAACCCCATTGCAGAAACCATCACCACTGGAATGACGCTCAAACGCTCATCCGCGCGCATCTGGCGCAACAGCTCCAGCCCAGACTGCCCAGGCATCATACGATCGAGGATAATCACATCCGGACGCGTGGCGACGATGTCATCCAGAGCAATCTCAGCGCTGTAAACCTTCTCGACGACAAAGCCGCTTAAATGCATCATCTCAGCGAACATCTCGATGGTATCGGGTTCATCCTCGATCACTAGTATGCGCTTGCGTCCATTCGTCATGTGCAGTTCCTCCGGTCATGCTGGCGCGCTTGGGCGCAATAACGCTTTTATTGTAACCGAAAAACCACCGGCCTCAATGGCCCTTTAGGTTGATCGGCGAAGCATTGTAACAACAAGGCACACTATTCCAAAGCCAGCAGGCGCTGATAGTCCTGCGGGGTATCCACATCCAGTAGTACAGCAGGGTCATGCCAGAGAACCCATTCTACGGCATAACGGCGAAAGAGACGGCGAGCGCCTTCATCGCCGCGCAGGTCAGCAAAATCGGAAAAAGTTTGCCGATCAAAGAGCACCGGGTTACCGCGCCTGCCGTCCACCATGGGAGCGACAATTGCACTCCCCGAACGAGCGTGCGCTTCAACCAGTTGACGCACCAACGCGGCCGGTATCTGCGGCTGATCTGCCAGGAAGAACACCGCCGCGCCACTGTGTTCCGATACCGCTCGCAGACCAGCCTGTACCGAGCTGCTCTGCCCGCGCGCCCAGTCCGGGTTGTGGATCAGTTGCACCGGCAAATCAGCCAGGGCAAGCCGCAGTTGAGGGGTGTGCTCTCCTCCAACAACCACCACGGGCGACAACCCCGCCTGACAGGCCGTGCGCGCCACATGCCACACCAGTGGCCGCCCTTTCCAGGAAAGCAGTTGCTTGGGCTGCCCAAATCGCTCACCCTGCCCCGCCGCCAGGATGACTCCGGCAATCGGTTCATAACGGGCGTAGATCGTCTCCTGCTTCAGGGAAGCAACCAGCACGGCGTGATACTGCTCCAGCAATGCCCCCGCCAGCCTGCCGCCGAGGGCCTGCAATTCGGGCGTGTCGGCCTGGTTGAGCAAGGCAATGCGCCGCGCCGAGGGAGGGATGCCCTTCAACCCACCCTGGGGATGAGTCAACACCGCAACCAGAGCATCGCGATCAATTGGCCGCTCCGGCTGCATTCCAGCCAGAGCGGCGAAGCGCTCCGGGCGATGCACCCACTGAGGCATCAGAGGCTTCCCCAGAGCAGAAAGCCCGGCCACAACAACCACAACATCCACAAAAGGCGGCACAACCGGCTCGTGAGCCGCAGGCGCCTTGAGAGGGCGTTGCCGTGAGCCATCCGCTTCAATCAACAACGGCAGGGAATGATAACCACAAAATTGGCACAGCCATTCCATCGCGGCCTCTCCCAGACCGCGCGTTCGGTCGCCGTTAAAAACTCCGGTGACCAGAATGCGCCCTTTCAACGGCAGGTCTTCCAACTGGTTGAGGTCCGCTTCCGAGCGGATCACCACATGCTGATCAGCGAGGCGGGTTTGGTGGCGCGCCAGATGGGTTGTGGCGCAGAGGATCAACGGCGGGCGAATCTGTCGGGCAAGCTGAAAAAGCGCCGTGCTCTTACCGCCAGAGCCAGTCAGCGCCAGGCGAGGATACTCCCCCAAACGCAAAGCAGTTTTCAACTCCATAAAGTTGCACGCAAAGCGGGGCGAGTGAGCAACGCTTCGAGCACACCGCCGCCGATGGCCAGCGATTTCTCTGAGACCGTCGTTGCCAGTCGCGGATCCAGTCGCGGGTCAACATCACCGATCTTTATACCCTGTTGCACCGGCAGGCCGCTGTGAAGCAGGCCGCGCAACACTCCCTCAAACGGCGCAGTGACGATCTCCCCCGCCACTTCGGCAATCGGGTCCCCGGCCTGCACAAGCGCGCCGATCTCGCATAGGTTGTTCAGAATTCCATCCGCGGGGGCGCGCAGCACACGCTCCCCCTGAAAGCGCGCCACCGCGCTGGGGATACCGGTATCCGCTTCGGGAGAGCCCTGCCAGAGCACCCGGCCCAGGAAATGCCCACGGTTGGTCTCAATCGCCGCGTGGCAATTTTCCCCAGCCACAAAGCCAGGGCCGAGACCAATAAACAACGGCGCAGCCTGCATCCAGGGGACGCCCAGCGGCGAGCGAGGCTCCGGCGAACGCTTCAACATACGCGCGTCTACGATCGCGCGCACATCCAGCTCCGGCGCCGCGCAGATCTCACCAAGCGGATCCACCACCACGGGAATCTCCTCCTCGTTGAGCGCATCCAGCGCGGCGGAAGCGCCCTCCACCAGACGGGCAGTCACGCCCTCAACAGTGATCTGTCCCCGGTAGACCGCCTCGCAAAAGGAGACCAGACGGCGCACGGCCAATGGTTGGGGGATCTCAGTGATCAGAAGACGCAGGCCCACGCGATGCAAACGCAAAGCCACCCCGCTGGCCAGGTCCCCACCACCGCGCAACACAACAACCGCTTGCTGCTTCGTCATCCGTGACTAACTCCTTCAGGTCCCATGATGCGGTTACGACCAAACTCTTTGGCCTCATACAGCCGCCGGTCGGCCAGGGAGATCAACGCGTAGGTATCGTCCGCTTCCGACGGGCACATCGCAAAGCCCTGGCTGACGGTCGGCGCGGGCACTTTGTCCCCCTGCGGGGTGACGAAATCCATCTCCGCCATCGTCGTCTGAATTCGCCTGGCAATCCGGTAGGCCTGTTCAACATCAACCCGCGGCAGGGCGATACCAAACTCCTCTCCACCCCAACGCCCAACCACATCCGATCGTTTAATGTGCCTCTCAATCGTGCGCGCCAGTGCCACAAGCACCCTGTCCCCCAGTTGATGACCATATGTGTCATTATAGTGTTTAAAGTGATCCACATCGAGCATAATCACAGCCAGGGGGTCCCTTTCGGCAACAGCCGCCTGAATCAGCTGATCGAGGCGTTGCAGAAAATACCCATGGTTATACACACCCGTCAGGCTGTCACGGCGCGCCTGTTCCTGAACCTGCTGGTGATGATGAGCGTTGACGAATGCAAGCGCGGCCTGTTGGGCAATACTTTCCAACATCTCCTGGTCGTTCTCATCAAACGCGTTGTAACTATAAGAACCAACGGCAATCAATCCAACGAGGTGACCACCTGTATCCATGGGTGCACCCAGCCAGGAGAGATTGGGACGCCCCTTACCAACGATGCGGCGCTCCAGGTCAAGCGCTTCAATCTCTTGTGGAACGTTCGTCAGCAGCAGGCTTCTTCGATTGCGTAACACCCACCCCGCCAGGCCGGCATCTTTATCCAGTTCCAGCGGGCCAAAAACCTCACCTTCATCGTAAAGTACGTTCAGGTGCAGGTGATCGCCCATCAACCGGGCGATAAAATAGGTATCCGCATTGAGCACATCCTGAATGGTCGTCGCCAGCAAGGTAACCACACTGGCAGGATCAATCGAGGTGACCAGCGCCTGGCTGACGCGGTTGATAGCTCGCAGACGATTGACCTGACGAGCCATCATATTCCGCCAATGTGTAGCCATCTCGATCAACACCGCGCCAGTGCCAACCGAAGTCAAGAAATAGATCCGCCGGGGGAATTCGCCAACCTCGAAATCTGGGCTAAAAATCAAAACAAGCGCGGCAATGACAACAAAGATATATCCCAGCGTCCTTCCCCCCAGTCCCACCAGGTACAATAACAGTCCGCCACCAATCACCACCACTAGCACGCCGCCGTATTCCGGTATATACAAGCCTGCCAGCGCTAACACCACGGCGTGCAAACAGGCGAAGAGGATATCTCCTATCGGACTGCGGTTCCATAGTAGCCGTACCCAGCGGTAATGCACCCAACCATAGGCAACTGCAAAAACGGCCAATATTCCAACGCGTCTAGCGTATTCGGGAGGCGCGAAAAAAAGCGCGCAAAACGCCATCCCCACGATGAAAACAACAGAAATCACCCTTAAGGGGACGTCTAAATAGCTGCGCTCATAATCACTAAGCGGCGCTGGGGTGATACGAAAAAACCCCCGCAATTGCTCAAGCAGGCGCGTGAACATAAACAGATTTTAGCATATCTACAGGTAAGCCAATAAATGTGAGCAAATAGACACTTTGGATACAAAATTCC
>CAZZFZ010000125.1:0-8285 GCA_964653835.1 uncultured Anaerolineales bacterium
GTGCTCTCGTGGGGGCCATTGATCCTGGGACACGCGCACCCCGACGTGGTAAACGCCCTCAAAGCGGCGGTGGAGCGCGGCACGTCCTACGGCGCGCCTTCGCCGCTGGAGATCGAACTGGCCGAACTGGTGCGCGCCTTCATGCCGAACATCGAGATGGTGCGCTTCGTCAACAGCGGCACGGAAGCCACCATGTCCGCGTTGCGGCTGGCGCGCGCCTACACCAGGCGGGACAAAATCATCAAATTCGAGGGCTGCTATCACGGCCATGCCGACTTGCTGCTGGTGCAGGCCGGTTCAGGCGTGGCAACGCTGGGACTGCCCGACTCGCCCGGCGTGCCGCCCGCCACCGTGCAGGATACGCTGGTGGCGCGCTATAACGACCTGGGCTCCGTGCGCACGCTGTTCGAGCGGTATCCCGAAGAGATCGCCGCCGTGATCGTCGAGCCGGTGGCGGGGAACATGGGCGTCGTCCCGCCCATGGACGGCTTTTTGCAAGGGCTGCGCGATTTGACGCGCGAATTCGGCGCGCTGCTGATCTTCGATGAGGTGATGACCGGCTTCCGCGTCCACCCCGGCGGCGCGCAGACGCTCTACAATGTCCAGCCCGACCTGACCACGCTGGGCAAGGTGATCGGCGGCGGTTTGCCCGTGGGCGCTTACGGCGGGCGGCGCGAGATCATGGAGATGGTCGCGCCCGCCGGGCCGGTTTACCAGGCCGGGACGCTTTCCGGCAACCCGCTGGCGATGACCGCCGGCATCGTCACCCTGCAAACGCTGAAACGCCCCGGCGTGTGGGAGCAGCTCGAAAGCGCGGCCGCGGCGCTCGCGCAGGGCATCGGAGGCGCAGCCCAAAATGCAGGCGTCCCCATCCAGCAGACGCGCGTCGGTACGATGTTCGCCACCTTCTTCACCAAGACCCCCGTCCGTGACTGGGAGACGGTCAAGACCTGCGATACAGCGCGCTTCGGGCGTTTCTTCTCCGCAATGTTGGAAAACGGGGTTTACCTGGCCCCCTCGCAGTTCGAGGCCGGGTTCATCTCCACCGCGCACACGGACGAGATCATCGCACAAACCATGGCGGCCGCCGAGAAGGCCTTCGCCGCATGCTGATTACGCTGGAGCGAGATTTCCAATCACATGCTAATCTTTCTTTGACACAAATCTAACATTGCGACTATAGGATTCTGTTTCGACGCGACCATAGAACGCCGCGTGGGAATTCACACACTCTCGGTGAACTCAGGTTTGCCTGAAGTGACCTCCCCGCAAACGAACGACGAGAAGGCCCCAGGGCAACCTGAGGGCCTTTTGTATTCACAAAACAGGAGGTAGCTATGAAATCATTACGTTGGATTATCGCCAGCATGCTTGTGCTGACCTTCTTGTTGAGCGGCTGCGCCACGCTCTCGCTCATCAGCCCTGTGGGAGGAGGGGCGGAAAGCGCGCCGCAGATCACCCCCGCGCCAACCCCCACCCCAGTAACAACCATCAGCCCGCAGACGCGGGACGCGCTGGAGACCATTCAGCAGGGCTTCACCGCCATCTACAATCAGGTGGCGCCTTCGGTGGTGAACATCCAGGTGATTAAAAGCGTCCCGGCGAGCTCGTCTGGTTTTCCCTTCAGCGCGCCGGGGTCCGAATTCCGTCAAACCAGCCTGGGATCGGGGTTTGTGTGGGATAACCAGGGCCACATCGTCACTAATAATCACGTGGTCGAGGGTGCCGACCAGATCACGGTGACGTTTTGGGACGGCACTAGCGCCGAGGCCACGCTGATCGGCAACGACCCGGACAGCGACCTGGCCGTGGTGCAGGTAGATGTGCCCGCCGAGCGCCTGCGCCCGATTCAGGTTGCCGATTCGACTCAGGTGCAGGTCGGCCAGCTTGTCGCCGCCATCGGCAACCCCTTCGGCCTGGAAGGGACGATGACCACAGGGATCATCAGCGCATTGGGGCGCTCCCTGCCCGTCAGCGCGGGCACAGCGCAGGGGGCAACTTACACCATCCCCGACGTGATCCAGACCGACGCGCCAATCAACCCCGGCAACTCCGGCGGTGTGTTGGTGGATATGAACGGCCAGCTGGTTGGCGTGACCACGGCGATCGAATCACCGGTACGCGCCAGCGCGGGCATCGGTTTTGTAGTGCCCTCCATCATCGTGCAGCGCGTGGTGCCGGAGCTGATCGCCAACGGGCGCTACGAACACCCCTTCATCGGGATCAGCGGCACGACCCTGGACGCCGCCCTGGCGCAGGCCATGGGCTTGAACGCCGATCAACGCGGCGTGCTGGTGGTGGAAGTGATCCCCAACAGTCCGGCGGACGAGGCCGGCCTGAGGGGCAGCGACCGCCTGACGGAAATCAACGGCCAGCAGGCGCGCATCGGCGGCGATGTCATCCTTCAGATTGACGACTATCCGGTCAACGATTTTGAAGACCTGACCGCCTACCTGGCGCGCTACACCGAAGCCGGGCAAACGGTGACACTGACCGTGCTGCGTAAGGGAAAAACCACGACCATTGAGCTTACTTTGGGGGTTCGCCCAAAAAACAGCGAGACGGCCCAAACCGGGGTGCAATCTGGAAAGGGGACCTGGTTGGGCATCCTCGGCAGCGACCTGACCCCGGTTCTCGCCGAGGCGATGAACCTCGACCGCGACCAGCAGGGCGTGCTCATCCAGCAGGTGCTGGATGGCAGCCCCGCGGATCAGGCCGGGCTGCGCGGTAGCTATAAATCGGCGACCATCAACGGGCAAAGCACCTTGATCGGGGGGGATGTCATCATCGGGCTGGATCAGGAGGACGTCACCGGCATGGAACGCCTCCAGGCCCTGCTCAGTGCCTATCAACCGGGGGATGAAATCACCCTGACCATATTACGGGATGGTCAACAACGGGAAGTGGTTGTACAATTGGGCGAGCGTCCCTAAAAAGGCGCTCGCCGGAAACGCCCCCTCTGAGAGGCATGTTTGTATCAAGAAACAGCAGCGGGAACAGCGGCACTGCTCGCCCCGCTGCTGTTCCCGTGTTGTAATCATCGGGAGTCAGTGATATATGTCAGGAGAATAGCCATGAGTATAAAGTTGCTTGAAAAAAGCGGGCGGGCGGCTGCCCGCGTGCTCGACCGCCTGCAACCATCAAGTTCCGTGACATTATTTGGCGCCGCAATCATCGTTGGCGTGGGCACAGGCTTCGGGGCCGTCTTTTTCATCTGGTTGATTGAGCAGGTTGAGAAATTATTGTTTGGCGTTTTGCCAGGGCTGGCGCCGCTGGGGCGCGCCTGGCTTATCATCATCCCCGCCCTGGGCGGGTTGCTCGCCGGCCCCATTATCGCCTTTTTCGCCAGAGAAGCCAAAGGGCACGGCGTCCCCGAGGTAATGCAGGCCATTGCGCTGCGCGGCGGGCGCATCCGCCCGCGTGTGGTGGTGGCCAAGGTGGCCGCTTCGGCCAGTTGTATCGGTTCTGGCGGGTCGGCTGGCCGTGAGGGGCCAATCGTCCAAGTAGGAGCTGCGTTAGGGTCTACCCTGGCACAGCTCCTGCGCTTCTCCGAAGGGCGCATCCGCAACCTGGTAGCCTGCGGCGCAGCGGCGGGGATCGCCGCCACCTTCAACGCCCCAATCGCTGGCGTGGCCTTCGCTCTGGAAATCATCCTGGGCGAGCTGGCCATTGAGGGGCTGAGCAGCGTGGTTCTCTCGGCGGTGATGGCGAGCACTGTGGCGCGCGCCATCCTGGGCGACCGACCCGCGTTTTCCATCCCGCTGTACTCCTTAAAAAGCCATTGGGAGATCGTGCTGTACTTGCTGCTTGGCCTTTTAGGCGCGGTGGTCGGTGTGCTGTTCATTCGCTCACTGTACTGGTTCGAAGACCTGTTCGATAACTGGAAATTCCCGGATGCACTCAAGCCGGTTATCGGCGGGTTGCTGCTGGGTATCATGGGCTATATTTACCCCAAAATGCTCACCGGCCTCGTGCCACTCAATGAGCTGAACCTGGGAACATCCCTCGTTGAAAACGTCCCCCACATCATGGGCGCTGGATTTGCGCCCATTGAGTCCGCCCTCCTGGGCAAATCAGCCGTCACCTTGATGCTGGTGCTGATCTTCTTGAAGATGCTGGCGACCGGCTTCACCCTTGGTTCAGGGAACTCCGGCGGTGTGTTTGCTCCCGGCCTGTTCATGGGCGCGATGACCGGCGGTGTGTTTGGCTGGGTGGCGCAACAAATTTTCCCCGCCGTGGCCGCCGGCCCTGGCCCCTACGCCACTGTGGGGATGGCCGCGGTGTTCTCTGCCGCGGCGCGCGCCCCCCTGACCGCCATCCTGATCGTCTTCGAAATGACCGATGACTACCGCATCCTGCTCCCGCTGATGGCCGCGGTCGTGGTCAGCACGGTAGTCGCCCAGAAGATGCACCCCGAATCCATCTACACCCTCAAACTGGTCAAAAAAGGCATCAGCCTGTTCCGCGGGCGAGATATGGATGTGATGGCCGCGGTGCGGGTGGCCGAAGCCATGGATACCAACCCCGTCACCGTCGCCCCGGATATCTCGGTTAAAGACCTGGAAGCGCTCTTCCTGCAAACCAACAGCCACGGCTTCCCGGTCGTCAACCATGATGGCGAGTTGTGTGGAATCGTCTCGCTGGAAGATTTCCGCCGGGTGAGCGGCGAGGACGGCCCTCCGCCCAACCTGACGGTCAACGACATCGCCACGCACAACCTGGTTACGGTCTACCCCGACGAATCCCTGCGCGTGGCGCTGCAAAGGATGGCGCCGCGCGATCTCTCTCGCCTGCCGGTGGTCTCGCGCCAGAATCCTAAAAAACTGATCGGTGTGCTGCGCCGCCGCAACATCATCCGAGCCTACGAAATCGGCCTGATGCGCCGCGGCTTCGCTATGGGCAACCTGCCCGGCACACCCATCGGCACATCCACCGGCAAGTTCCTCATCGGGCGTCAATCGCCCCTGATCGGCAAATCGCTGGCCGAGTTGAACCTGCCCTCCGCCTTCCTGGTCATTCACATCGAGCGCGATGGGCACGCCATCCTGCCCCACGGCGACACTGTGCTCCGCGATGGGGACGCGATCACCATCCTGGCCTGTGACGGCGATGTGGAGCAACTGGAGAACTACTGGAACCAGTTGATCGCTGAGGAGGAAGGCGCATCATCCAGCGCATAAACAGCACCGCCAACTGGCATCAGTCAGTTGGCGGTTTTTCTTCGCCCGCTTGGTGCTTCAGGCAACTTCTGCACGCGGCTTACCAATCCAGCGGAAAGCCACCATCCCTCCCAGAAGCGGCATCCAGAAGGTAAAGGCGCGGTACATCAGGGCAATCACCGCCGCCGTTCCCAGTGGGATATAAAAAGAGTTCAACGCCAGCGTCAACAAGCTCTCCACAATCCCGACTCCCGAAGGTGTGGGGGAAACGATGGTGAAGAGAAAGGCGATGCAAAAACCGGCAATGATGGTGCCGATGGAAACCGGCTGTTGCGCGGCGATGAAGACAAAGTACAGTACCAGAATCATCAGCGCTTTGCCGTTGACTGCGAGGATGACAGGGAAGATCAGTTCACGCGGTTTCCCGCGTAACGCCCGCACTCCCTCTGCAACCTCGTGAGCGTAAACGTGCGCGCGCTGTATGGAGAGGTAATCACTCTGCCGCTTTGGGCGGAAGGGACGCACCAGGCGGTTGACCAACCGCGCCATCCAGGCCAGAAGTCCGCCCAGGCGCCGTTCAGAGCGCACCCCCAGGTAGAGAATCGCCGCCAGCGCTAACGCGATCAACAAGAGAACAATCGAAGCAACGATCTCCGTAACCGTGAGCCTATCGCGCCGCAGCAACACAACGAACCCCAACGTGAGCACCATGAAGAAGGCGATGTAATCAAAAAGCACAAAAAGGGTGGACGCCACCGTGGCCTTGCCCGTAGAATAATCCCGCGCTCGCGCCTCCGAGATCATCACGGCAATGCCGCCAACGCCGGCGGAAGGCGCGATGATGTTGACGAAGTTGGCCGCCAGCGTGGTCAACACCATGCGGCTGAGCTTTTCATCTACGCCCAGCAAACGCAAGATCGCTTTAAACGAAGCGCCGATGTTAATCACCCACAAGACCTCCATCAACGCTGCCAGGGCCAGATAACGCCAATCGCCCTGCTGTAAAGTGCGCACGATGTCGTTGATCTCCGCGAAACGGGTGATGACGAACATAATCCCCAGCATGACTACCAGGGCAGTAATGAATTTTCGCATGGGGGGGATTATAACATCCGCTCCCTGAGTGACAGGGCTTTCTCCCCCTCTCGGAACTGCTCAAGCACAGCGCGGCGCGGCTGCCAGTCAGGGGTCAATAGGTAGCCGCGCCGCGGCATTTTTTTATCAATCGCCGCCGGAAACCTTGGTAAATACCATCGAGGTATCCCCAGGTCCCGGCACCGTCAACGTGGTGGAAGTGCAGTTATAAGGCCAGCTTCCCGAAGGGAGCCCAAGCCGCACATCCATATCCTCTGGATCGACCTCAAACGATGTGGTGACCGCTGTGCCATCCGAAAAAGTGGTCACTGCCGTGCCCAGAATGTTAAAATCGGTCTCCACCGAGGTGAGTATTCCCTCTTCCTTTTTGAAAACCGTTCCAATGCTATAAAGGCTTATACTGATCTCACTGGTAAACTGAGTGATATCCGAAACTGAACTCACGGAGAGCACATAATCCCCCGTGGTGTATTCGTACGTTCCATCTTCCCCAATGCGAAGCGTGATGTGCCCTTCCACAGAATTTAAGCGGACGCCACCAGCGTTAATCTGCGTCTCCAGGTAGGGAGCCAACTGAGACACATCCGCCTCCCAGACGCCTACCAGACAGGGATCGCACTCCCTGGTCTCCGCCTGGACGTTAAAATCGCCCACATACTGGCTTTGGCGATCTGAAGCAGTCACCAAAACCAAATAACTCCGCGACGTTTTACATGGCGTAGCAAAATGCAGAGGAGGTGTCACCCAGCCGCCGCTGGAAACCGGCCGGGCCGTCACAATGCCTGCTCCCTCGCTGGTTTCGACCGCAATATCGTAATCACGCGACTTGCGGAAGGTGAACAAATAACGGGAAAGATGGAAAGCGTCAGCATCTATGGAAATGTGGGTGGTATCGTCAACATCGTAGCGATAGTCCGGATCAATGAAAGGCCGGGCGGGGAGCAGCGCGCCGTTCTCATCATGTAAATTGCGATCCAGAAAAGCCTGGCCGAACTTGTGGAAAGTTGCTTCCATCCCAGGGATATTACTCAGCGCCCTCGCCTGAGCGGTTTCCGAACCTGAGCGCGGCAGCAAATCCAGCAAATCAAACACATAGGCATGTCCCTGCTGATTGCTGAGATACTGGAAAAACACCCAGCTTTCGTACTTCATACTGACCAGCGATTCAGCCACCGAGCGCACGCTAAACGATTCAAGGTACCGATGCTCAGAATTCACATTGGGATACACCACGCCGGAGAAAAACTCCGCCATGCCTTCAATGTACCAGATCGGGCCTGCGCCGGAAGTTGGCCCTTGATGCCAGTATTCCACACAATGAAAGATCTCATGGGCCAGAGTTTGTTTGAACATTTCAACATCCCGCCCATCAAAATTCGGCATTATCACCACCGGGCAGGGCATATCGCGAATCTCACCGGGGGTCAAAACTGGAACCAGCGCAAACATCCGACCTTGAGTGGAATCCAACAGGCTAAAAATCACATCAATCTGGCGCGGCGATTGGAAGGGCTGGTACACACGGATGCTATCTTCCAGCGCCTGAGTGACAGCCTGCAGGTAGTCCGAGAAACCCGGCCGATCGCGCCATTCCATTGGGAAATACACCCGGTGTTCCTGCCCCCCGGCATGGGAGATCACGCGGTAAAGGCAGCGGGTCGCCCCGTCAGATGGGAAACCGGCCTGCCAGAGTTCGCGACAATCTACAAAAGATTGAGGCACCAGAGCAGCCAGTTTGCGGCTCCCCAGCGCAAAGCCCGTTTCTGGATCAAACGGTTCGGAATACGCATCCAGTACATCTCGGGTGGGAGCGAGGATTCTGTAAAGGCGCTCAATCTCCTGGCGGGTTGCCTCATCCGCATCCTGATATGCCTCGACCGCCAGAGTGGAAAAGATATAGCCATCCAAAGAGTCAACTTCATCGAAGAGATCAGTCTCCGGCTCGGCCCCTGTCAACAGGCGCAGGCCATCCAAAGCGCCATCCTGAAGGGTAATTTCGCCTTGATCCACTCGATCATACAACAGGTGGAT
>CAZZFZ010000126.1:0-8276 GCA_964653835.1 uncultured Anaerolineales bacterium
AAAAATCCGGCCGAGGCGAGGAGGAGCGATTGGATGAGAACGGTGAGCAAGGAAGATCTCCTTTTTGGTTTGCGGCGACATATCGCCGCTTTTCAAAGCGACGGCAAGGCACCGTAATCCAAAGCATACCACTACCCTTATTGTAAGTCAACACTAACAAAAGATGATATAATCCACATGTCAGTCCAACCCCAAAAGTGCAGGCGGGAAAAGCCCGCCTGCAAAGCAAGGAAAACACCCCATGCCCAAGATTGTTGATGACGAGAAAGTCTTTGAGGCCGTGATGCAGGTCATCATGACGCGCGGCTACGACGGAGCCACGACGCGTCAGATGGCGGAGGCGGCAGGCGTCAGCGAGGTGACGCTCTTTCGCAAGTACGGTAGCAAAGCGGCACTGGTGGCGCAAGCCATCCGCGCCATTGCCGAGCGCATGGACTTTGAACCCGTGGTTCAGTACAGCGGCGATGTCTTTCAGGATCTGCTTGGTATCGTCACCCGCTACCAGGAACTCACCGCCTGGTACGGCCAGTTCCTGTCCACCCTTATTCCGGAAATTCAGCGGCACCCGGAGTTGCACACGGCGATGGAGCGACCGATGAGCGTGATGCAGGCGATTGGGGCTCTGCTCGTCCGCTACCAGGAAGCGGGCATCTTGCAGCCGGAACATCCCATCCACGGCGTGGCCGCCCTGCTCGGCCCGCTGGTGTATTTTGCCATGGCGCGTGGGACAGCCTTCGAGGCGCAAATCCCGCCGATAGACCTGGAAGCGCACGTGCGCCGCTTTCTGGACGGGCGGCGGGTTTGAACGTTTACCGCACTTTCCACCCTCACAGCGTTGCCAGCACCTCGGCGTTTGTGAGGCGCCTCCTATTTGCCGGTTGTGCTCTGTTGATAGTGGCGTTCCGATCATCCGTTGTGGTACGGAAGCGCGCTCATTTGGGAGTATTGAGTGTGCCGATCTTGTTGGCTTTTTTTGGGGTAGAAAACTTGATGTATAATGCATGATAGTACTATGGTCATGCCAACAGCATAAGGCACGACTGACAACCCCAACTCAACGCTCTTGAAGTGCCTTTCTCTTGTGACTGGCTAAATACTACAAATAAGGTCGCTATTTGTAGTATTGTAAAGTGCGGAGTTTCAGGGGAACAAAATTCATGGTGCCTGGCTGGCAGGCTGATTCAAGGAGGAACCAAACGATGTTTGAAACCGATGCGTTGTATCAGAACGACCCTGGAAAAACATCAAGTTGGGACATGATAATAAAGAGACGATTGGCTCGTGGGGATGTTTGCTGACATCGTTGGCCATGGTTGCCAATGGTTTTGGGTATAACGAGACACCCGAAACGTTGAATGAGAAAATGAAACAGGCTGGCAGTAAGGTGGGGGCTGCGCTGGATAAACTGGCTTCCCTGGATTTGTAGTTTTGGGGAATTACTCCCCGGCGCGCAGGATACCGTGCGACTTGGTGGCGTAATAGACCTGGCGCGGGTTGTTGGGATCGAAGTAAATCGCCTGGATGCCAATGCCTTCCAGCTCGGTGGGGGTGCGTTGCCAGGTTGTCCCGCCATCTGTGGAGCGGAATGCGCCGTCAGTCGTGCCGGCGTACAGCCAGCCAGGGCGGGCAGGGTGAACCGCCAGCGCGGTGACCGTCATTCCACCCAAACCGATTGGGGTCCATGTGCTGTTACCGTTTTCGTGTCGATAGATTCCGTCGCTGGTGGCGGCGAAAAGCGTCGGCGGCGCGCCGGGGGCGAGCGCCAGCGCGTAGGGCGTCGCGCTGCTAATCCCCAGGTCGCCCCAGCTTGCCCCGCCGTCCAGGCTTTCGTACGCGCCACCGTTGGTCGCCGCGTACAGGTGGGTGGGTTCGCCCGGAACGACTACTAAGCTGTAAACCGAAAGCCCATTCAACCCTGCTGGAACCCAGTTGATCCCATCATCCAGTGTGCGGTATACGCCGCCTCCCGCCGTGCCCAGATACCCGATCGCTGGCGTCGTCGGTGCGAAAACCAGCGTCAGCAGCGGGCGAGAAGCCGCTTCCAATGATGCGCCCGCTGGCGGCGCGTCGTCGGGGAACAGGCTTTGGAAAACGTCACTCTCGTGGAGTGGAGGGCGCTCTACCTGGATGCTCTGTGGTAGCGCGGCGGGCAGGTTGTTCCCCACCGCCTGCCATTGGGCGTCCGTGAGCGCGTCGCGGCGGAACAACCCGCCGCTGTCGCTCAGGGCGTAGAGAAGGTTGGGGTTGTTGGGGTGCGCCACCAGGGCGTGGATGCGCCTATCGGTGATGCCTTGGTGGAAGTCCTCCCACGTCGCGCCGCTGTCGGTTGAGCGGGCGATCCAGCCAGGGTTCAGGCTGGCGTAGAGGGTGCTGGCGTTGCCCTGCGGAACGACGATCCCCGTCACCGTGCTGGCGTTGAGGCCCTGCTGGCTGTGCGACCAGCTGGCCCCGTTATCCTGGCTGCGGAATAGGCCGTTCGCCAGCGTGCCGCTCAGCACCGTGCTGTAATGCGCCGGGCGCGGGGCTAGTGCCAGGATGGTCTCCGCGCTCAACCCTGCCGGGCTCCAGTTTTCCCCAGCGTCGGTGGAGCGCAGCACGCCGTGGTCGAACGTCGCCAGGTAGAGCGTATCTTTATTGTTGGGGTTAATCACCAGCCGGTAGACGCGCGCCTGGGAGACTCCCTGTGTCTTCAAGCTCCAGGAATCCCCCCAGTTGAGCGATTTGAACACGCCGCGGGGATGGAACACCCCCAGGTAAACCAGGCCGGTGTTTTTGCGCATATCGGGTTCGATGGCGCGGGCGCTCAGGTCGCTGACGCCGTTGTTGATCGCCTGCCAGCTCGCACCGAAATCCTGGCTGAGGTAAGCGCCGTGTTCATGGGTTGCGGCGTACACTCGCCGCGGGTCCCAGCGGTAGATCGCCAGGTCGTAGGCCCAATCTTGCTGCCCCGCGCCGCCGATGTTGGTCAGCACTGGCTGCCAGCTTTTGCCGCCGTCCTCGCTGCGGTAGACGATGCCGCGCCAGGGCGCGTTGCCGTTGTTGGAGATGCCGCGCGTCGCCAGGTAGATGCGGGCAGAGTTGCGGGGGTCTACTTCGATGGCGTAGGGGATCATCCCCTCTTGCAGGCCAGCCCACGAGGGAAACCAGCTTTCCCCCCCGTCGATTGATTTATAGATGGTGCCGCGGTAGGTCCCTGCAAAAAGGATCAGTGGGTTTGCGGGAGCGACCTCGATGGTGGTGATGTCAAAATCAATCAACCCCTGGCTGCTCAGTCGCCAGGTACGCCCCCCGTCGCTGCTCTTGTAGATTCCGCTGCCCCAGGCGGCGGCGTAGGCGGTGTTGGGGTCTTCCGGGTCGAAGATCAAGGCAGTGATCACCCCGCCCCCAGGGCCAATCCATTCAGTAGCTGTGGGAGTGCGCTCCACCGGAGCGGCGATCAGGGGGAGATATATGCTGCGAGTTGTTGGAATAGCCTGCGGCGCGGCAGTTGAGATTCCTCCCGGTGGTGCCAGCATGGTGAGAAAGAACAACAAAATGAGAGTGGGGAGGCTGCGTTTAGTCATGGCGTGGCTGCGTGTTTTGTTGGAGTAGGTTGAGAATGGAGATGCAAGAATCTTGCCGTTGTAGAAGCGTTTTTCCCGAAACCGGTTATAATCGCATCTGAATAAGATCTACTTGGCAGAAGAGGTGTGATGAACAGAATTGCGATTTTGACTGGGGGGGGCGATGCCCCTGGCCTGAACGCTGTCATTCGTGCCGCGGTTAAAACCGCCGTGCAGGAATATCACTGCGAAATCCTGGGTATTCGCGATGGGTTTGAAGGCTTGTTAGATGAGGGAGGCGTGTTCCCTCTGACGTTGGAAACAGTGCGCGGCATTTTGCCCAAAGGGGGGACGATCCTCGGCGCGGCCAATCGCGGCAACCCCTTTGCCCGGCGCGTGATCCGCGATGGGAAGGAAGTGATTGAGGACTTCTCCGCCGAAGTCATTGCCCGCATCGATGCGCTTGAACTGGACGCCTTGATCGTCGTCGGGGGGGATGGCACGTTGCGCATCGCGCGCGATTTATGTGCTCGCGGCGTCCCTGTGATTGGTGTGCCAAAGACGATTGATAATGACATCAGCGGCACGGAAGTGACGTTTGGTTTTGACACCGCCATCAACATGGCCACCGAAGCGATTGACCGCCTGCACACCACCGCAGAAGCCCATCACCGGGTTATGGTGCTGGAATTGATGGGCCGCGATGCCGGTTTCATTGCCTTGCACGCTGGGGTGGCCGGTGGGGCGGATGTGATCCTCATCCCGGAAATTCCCTTCCATTTCGATGCTGTCTGCCGAAAAGTGCACCGGCGCATCGCCAATGGCCGCCCGTTCAGCATTCTGGCTGTGGCCGAGGGCGCGCGCCCCGTTGGCGGGCAGCAGGTGTTCCGCCGCGCCGGGGATGAAACCTTCGTCGCCCGCCTCGGAGGCATCGGACAGGTGGTGGGGATGTTCATTGAGAAGAGCTGCGGGGTGGAGACGCGCGTCACTGTGTTGGGGCATTTGCAGCGCGGCGGCAGCCCGACGCCGTTTGATCGCTGGTTGGCGACGCGTTACGGCGCGGCTGCTGTGCGCGCTGTCGCAAGTGGGAAAAGTGGTTGCATGGTGGCGCTGCGCGAGAGCCGTGTGATTGAAATCTCCCTCGACGAGGCGCTGGCCGTTCCCAAGCGTGTGGACGTGAACGGCGATGGCGTGCTCACCGCCCGTAACCTGGGCATCGCTTTTGGCGATGAGCTGGAGTGAACGTTCTGGCACCTCGATGATTTTCTTATGGAATGTTAATAAAAGTTTGACACGCACTTAATCTCGGCGCGCTATAGTTTGGCGCGTATCCACAAATGGATGGGGTTCAGCGGCGGGTTGTCCTGCTTCTGGATCCAAGGACATTTTGGGTGAACCCCGGTTGACCTGAAGTGATTCTCCCATCGCCGCGAGAAGGCCCTCAGGTCACCGAGGGCCTTTTCTGTTATCCCTGACATCTTCGAAAGGAGAAAAGAACATGCGCACAACACTCAAACGAACCCTCGTCCTGATGTTTTTATTCATCCTTAGCGCGGTGCCCTTAGGTCAGGCGCTGGCGCAAGAAGATGTTCCCCCTCCTACGGCGTTGTTCCTTTCCACACAGTATCCCGCTCAGGTGATCGGCGTGGATGAAACCATCACGCTGAAGCTGGAGCTGGAAGCGGAAGGCGAGCCGCAGATTGTGCGTCTCTCGATGTCCAAACTCCCTGATGGATGGACGGCGACCTTCCGCGGCGGCGGACGGATCATTGAATCGGTCTATGTCAAGCCGGGAACGACCGCCCGTGTGGATTTGAAGCTGGAAAACAACGGCGATCTCCCCGCTGGGACGTATGATTTCGTCGTCGTCGCCCGCAGCGATGCGGCGCGCGCTGAACTGCCCATCCAGTTGACCACTGAGGAAAAACTACCCCCCAGCCTCTCGCTGACGGCTGATTTGCCCACCCTGAAGGGCAGCCCCAACACTACCTTCCGCTACAACCTGACGCTGAAGAACGAAGGCGATGAGGAAATCACTGTCAACCTGCAGGGTGAGGCCCCCGATGTTTTTCTGTTGACTTTCAAGCTCACCGGCCAGGAAGTCACCAGCTTCCCCATCGGTGGCGGCGAATCCAAGCGCATCACGGTGGAAGCCAAACCGCTGGTGGATGCCGAGGCCGGGACGTACCCCATCCGCGTGGAGGCGACCAGCGAATCGCTCCAGGCCAGCATTGATCTGGAGGCGGAAGTGGCCGGGCAGGCTCGGTTGAGCGTCGCCGGGCTGGATGGCCGTCTCTCCGGGCAGGCCAACGCGGGCAAGGCCACCAGCATCAAGCTGTTGGTGCGCAACCCTGGCAGCGCCGAAGCGCGCGGTATTACCTTCTCTTCCACCGAGCCGAATGGCTGGGAAGTTTCCTTTGACCCGGAGGAAATCGTCTCCCTGCCCGCCGGTGAGTACGCCGAAGTGACCATGAACCTCACCCCGCCGAAGGATGCGGTGGCCGGCGATTACATCGTCACCGTGCGCGCTCGTTCGGTGGATAAGGCCAACACCTCGGCCGATTTCCGCATCACTGTGACTACCTCCACGCTGTGGGGCGTTGTCGGGATCGCGCTGATTGCTATTGCCGTTGCCGTGGTGATGCTTGCCGTAGCCCGCTTTGGACGCCGCTGATCCCCTGAGGGATCGAAAGGAGGAGTCCAATGCGTGAGGTAGTGATTGAAACCAAAGCGCTGACCAAGCAATACGGCCGCGTGCGAGCCGTCGACTCGCTGAACCTGACCGTCCATCGCGGGGAAGTGTTTGGAATCTTGGGCCCCAACGGCTCCGGCAAGACGACCACGATCCTGATGCTCCTCGGGTTGACCGAACCCACTTCGGGTTCGGTGCGCGTGCTGGGGATGGATCCGGCGCGCGACCCATTGAGCGTCAAATCGCGCGTTGGTTACATCCCCGACCGGATCAGCTTTTATGATGAACTGACGGCGCGCGAGAATCTTTTTTACATCGCCCGCCTGAACGGCCTCTCCCGCGCTGAGGCGCACAAGCGCATTGACGCTGCCCTGGAGCGGGTTGGCCTGGCGGCGCATGGCGATCAGCCGGTGCAGACTTTCTCCCACGGTATGCGCCAGCGCCTCGCCGTCGCCGACGTGCTCATCAAGAACGCCGAAGTCATCATCATGGATGAGCCTACTCAGGGTATGGACCCTGAGCTGGCCGAGCATTTCCTCGGCCTGATCCGCAGCCTCAAGGAAGAGGGCATCACCATTTTGCTTTCCTCCCACCTGCTGCATCAGGTGCAGGCCGTCTGCGACCGGGTTGGCCTGTTCCACAAGGGCCGCATGGAGCTTTCCGGGACGGTGCCCGAGCTGGCGCGGCGCGTGTTGGGTGAGGCCTACCTGATCCATCTGGAAGTGGCCGAGGCCTCATCGCAGGTGGAAGAGGCTTTGCGGAAGATCAAGGATGTCGTCAGCGTGGTGCAGGAAGACGGTGCGCGCAACCGTTATGCGCTGTCCGCCAGCGCCGATCTGCGCGCCGAGGCGGCGCAGGCTGTCATTCAGGCGGGTGGAAAGCTGCTCTCGCTGGATATTGAGACGCAGAGCCTGAATGATATTTACATCAAGTACTTTGAGGAGGTGAAGCATGGCAAAGCGGCGAGCAACTAAAAAACGCCTCGGCTCACCGTGGACCGGCTTGGGCGCGGTGCTGACCAAAGAGATGGCCGATCACCTCACCAGCGCGCGTATGCAGATCTTGGAATTGCTCATCGTGCTCACCGCGGTGGGGACGGGCTACGCCGCTCTGCAAAACCTGCAAACCGGCGGCAATCGTCACTTCCTGTTTTTGCAGTTGTTCTCCACAGGAAAAGACCCTCTGCCCTCTTTTGCCGGTTTCCTGGGCTTTTTGGTGCCGCTGATCGCCATTGCCCTGGCGTTTGACGCCATCAACGGCGAATTCAACCGGCGCACTTTTTCGCGCGTGCTTTCCCAGCCGATCTACCGCGACTCGGTGCTGCTGGGCAAGTTCCTCGCCGGGCTGTTCACGCTGGCGCTGGTGCTGGCCGCCATCTGGCTGTTGATCTTCGGCATCGGACTGGTCGGCCTGGGCGTGCCGCCCACCTCGGAGGAGACCGGCAGGGCGATCATGTTCCTGATGATGACCATTGCTTACGGCGCGTTTTGGCTGGCCGTGGGGATGCTGTTCTCGATCCTCTTCCGGCAACCGGCCACCGCTGCGCTGGCTTCCATCGCGGTGTGGCTGTTCTTCATGCTCTTCTGGAACATGATCGTCAGCCTGGTGGGGGAGAACCTGTTGCCCATCCGCTACGGCCTGTTAGAGGAGGTGCTGGCGCGCGCCAACCTGGAGCTGGCGCTCAGCCGCGTCTCGCCGAACACGCTCTTTGTGGAGGCGACCATCGCGCTGCTGGATCCGACCGTCCGCTCGCTGGGGGTGATTTTGCCCTTTGAGTTGCAGGGCGCCCTGCTGGGCGCACCGCTGCCGCTGGATCAGAGCGTGCTGCTGATGTGGCCGCACCTCACCGGGTTGATTGCTGCCACCATCCTGCTCTTTGCCCTGGGATATGTGCTCTTCCAGCGGCAGGAGATCCGCGCCTGAGTGTTGGTAGCAATGAAAAAAGCCTGGGCGCAGAACGCGCCCAGGCTTTTTTATAGGCGACGGTTTTGAATCAGGGGCGAGTCATCCCGGAAACATTGCCGCCGATGGCTTCAATGCTA
>CAZZFZ010000127.1:0-8127 GCA_964653835.1 uncultured Anaerolineales bacterium
CAAAGACTTCGGAACTCTGTAGAGACTGCATTTATAATTGAACATATGCCTGATTTACCACACGTCATCATTTACACCGACGGCGCCTGCTCCGGCAATCCCGGCCCCGGGGGCTGGGCGGCGCTGTTGCGCATTGGCGCTCACGAGAAGGAACTCAGCGGGGGCGCGACAGAGACCACCAACAACCGCATGGAGCTGACCGCCGCGTTGGAGGCCCTGCGAACCTTGAAGCAACCCTGTAAGGTGGATTTCTATACCGATTCGGAATATCTGCGGAAAGGGATCACCGAGTGGATGGGAGGCTGGAAACGCCGGGGATGGAAGACGGTGGCTAAAAAGCCAGTCAAGAATCAGGATTTATGGAAAGCGTTGGATGAGGCCATTCAGCGTCATCAGATTGCCTGGCACTGGGTGCGCGGCCATGCCGGGAATCCCGCCAACGCGCGGGTGGACGCGCTGGCGCGGGCGGCGATTCCCGTTGGCAGGAGAAAATAGTTGAGGAGGGCAGGATGTCAGTTACAGCCATGTTGACCCCGGAGATGCTGGCGTTGCGTGAGCGGATGCGCGAGTTTGTCGCCGCGGTGCCGCGCCAGTTGCTTGTAGATATGGATGCCGACAAGGTGCGCTATCCGAAAGAGTTTTTGGAGGACGCTGGCCGGAGCGGGCTTCTGGGCCTGCGTTTTGACCCTGCATACGGCGGAGCGGGCCTCCGCTGGCCAGAGGAGATCATCGCCCTGGAGGAAGTCGGCGTTTTGGGTACCGCGCTGGGGTGTTTGTATTCGCTGGTGTCCATCGTTGGGGATGCGATTCATCATTTTGGCACGCCGGAGCAGAAGGAGAAGTACCTGCGCCCGATGATCGCCGGCGAAATTGGCGTGGCGGAGGGCCTGACAGAACCGCGCGGCGGTTCGGATTTCTTTGGAGCGACCACGCGCGCCCGCCGCGAGGGCGATGTCTTCTACCTGACCGGGCAGAAGCGCTTCGTGGTCGGCGCGGAGGGGGCTGATCTCTTCCTGATTTATGCCAAAGTGGAAGGAATTGATGACCCCAAAGAGGCGATGACCGCCTTTCTGGTCGAACGTGACTTCGGGGTGGAGGTGGCGCACCTGTACGGACTGATGGGCACGCGCGGCGGTGGCACGGGGCGGATTGTGCTGCGCGATACGCCCGTCCCCGTGGAGAATGTGCTCGGCGGCGAGGCAGGCATCGGCCAGGGGACGGCGGTGTTCCACCAGATGATGATCCCGGAGCGGATGACCTCCGCGGGCGCGGCCGTGGGCATGGGGCGGGCATCCATCGAAATTGCCGCCCGCTACGCCGACCGGCGGCGGGCGTTTGGGCAGAAGATCCGCCGCTTTGAGGGGGTGAGCTTTAAGATCGCCGAGAGCCTGACGCAACTGGACGCTGCCAGGGCGTTGAACTTCGCCGTGGCGCACGCCATTGAGGCGGGTGGCGACGCCGGGAGAATCCGTCGGTTGGTCTCCGAGGCGAAGAAGTTTTCCACCGAGGCGGCCTGGGAGGTGGTCAACCACGCCATGCAGGTCCTCGGCGGGATCGGGTATACCAATGTCTATCCGGTGGAGAAGATGCTTCGCGATGTGCGCCTGATCACGATCTGGACGGGGACGAACGAGATTATGAACCTGGTCATCCAGCACGAGTTTTACAAGGAGTTTTTGCGGGAAACGCCGCGCGGCCGGGATGTGGAAGCGGATGCGCCAGGGGCATCGTTTGATGGTGAGAAGATTTTCTGAGCGGCGGTTTGGGGGCGGTTAGTCCCACTGGCGCTCGTCGCGGATGAGGGGCGCATCGGGGGGAAGTTGTTCGTCGGGGATGATGGCGACCTCCAGGCGGAATTTAAGCGCGCTGCGGGCGGCCTGTTGCAGGCGCTCTGTCAGGGCAGCCGCCTTGGCCTGGGGCGCGGTGACCACGTTCAGCGTGAGGTAATCTTTGTGCTCCCGCCGCGTGACCACCGCCTGGCCGTGGGTCACTTCGGGGAAGCGGGCGAGCAGTTCCTGAACCTGACGGGGGTGTAGGAACATGCCGCGCACCTTGACGGCGTCGCCGACGCGGCCCTGCCAGCCCATCAGCCGCGGGGAGGGGCGTCCACAGGGGCATGGCTCCGGGTTGAGGGCGGAGAGGTCGCCGGTGCCAAAGCGCACCAGGGCGTAATCGCTGTTCAGCAGCGTGACCACGATTTCGCCGGTTTCGCCGGGGGGGAGTGGTCCCCCGGTGTTGATATCGCAAACCTGGATCAGGGTATCGGCCGGGATGTGCCAGCCGTTTTCCTGCTCACATTCAAAGCCCAGGTTGCCGCATTCGGCGGTGCCGTAGCCCTGGCGCATCGTGCCGACTCCGGCTTCGCTCAACCAGGCGCGCAGCGAGGGGGGCAGTGGCTCGGCGGTGAAGAAGGCTTTTTCGATGACGATTTTCAGCTGGAGTTCGGCGGCTTTCTCGAACAGAGCTTTCAAGTAAGAAGGCAGCCCGACGTAGCCGCTGATGGGCAGGTCGTGGAGCAGGCGCACCTGTTGATCCTGATTGCCGATTCCCCCGGGGATCACCGTGCACCCCACGGCCTGCAAGCCCTCCTCAAACATGGCTCCCGCGGGGGTGAGGTGATAGCCAAAGCCGTTGAACACCACGTCTCCGGGGCGGAAACCGGCGGCTTCGAGCGCCTCGCGCCAGCGCCAGTAATCCGGCTGACGCGGCTCCGGGTCGTAGATGGGGCCAGGGGATTGGAAGATGCGCTTGAGGTCGCCGGGCGCGCAGGCCAGGAATCCGCCAAAGGGTGGCGCGGCGGCCTGGAGTTCGGCCAGGTCGTCCTTGCGGATCACCGGCAGGTGGTTGAGATCGTCTGCGCTTGTGATCGCCTGGGGATCAAGCCCGGCCTCCGCCAGTCTGTGGGCGAATCCGGGGGCGTGCGCGGCTAGGTGTTGAATCAGATCGGGAATCTCTATCATCGAAAAATCCGCAATCAAAAATCTGCAATCATCAATCAAGAGAGCCAGCGTTTGCGACGCTTGTAGTGCTTGACATCACGGTAGGATTTGCGCTGCCCGACTTCCGTCAGACCGAGGTAGAACTCGCGCACATCGGCGTTCTGGCGCAAATCTTCGGGGTAGCCTTCGAGCACGATGCGCCCGTTTTCCATAATATAGGCGTAGTCGGCCACGCCGAGGGTCAGGTTGGCGTTTTGCTCCACCAGCAAGATGGTGGTTCCCTGCTCCTGGTTGATGCGCTTGATAATCTCGAAAATCTCCAGCACCAGCATGGGGGCCAGGCCGAGGGAAGGTTCATCCAGCAGCATCAGGCGGGGTTTTGCCATCAGGGCGCGCCCAATCGCCAGCATTTGCTGCTCGCCGCCGGAGAGGTAGCCCGCCGTCTGGTCACGGCGCTCTTTGAGGCGCGGGAAGTAGCTGTAAACCATCTCTAGATCGCTGCTCAGGTCGCGCTCGCGGCGGGTGTAGCCCCCAGCGATCAGGTTTTCCTCGGTGGTCAGATGTTCAAAGACGCGGCGGCCCTCCATGACCTGGAAGATGCCCATGCGCACGATCTCGGCGGCGTCTTTGTGGTGGATGGCCTCGCCCATGAATTCGATCGAGCCGTCGGTGACTTCGCCGTCTTCGGGTTTGAGCAGCCCGGAGATTGCCTTGAGGGTGGTGGATTTGCCCGCGCCGTTGGAGCCCAGCAGGCCGACGATTTTACCCTCCGGCACCTGCAGGGACATGCCCTTGAGCACCAGGATGACCTCGTTGTAGATGACCTCGATATTGTTTAGGGTGAGCATAAGTTTTGAAGGAGCAGGGACGGAGGAGAGACCCCCGCCCCTGCGGTGAAAATCGGGTTACTGGTCTGCGGAGATGTAATCGCTGGCCTGAACCCATTTGCCGTTTTGGACCTGGAACAGGCGCAGTGATTTGCTGCCGCGGTGGCTGGTGGTGGAGAAGGAGATCGGGTCGGTGATGCCGCCGGTGTCGAAATCCTGGATGGATTCGAGCGCGGCGCGCACGTTCTCGCCGGTGACTTCCTTGCCCTGCTGGATGACCAGCTCGATGCCATGCGCCATGACGGCCATCGTCCACCAGCCCTGAGGGTAGTGCAAACCTTTTTCCGCCAGGCTGGAGCCGTGCTCTTTCAGCCAGGCGTCGGGGTCTTCGTGCCCTGGGACAGGTGAGGAGGGTGGGGTGAAGGGGATTGTACCCATGACGCCCTCGGCCGCGTCGCCAGCCAGGTTGAGCAGGTTCTCATCGGCGCACCAGTTCAGGCAGATGAACTGCCCCTCAAAGCCCTGGCTCCTGGCGTCTTTGAGCAGCACCGCCGCCGGGCTGGAGACGTTTTGGATGATCACGTACTGCGCGCCGAATTGCTGAATCTGCGCCAGTTCGGCTACGTAGTCGGTCGCGCCTTTGGGCATGGCGATATCGGTGAAGCCCACGCCGTTGGCCTCGGCGAAGGCCTGCGCATCGGGGACGGGCGATTGCCCGAAGGGGCTGTCATGATGGATGAGCACTATGTTGGGCTTATCGCTGTTCCCTTTGGCGGTCCAATCATCCATCGCCCAGCGGATGGCGATGATGGCCTGATCGGAGTAGGACGTGCCTACCAGGAAGTTGTAGGGGGCCACTTCCATATCCAATAGGTTGGCGGAGTAAGAAGCAGACATGAAGGGAATTTTATCGGCGGCGATTTTTGTGCGCAGTGCTTCGGTGTCGCCCGTGCCCCAGCCCATGAAGGCCACAACGCCTTCCTGAACGTACTGGGTGTAGAGTTGTTCTGCCTGATCGACTTTGTAACCGTAATCGGATGAGATCAACTCAATGGGACGACCTTCCAGACCGCCGTTGGCGTTCTTCCACTCGACGAAGCCTTTGACGCCCTCGGCGTAGGGTGTGCCCACATCCGAGGTCGGGCCGGTCAGGTCGAAGATAGCGCCAACCTTGATCGGTTCAGCGCCGCCTTCCCCTTTTCCGCCGCAGCCGCTCAACAGCAGCGCTGTCAGGATGAGCGTGAATACAAGCCATTTGATTGTGCGATTCATATTTGTTCCTCCGTTGGGTATTTCAAACGATTGAAGTGGGTCGGGTGGTATCTATTGGTTTCGCGCACATCACCTCCTTATGCTTTAAAAATGAGGCCGTTGAATGGGCGCTCGTTAATGTGAGCCAGGCGACATTAGTAACTGAACGGCCATAAGCGGAAATAATCCTTGATGTTTTTCCAGATTTTGTTCAGCCCTTCGGGTTCAAAAATCAAGAACAGGATGATGACCAGCCCGAAGGTAGCTTGCTGGATGAAGGGCAGCACGCTGTCAATGGCGGGGAAGGAGCTTTTGACGGCGCGACCCAGGTTGGTCAACACGGCGGGGAGCAGGGCGATAAAGGTCGCGCCCAGGTATGAGCCGGTGATTGAGCCTAAGCCGCCAATGATAATCATGGCGAGGTACAGCACCGAAACGTCAATGGTGAAGCGTTCCCAGGTGACGATGTTGCGGTAGTGGGCGGTCAATGCCCCGGCCAGCCCAACCAAAAAGGATGAAATGGCGAAGGCCAGCAGTTTGTACTTGAACAGGTCCACCCCCATCACCGAGGCAGCGATATCCTGATCGCGGATGGCGATGAAGGCGCGCCCGTAGGGCGTACGGAACAGGTTAACGGCGGCGATGGTCACGATGCCCACAACGCTCCAGGCCACCCAGTAGAAGTTGAAATCGCTGTTGATGCGAATGCCAAACGAAACCGGATCGGGGACCACCAGGGCGTCCACGCCGCCGGTCAGCGCCCGCCAGTGCATCACCACCCAGATGATGATGACCTGCGCTGCGAGCGTGGCGATCGCCAGGTATAACCCCTTGAGACGCAGCGAAGGGATGCCGAAGATGGTGCCCACCAACGCGGTGATGAAACAGGCCGCGAGGGTGGAGGCCCACCACGGCATCCCCAGGCGCGCTGTCAGAATCCCCGCCGAGTAGGCCCCCACCGCCATGAAACCCCCCTGCCCCAGGCTGATCTGCCCGGTGTAGCCGGTGAGGATGTTCAGCCCGATGGCGCCGATCACCGCGATGGCAACTTGATTCGCCAGCGTGAGGTAATACCGGTTGGCGAAGAAGGGGAAGATCAGCAGGAAGGCAATCAGCAAGACCAGGCGGACTTTTTGCGCCGGCGTGCGGCGTAGCGCCATGTCTTTCTCGTAGGTGGTGTGGAAGATTCCAGAATCCATAATTGCTCCGGTAATCGTTTAGACGCGTTCGATAATTTCCTGGCCGAACAGGCCATAAGGGCGGATCATCAGGATGATGATTAGCACGACAAACGGCAGAACCTGATTGAGGCCCTGGCCGATGTAGCCGCCGGTGTAGGCTTCCAGCAGGCCGATCACCACGCCGCCGATGATCGCGCCGGGGATGGAATCCAGCCCGCCGAGGATGACCACGGGGAAGACGCGCAGCCCAAAACCGGCCAGTTCCGGCCCCACGCCGACGATGTTGGCAACCAGCGCTCCCCCGATGGCGGCGGTGGCCGCGGCGATCGACCACGCCCAGGCGAAGATCTTCTTGACGCTGATACCCATACTCAAGGCGGCCTGCTGGTCGTCGGCCACGGCGCGCATGGCGATGCCCTCGCGCGAGCGGCGGAAGAACACGGAGAATATCCCCAGCATGAGGATGGCGATGGCGATCGCCCATAGTCGATCCTCTCCCACTGTGGCGCCCAGGATGTTCACCGGCTGGCTGGGGATGAACGGCGGAAAGGCTTTGGGTTGATTGCCCCAGATGGCGCTGACGATGGCCTTCAGCAGGCTGCTCAGGCCGATTGTCACCATAATCACGGAGATGATCGGTTCGCCGATCATCGGGCGCAGCACCAGGCGTTCAACCGCCACTCCCAGGGCTACCGCGATCCCCAGGGTGAGCAGCATCCCCAGGGTCCAGTGCAGCCCGAGCTGAGCGAGCATCGCAAAGGTGACATACGCCCCAACGAGCAGGAACTCGCCCTGGGCAAAGTTGATTACGTCGCTGGCCTTGAAGATCAAGACGAAGCCGAGGGCGGCCATCGCCAGGATGGCGCCGTTGGTCAATCCGGTCAGGGTGAGCTGAATGAACAGATCCATAGGTTACTCGTCCGTGTCCAGGTTCTCGATTGCCAGCCGGGTACGGATGTTCACCGTGCGGCCGTCCTGATAGGTGATGGGGGTATCCACATCCACGTGGTTGTTGCGGCTGTAGAGGGCGGAGATGATGTCTTCGTAACGCTGGGCGATCAATTTGCGGCGGACTTTGCGCGTGCGGGTCAGCTCGGCGTCGTCGGCGTCCAGCTCCTTGTGCAGCAGAACAAAACGTCGGATGCGGGCTGCGGGCGGCAGATCGGCGTTGGAGCGGGCGACGTGCTCGCGCACCAGTTGATAGACCTCGGGCTTCTGTGCCAGATCGGTGTAGGTGGTGTAGGCGATGTGGTGGTTTTCAGCCCATTTGCCCACGTTGGGGAAGTCGATGTTAATCATGGCGCTCACGAAGGGCCAATCGCCGCCGAACACAACCGCTTCCTTAATATGGGGGCTGAACTTCAATTTGTTTTCGATGAACTGCGGGCTGAATTTGGTGCCGTCGTGCAGGGTCATCACGTCTTTGGCGCGGTCAATGACGATCAGATGGCCGTCCTCGTCAAAGTAACCGGCGTCGCCGGAGTGCAGCCAGCCATCTTTGATGGCTTCGGCGGTGACCTCGGGGTTGCGGTAGTAGCCCACCATCATGGCGGGGGAGCGCATCAGGATTTCTCCGTTTTCGTCTATCTTGATGTCGGTCTCCGGGATGGGCGTCCCTACGGTCTGGAATTTGATGTCGCCATCCCGGTGCACCACGGCGATGCCGTTGATCTCGGTCTGGCCGTAGATTTGTTTGAGGTTGACGCCCAGGGCATGGAAAAAGCGGAAGACATCCGGGCCGAGCGCAGCCCCGCCGGTGTAGGCGCGTTTGAGGTGGCGCAGACCCAGGTGATCTTTGATCTCCTGGAACATCAGCCAGTTCGCCAGGAAATACTTGAATTTCATCCCCGCCGAGGGCTTTTCTTTGCGAAAGTTCAGGTCGGCCATCTGATAGCCGATGGGCATGGCCCAGTTGTAGATGCGTTTTTT